>CAZXCD010000008.1:11620-32131 GCA_964638985.1 uncultured Candidatus Saccharibacteria bacterium
CCCAGCCTCCCCCTATATAGGGGGAGGTGCCGGAGGCGGAGGGGGTAAGTAATTTTACTATCATTTCTCCCCCAATTTTTATCAAACGTTTACGCAAGTCACCTGCTTTTTCATCAGGAAAAATGTTTGTTTTTTCTTCTGCGAGAATGGGTCCAGCATCCATTTTAAATTTCATTTTCTGGATAGTCACACCTGTTTTCGTCTCACCGTTTAAAATAGCAGATTCTACCGGAGAAGCTCCGCGATATTTCGGGAGCAGCGAGTAATGAATATTGATGGAACCCAGTTTGGACATATTGATGATTTCTTCTGGCATTATTTTCCCATAAGCGACCACAATAGAAAGCTCATAGCTCGTAGCCTTTAGCTTGTTAGAGAATTCCTCGTTCAATTTTTCGGGTTGCAAATAGGGGATGTTATTTTTTTCCGCCCAGACTTTTACAGGCGGGGGAGTAATAAGCATTTTTCGTCCCTGAGGTTTGTCCGGCGCAGTGACAATGAGGGATGGCACATAGCCACTTTCCTTTAAAATCTCAAGGGTTTCCGATGCCACCTCCGGTGTGCCCCAAAATATAAAATTTAATTTATTTTTATTCACTTTATGAACTTTATAACTTTTTACTTTATAAACTATTTTACCGGCAGTTCTTCTTTTATATCTTTGGCGTGGTCAATAAAAAGAGTTCCAACCAGATGGTCGGTTTCATGTTGGAAAATTTGCGCAAGTAGTCCGGATGTGCCTCGCACAAATTTCCTGCCGTTTTCGTCATAAGCGGTGACCGTGGCCTTCTTTGACCGGAAGGTGTTCCCATAGAGCCACCTGACTGATAGGCATCCCTCTGGGACCCATTCTTTGTCGCGGGAAAGTTTGGATATTTTCGGGTTGATGAAAACCAAATCCCTCACGACGGATTTTTCTCGGGCGGGGTCGCTGTCTCCGTGTGTTCGCGGAGCGCTCCCATCTGGCCCGCCCGACTGCGAGAGACCCCGCCCAAGAAACTCCGCCGTAAATATTTTTCCAGACACGACGAAAATTCGCAGACTGTATCCTATCTGCGGCGCGGCTATAGCCACTCCATCGTCTTGGCTTAGGAGCGCGGAAGACATTTCTTTCAAAATAGTTTGTATTTTTTTAGTCTTAATGTCGGACACAGGCACTTCGCGAGCTATCTCCCGTAGCACCTTTTCTTTTTGTTGAAGAATTTTCTTCATTGTGTTTTTTATTTAAGTACCTTTAAATACTCCAGGAGTTTGCTCAATTTTACCGTATCTTGAGACCTGTTGGACATATCTCTCACGATGACAGAATCATCAATCGCTTCTTTCACTCCGAATATTATGGCATAGGGGATAGACAACTTTTCGGCTATGCCAAGCTGTGAGCCCAGGCTGTCTTTAGACAGTGATTGAGCTATGGGCACGTGCGCCTTGCGTAGTATCTCAATGATATTCAAGCTTTTTAATTTAGCTTCGGAGCCCAGCTGGATGAAATAAATTTTCGGCTTTTTCAATATGCGAGGTGAAAGCTTTTTGTACCATTTTGCTTCCACTATTCTGTCCACTCCCATTGAAAAACCGACAGCCGAAACATCCTTTTTACCGCCAATTTGTTTAGCCAGGTAATCATATCGTCCACCTCCGCCGAGCGCGAGTGGAGAACCATCTTCCGCGCCGCCTTCTTCTATTACTTCAAAAACAGTGCGTGTATAATAAGAGAGTCCTCGCACTAAATTTTTATTGATATTGTAATTGATGCCCATTTCCTCCAAGTATTCTAAAACTTCTTTGAAGTGTTTTTTACAGGAGACGCAAAGGAAAGATACTGAGTCCGGGGCACCCTCATTTAATTCCTTCGTTTTTTCTTCTTTGGAATCCAAGATGCGTAGGGGATTGGTTTTCAGTCTTTCTCGGTCAATGGTGGGGAGACTACTCAAATGTTTACGATAATAGTTGGTCAATTCTTTTATATAGCCTCCTCGGCATTCCTTGTCGCCGATTGAGTTGATATCAACTGTCAGATTTGTCGCTCCTGCTTCTTCCAAAATACTCATACCGGCTTTGATCACGAGCGCGTCCATAATACTCTTGTCACTGCCCAAACAATCCAAATCAAATTGCCAAAATTGGCGGTAGCGTCCGCGTTGAGGCTTGTCGTGTCTAAAGACCGGACCATACTGATAAAACATTACCGGCTGAGGCATAGTCTGCATTCCATGTTCAATATAAGCGCGCATTAAGGCGGCGGTGTGCTCTGGGCGCAAGGCGAGATGGTCTCCTCCCTTAGTCTTAAGCGTGTACATTTCTTTATCTATAATGTCCGTACCTTCGCCGATACCTCCGGTAAAAACTTCCTCGTTTTCTAAAATAGGAGTATCAATGGGCTTAAAACCGTAATACACTGCTACCTCTTGCGCCTTTTCAAAGAAACCTTGAAAGGCATAATATTCCTCGTTCATCAAATCTCTCATGCCCCTGGGTGATGCGACGTCCGCGGATTTATTTTTACCCATATGTGTTGTTTTTTTCATATTATTTATTTTCTTGGATATAACTTCCCGGCCAGAAGTCCACCTTGTTTACGGGGAGTAAACGCAAAAGCGCTTTTCCCGTCAACAAATCTTTTTTTACCGCGCCCCAATACCTTGAATCGGAGCTGGCGCTTCTGTTGTCTCCCATTACAAAGTACTCGTCATTTTTTAATTCAAAATGGGTATCATTGTTTGAGATATTTTTTACAAAAGGTTGTTCCAATTTGAAACCCTCCTTATAATCTCCGTTTGTGATGGTAACTTCGTTGCCCTTGATGTTCACCGTTTCATTCGGAAGGCCTATAATTCTTTTAATAAAGAACTTTGAAGTATCACCCGGATATCTGAAGACCACCACGTCGTCTCTCTTTGGACTGCCGAGTTCATAGGATACTTTGTCTATTATCAAATAATCTCCGTTTTCAAACGTTGGTACCATAGAAGAACCTGAGACGATGAATGGCTCGGCGATAAACACGCGAATGGGGATGACTATTATAAGCGCGATAAGCGCGAAGCGCACAAGCTCCCAAAACGATTGTCCTTTAGTTTTTATTTGTTCCATTGCTACAATATAACATAGAATATCCTTGACGAGGTAGTCTAGTTCGTGTCCTAATTTTTTTAGTTATTAAAATTTATTAAAATAATATGTTATTATGTATCTATGAAATTAGTAGTTGGTTTAGGAAATCCAGGGGAAGAATATGAAAATACCAGACATAATACTGGGCGTATTTTAGTCGGTATGATTGAGAAAAAATTCGAAGACAGCAAACTTAAAATTAAATTTCTTACGCCAGATACTTTTATGAATAATTCTGGGCGTGCTGTAGTTCCATTAGTGAAATCAAAAAAAGATTTAGCTCAATTGGTGATAATTTATGATGATATTGATTTACCGCTTGGAAAAATAAAGATTTCTTTTAACCGTTCTTCTGGAGGGCACAACGGCCTTGGTTCTGTTATTAAAGCTTTAAAGAGTCAGGAATTTTTACGTATCAGAATTGGCATATCAAGAGCCACACCTGGAGGGAAATTAAAGAAGCCATCTAGAGAAAAAGCCGTACTTAATTTTTTACTGGGTGAATATAAAAAACCAGAATTAGAAACTTTAAAAAAGCTTTCAAAAATTGTAGTCGAAGCGATAGAAACTATTTTTACGGAGAGTAAAGAGAAAGCGATGAGCTTGTATAATTAGATTTTCTTTAATTTATCAAGGGTTCCCCTCGTCAAAATCATAATTAATTTATTAACTATTAACAATTCAAATATATGAAAAATGTTGGATCGCAAGTTTTAGAGATGCTACCACAAAACAGCAAATCTACGACAGGGATGAAGGGAATGATTTTGGGTATAATTAATTTTTTATTAAGTTTTATAGTTGTTTTTTCAATGATTTTTGGTGGTAGTTTGGGGGATTCAATTTATTCAATATATTTGTCGTTAGAAAAATCTCTTCGTCCAATATTTGGTATGAATGATTTTGGGTGGATTTTTGCATCAATACCAATCATTCTTGCTATTTTAAGTGTCAGGTATGGCATTAGAGGATTGCGAGAAAAACCGATTTCAAAATTTTCAATAACATCGATAGTCTTGGGTGCGATTGCTCTTATCCCGATTGTTATAATTGGGTTACTTGCATTGTTATTTTCTGGGGGAATGGGAATACTATAATTTATCAAGGATTCACCTCGCTAAATTCACTAAAATCATTTATGATTAAATCATAATCTGTAATATCATTTATTTCGATCGGAAAGGTTTTTGGGTCTATTATTTTGTAATTTCCAGATAGATATTCTTGCAAACTAGAGTATGGATATTCAGCGATAAATTTTTTTAGTTGAGTCAAAAAACTTTTTGATTGTGTTTTCCATTTAGAATTTTTTAATTTTGCTGGGTTCAGGTGTATGTATGTGTAAATATATCTTAAATATACATCATCATCTATGTGTTGCGATTTAAATACTCCTTGAAATAAGGCTCCTACACGATCGTTCTTTTTATTAAAATACATTGAATAACCTGTTTGGAGTTTAAGCATAAATTTTGAGATACCTCCTTCCACTAGGGGAGTTAGAAGTAAATGAAAATGATTTGGCATTAAGCAATACGCGCCTATCGCAACCAACGGCTCCCCGCGGTCATTTTCAAATACACTATCTATATCACCTTTATACCAGACATTATTATTTATATGTACTTGCTCACTACTATTTGCAATATAAAGCAAAGCTAAAAATCGTTTGTAATCAGTAACGTTTTGAAAAATGATTCTTTTCTCTACTCCGCGATTATAAATATGGTAAAATTCCCCAACTACGAATTTTATTTTTCTTTCCATTTTTTAATATTACCAAGATAGTAAAAATTTATCAAGGGTTCCCCTTGCTAAATTTCTTTTACAGCTTCAATAATGATGCTTTTTTCGCCGTTTTTGTTGGAGACTTTGCCGGAGAGGGCGATGCATTTTTCAGCAACTATTACATCGATACAGTTCTTAAAAAGAGAGGGGAAGACGACGGCTTCGATAGAATCTGTAAGGTCTGAAATTTTAAGAAATGCCATACGTTCATTGTTTTTTGTGACGACTTGTCTGACTGTTTCTATTATTCCAGCTATCGTCACGGGTATTCCATTACCAAGGTCTTCTTTTATTTTTTTAATATTTATTTTTCTTTTTTCTAATTTATCACGTAGGCGGTCTAACGGATGTCCGGAAATATAAAGACCCAACAATTCCTTTTCCCAAAGTAATTTTTCTGCTTGAGTTGCTTCTTTGGCAGTTTGTAATTTAAATTCCGGTGCTGCTATTGTAGTTGCTCCACCAAATAAAGAAACTTGATTTTCATTTTGTTTGGAATTTTCATGATTGTATCCAATCATCGATTCTTGGTTTGCCAAGAGTATTCCGCGGTCACCCCATTCGTCCATGCATCCTGATTTAATCAAAGCATCTATTGATTTCTTGTTTAGATTTTTATGTTTAATTCTATCTAGGAAATCAGATAATGATTTAAATTTACCATTTAATTTTCTCTCAGCTATTATATTGTCTGCGATATCTACTCCCAGATTTTTTATAGTGTAAAATCCAAATCTAATTTTTTCACTTTTATTTTCTTTATCTACATTTAATCCTGTTTTGGAAGACAGACAGGTAAAACCGCCGAAACTTTCATTGATGTGGGGAGGCAAGACTGGTATTTTCATATGCTTACATTCTTCAATGATTTCTGCGATTTTCTCCACGTCGCCGGATTCAGCCGTCAGGATAGCTTCCATGTATTCAACAGGGTAATGAGCTTTCATATAGGCTGTCTGATAAGCTACTTTGCCGTATGAAGCTGCGTGTGCTTTGTTGAAACCATAAGCTTGGAACGGTTCAAAGAGTCTCCAAAGTTTCTCGGCGAATTCGGGAGTTTGTCCGTTGGTAATAATTCCTTTTGTAAACTTTTCTCTCTGGGCCGCCATTTCTGCGGGAATTTTTTTGCCGACAGCCTTGCGGAATTTATCCGCTTCTTCCCAGTTGTAGCCGGCAAGCTCTATGGCGGAAAAAAGCAAGTCGTCTTGATAAACAATAAGTCCATAAGATTCACCTAAGAACTTTTTCATTCTAGGATCTAGATATTTCACTAAGCTTGGATTGTGTTTTCGTTTGATATATTCAGGAATTGATTCCATTGGCCCAGGGCGATAAAGGGCGACCATCGCGTTGATGTCGTGGATGGAGGTCGGTTTCAGCTCTTTCAAATATCTGGTCATGCCGGAGCCATTCAATTGGAACAGCCCCTCCGTTTGACCCTTCGCCAGAAGCTCAAATGTTTTCTTATCATCAAGCGGGATGCGTTCTATGTCTATGTTTACATTATAAAATCTTTGTACCAGACCTATTGCATCGGCTAAAATTGCCAAGTTTCTGATTCCCAAGAAATCAAATTTCAAAAGTCCTGCTTCCTCAATACTGTACATATCATATTGGGTGATGATTTTTCCTCCCTTCGGGTCAAACTGGGTCGGGGTATATTCCGACAGCGGTTTCGGTGAGATGACCACTCCGGCGGCATGCACCGAAATATGGCGGACACAACCTTCAAGTTTCTTTGCTAGATCTATTATTTTTTTTGTGTCTTTTTCTTTTTTATACGCTTCTTTCAACTCCGGTACTATTTCCATCGCATGGTCTATGGTCATTGGCATTCCCTGTGAACCCATCGGAATCATTTTAGAAAGTCTGTCTCCTATAGAATATTCGTATCCCAATGAACGGGCGACATCTCGAACTGCGCCACGGGCCATCATCGTTCCGAATGTTCCTATCTGCGCCACTTTATCTTCGCCATATTTTCTCTTCGCATATTCAATCATTTCATCTCGGCGATTGTCGGCATAGTCCATATCTATATCTGGTGGTGAGGGACGAAAAGGGTTTAAAAATCTTTCAAAGGGGAGTTTGTAAGCGATAGGGTCCACGTTGGTGATGCCGAGAAGGTAAGTGACCATTGAGCCTGCGACCGAGCCTCTGATTGTAGTCAATATTCCGTTTTCTTTTGCAAATTTTAAAAGGTCTCCAACGACCAAGAAATACGGGGAGTATCCCTTATCAAAAATAATCTTTAGTTCGTACTCAACCCGTTCTTTAATTTCAGGAGTTTCTTTTAATTCCAAGCGCTCAAATCCAGAGTAAGTGAGCTCGCGAAGTTTCTCATCGTAAGTTTTGCCCGGTTCAATTTTAAAATCAGGGAAAACCCATTTACCTAGTTCTAACTCTAGATTACACATATCAGCAATTTTTACTGTATTTGTCACTGCCTCGGGTGTGTCTTTAAAAACTTCAGATGCTTTTTCCGGACTCATAAACGAAAAATCATCATCCGAAAATTCAAATTTGCCGTTTTCCTTGCCGTCTCCCTGAGTATTTATCTGTAGCAGAGTATGGTGTGCTTCGTGGTCTTCAGTGCAAGGATAATGAGAATCTTGAGTTGCTACTACTGGAATATTAAATTTTTGAGAAAGCCCAACAAGAGTGTCGCGAACCTTTTTATCATTTTCTACCGATGGATGAGATTGGATTTCAATAAAATAATTTTCTTTTCCAAAAATATCTTGATACTCAGAAATAATTTCTTCTGCTTTTTTTATATCATCTCGGACAATACTTTGTGATAGTTCGCCACTAAGACATCCTGAAAGGGCGATAATTCCAGCTGAATATTTTCTCCATATTTCTTTATCCATTCTGGGTTTGTAATAATATCCTTCCAAGTTTGCGATACTGACGAGTTTGATTAAGTTTTTATACCCTTCTAGATTTTTCGCGAGTAATGTCAGATGGTAATAACGTTTCGTGCCACCTTTTTCTGCTGTTCTATCCAATCGTGATCCAGCAGTCATATATGCTTCCACTCCGATGATGGGTTTAATTCCAGCTTTTTTGGCTAGTTTATAAAATTCAATGGCTCCATACATATTGCCGTGGTCAGTGATGGCTATGGCTGGCATTTTAAACTTTTTAGCCAAAGCCACCAAATCTTCAAGCTTAGAAAGCCCGTCTAGGAGAGAATAGTGCGAGTGGGTATGGAGGTGTACGAATTTATTTTCCATGTTAGAATAATAGCATGAAAACAATTAAGGTGGGCATCAATGGTTTTGGTAGAATTGGCAGGGCTTTTTTGAAACTTGCGTGGGAACGTTCGGAAATTGAAATTGTGGCGGTGAATGATTTAGGTGACGTTGCCAATATGGCCTATTTGCTTAAATACGATACGGTTTACAGAGAATGGGGACACGATATAAAAGTTGAAGGGGATAGTCTGATAATTGACGGCAAGAAAGTAAAAGTTTTAGCAGAAAAGGAACCAAGTAAACTTCCTTGGAAGGATTTGGGGGTTGATGTAGTGGTGGAGTCTACTGGTCTTTTCACGACTTATGATAAAGCAAAAATACACTTAGATGCTGGTGCTAAAAAAGTAGTAATTTCTGCCCCAGCAAAAGAAGGGGATGGAAGTGTGAAGGGTGAAACCATTCTTTTGGGCGTGAATGAAGAAAAATTCGGCACTTGTGATATTACTTCAAATGCATCTTGTACTACAAATGCAGCTTCACCACTTATCGCTATTTTAGATGAAGCTTTAGGAATAGAAAAAGCAATTTTAAATACTGTGCATGGATATACTGCATCTCAATCCATCGTCGATGGACCCGTAAAAACAAACGGTAAGCAAAAAGATTTTCGTGAAGGTCGTGCTGCTGCACAAAATATCGTACCTAGTTCGACTGGAGCAGCGATAGCAGTGACAAAAGCATTTACAAAACTAGAAGGTCTTTTTGATGGAATTTCAATGCGAGTGCCTGTAGTGGCAGGATCAATGGTGGATGTGACTTTTATTTCAAAGAAAAATACTACCGCCGAAGAAGTGAATAATATTCTTAAAAAAGCATCACAAGAAAAAAGATGGGAAAATATTTTTAGTGTCACCGAAGAAGAGCTTGTCTCCAGCGATATTTTAGGAAGCAAATGTGGTTCTATCGCCGACCTAAAAATGACTCGTGTCGTCGGAGGAAATCTCGTAAAAGTGATGGGCTGGTATGACAACGAAATGGGGTATACCTATACTCTCGTAGACCATGTTATTAAAACAGGAAATACGATAAAATAAACTAAATATAAAAAGAAGATAACTTCTCTCCAATTGCATCGTCTAAAAGTTCATTTTCTATCATCCAAGTATCTGAAAAAGCATGAGTCAAATAACTTTCCCCGCTGTCTCCTATCATTAAAACCATTTTTTTAATGTCAGAGTCTTCTCTACTATTTTGAATAAATTTCATAGCATAATAAAGGACCATACCGCTTGAGTCTCCGATCAATAGCCCCTTCTTGCGCGCAAAAAATCGCATTGTATTAAAAGCTTCAGCATCAGATACATAATCATGTAGGTCAAAAAGTGAAGAGTCAATATTTTTGGGTAAGACAGCTCCGGCAGGGTATCCTGGACCGGAGATAAAAAATCCATGGCCTACGGGGGAGAAATGGCTGGAACCCTCCGGCTCTAGGGCGATTATCTTTACTTTGCTATTTTCTTTCAGATATTTGCCTGTGCCAGATAGGGAACTGCCGGTGCCAATGGTTCCTATTAAATAATCAACGTCGGGTACTTGGTTAAAAATTTCTTTGCCTAAAGTTTTATAAAAGCCGAGGGGATTTTCTGGATTGTCGTATTGGTCTAGGTTGATGCCGTTATAATCTTGCGCTAATTTTTTCGCTATATTACGACGGACATCCACTAGGTGACCACCCAGGTCACCTTCTTTTTCCGCGCAAAAATGAAGTTTGGCGCCGTAAGCTAAAATGGAATTAAGCTTGTCTGCCGGAGCGTGTTTATCAACGACCGCGACAAATTTATATCCTCTCTCTGCGGAGAGCATGGCCAAGGCCTTTGCGGTATTGCCCGAAGAAGATTCATATAGAGTCATCCCCTTTTTTAATTTTCCGGATTTTTCCGCTGCTTCTATCAAGGCCATCCCAGTACGGTCCTTAAAACTTCCGCCAGGGTTAAAATATTCCAACTTTAAATAAATTTTCCAATCAGGTCTTATGGTCTTTATTTCCAGCATTGGAGTTTCTCCAATTAGGTCGCGTAGGTTGTTTTTTACATTATGCATATAATTTTAAGTGAAAAGCCGGCGTGCGGGGCGCACCGGCTCGGGGGATGGGGGCTTTCTATCCTTTGGGTTTCCACCCCAAGGATCTCCAAAAGCGGTCTTCTCGAGCCTTATCTTCTCGCTCGACCAGCCTTTGGATCTCTACCAATGTCATCTCGCCATATTTTTTTTCGATTTCTTCGACCCAGTCGAATCTCTGGTTTTTTGGCATTTTGTTGCACACGGCGCGTACTCCCTTCCTCTAAATGATATCTTTTGTTCTTTTTGAAGTGAATTTTTTTAACATTAATGTAATAATTTGGACTTTTTGTAAAATCTGTTAGAATATCAGTATGATTAAAATACAGCCGATTGTGCGGGAAATAGTGATGCGGGAGCTAGAGGCATACTTTGCCCTTACCAATAACTATATGAATATGAGCAGTTATGCCCACCGTATCCGTCCTATGGTTGAAGCGCTTACCAAGAAACAGGTAACTATCACAAGCTTGGTGGTTTCTCTTTCTCGCTTGCGGAAAGAATTCAAGAGAGAAAAACCCCTTATCCATGACGTGGCAATAAGGAACATCACCACCAAGTTGCCTCTTTCTGAAATAATTTATGAAAATAGCGATAAATTTATAAAAAAGCTGGATTCTCTTTATAAAAACATCTCCGTGTCCCAGGATGATTTCTTTACGACTACCATCGGCACAAAAGAAATAGATATCATTTGTTCTTCCAATCTGGAAAATAAAGTATTAAAACATTTTAAAATAAAACCCAAAATTATTAACCATAATTTCGCGGCGGTCGGTGTGTCCTATGGGCCAGAGGTTTTCGGTACTCCAAATGTATTTTTTTCTTTGCTTTCTGTCACGGCTCGCGCTCGTATCAATATAGAGGAATTGGTTTCCACTCCCACGGAGCTTATTTTTATAGTGGCGGAAAAAGATTTTGGTAAGACGGTAGCCCTGTTCTCGGAATTACACAGAAAGACCAATAAAGAGTAATAAGGGGGTATACTCTATTTTAGAAAATGTTATATAATAATACTATATGAGAATATATATTGGTACGGACCATGCAGGGTATGTATTAAAAGAAAAACTTGTTACCGTTTTAAAGGCTCAAGGGCATGAGGTAGTAGATGAAGGCGCCTACACTTACGAAGAAGAAGATGATTATCCTGATTTTGTTTCCAAAGTTGCCAGGGCTGTTTCCAAAGATTTACACGACTCTACAAAAGTGAGGGGTATTCTCCTTGGTGGTTCTGGAGAGGGAGAAGCTATTACAGCCAACAGATTTCCGTATGTCAGAGCTATTGTTTATTATGGCAAGGTTACTCCCGTGGTAGAAGACGAGTCGGGTATTCTGTTTAGATCAAGGGCGCATAACGATGCAAACGTTCTTTCTCTGGGAGCTCGCTATTTTACCGAAGATGATGTAGTGGAGATTGTTAATTTCTGGCTCAATGCTCCCTACAGTGGAGAAGAGAGGCATGTCCGTCGATTGGCAAAAATTGATGCAATAAAAATAAACTAATATGGCTGAAATAATTCCTGCAATATTAGAGAAAAATTTTAGTGAAATAAAAAACAAGCTAACCTTTTTGCGTGGACGAGCGAGATGTGTACAGTTGGATTTCTGCGATGGTAATTTTGTGCACAACCAGACTTGGCCTTTCGCCACTGGCGGATTCAATGATTATGATTTCCAGAAAATTCTAAATGAGGAAGAGGGGATGCCGTTCTGGGACGAATTTGATTTTGAGTTTGATATGATGGCAGAGGGAGTGGCGGAGAATTTTGATATTTATATGAAACTTGGGCCGAAGAGAATTATCTTCCACCTTGGGGCGCAGAGAAGCATCAAGGATTTTGAACATTTTTTGGATGGTTTAGATATGTACACGAGAGATAACGTGGAGATAGGATTGGCTTTTAAGCCGAATGATGATTTAAGTATCGTTTCGCGGTTGGCAGAGAAGGTTGATTTTCTGCATTGTATGGGAATAGATAAAATTGGTTTCCAGGATCAAAAATTTGATGAGAAAGTCATAGAGAATGTGAAATTTTTAAAAAATAATTTACCAGGGATAGTAATATCAGTAGATGGCGGTATTAATTTAGAGAATATAGAAATGTTGTTGGAGGCTGGCGCGGATAGACTCGCAGTGGGTTCTGGTATTTGGAAGAATCCTGACCCCATCGGCGCGTTCCAAACATTTCAAAGTTTGGTATAAATACTAAATACACAGGCGTTGCCTGTGCGATAACAAAATTATGACTTTAAGAAAAGACTCATTTGCATCTGGAGAATTTTATCATTTATACAATCGTGGTACTGAAAAAAGAGTTATCTTTCTAGATAAAGCAGACTACGATTATTTTTTATTTCTAATGTATATTTGCAATACGACAAAAAGTATTAAATTAAGAGACGTTGGAGAAAATTTTGATCGAGAAGAAACCATAGTTGATATAGGAGCATATTGTCTCATGCCGAATCATTTTCATATATTAGTTCATGAAAAAAAAGAAGGTGGAATTTCTAAATATATGCTCAAATTGATGACTGGATATTCAATGTATTTTAATAAAAAATATAAGCGTATTGGAAAATTATATGAAGGAGTATTTAAATCAACATATGCAAATGCAGATGTATATTTAAAGTATCTATATTCATATATACATCTTAATCCAGCGAAACTTATAGATAAAAATTGGAAAGAAAACAAAAACAAAAATATTACAAATTTGTTAAATTATGTTTTTGCTTACAAGTGCTCAAGTTTAAAGGAATATACGATTTCTAAATTTATAATAGTAAACCCCGTGCCATTTCCCAATTATTTTAGAAAACCAATGGATCACAAAAAAGAATTATTTGAGTGGCTTAGTTTTGGAAATGATAATAAGCAAAATACACAGGCGTTGCCTGTGTATTGACTATATTGTAACGTATTTTTCCAATTCCTTTGTTAACTCAAATACGATATTTTTTGCGCTTGAATCTGGGCAATTTTGTAAGAAGTCTCTAATCCAGAGAATGTATTGGTTGTGATAAGGTAATTCTTTGTTTGCTTTTCTCTGGTTTGTTATATTTCTTAAATTATCAGCGAAGTCCGCTAATTTTACCATCTTCGCTTTTGGTGAAATTGTATTTAATTTCTGATAGTATTCAATTTTCTGTGCATGATTGTAATTTTTTGAATGAGATACTTCTTCAACTAAATCTGCTATATTTTTAGAAAATGCTTCTTCTAATTCTTCACATGTGGTATTAGTATCTTCCAGTGTATCATGCAGAATTGCTGCGATTAGAATATCCGGATCCGCAATATTAAATTCATCTTGAAGAATCATTAGCACGCGTGGAAAATGGTTTATAAAGCCAACTCCTTTAAATTTTTTAGTTGCGAACTCTATAGCTAAATCGATGCTACTTTTTTCCGGTTTTGGTTCGGTTTCCATATGGTGTTTATTGTAACATATTCGCTTGGAGAAAATTTTATGATGAGGTATAATTATCTCAATGCTTTTGACTGAACAAAAAATTTTAGAACTGGAAGAAAAAGCGAACGATATTCGGGAGAGCATTATTGAAATGCTGGTAGAAGCGGGGAGCGGACACACAGCCGGACCGCTCGGGATGGCGGATATCTTCACGCTTTTTTATTTTCATATTTTAAAACACGACCCCAAAAATCCAACCTTAGAAGATAGAGACAGAGTGGTTCTTTCCAATGGTCATATTGCCCCAGTACTTTATGCGACGATGGCGCATGCTGGATATTTCCCCGTAGAAGAATTGAAAACTTTGCGAAAGTTTGGTACACGTCTGCAAGGGCATCCACATCGGGAATATATGCCATGGCTTGAAAATAGTTCTGGGCCTCTTGGCTCTGGGCTCTCACAGGCTGTCGGCATGGCGCTAGCTGATAGAATGCCTGCCCGCCCTTCGGGAGCAGGCGAGGATAATAAAGACAAAAGCAGATTTATTTATTGTTTTATGTCTGATGGAGAAATGGATGAGGGTAATACTTGGGAAGCGATAATGCTTGCAGGAAAACATAAATTAAGAAACTTAATTGCGATTGTTGATAGAAACAATATTCAAATTGAAGGATATACCGAAGATGTGATGCCACTTGAGCCATTTCATGCAAAGTGGAAGGCTTTTAATTGGCATGTGATAGAAGTTTCCGGGCATGATTTCAGGTCCTTAAATGAAGTGATAGAAGAAGCGCAAGCGATTTATGAAAAGCCGACCGTCATCATCGCGCATACGATACCGGGCAAGGGGGGAAAAGAATTTGAAAGAAATTATGAGTGGCATGGTAAACCACCAACCAAAGAGGAAGCTAAAATGGCACTAGTCGAACTGCGAACCCTGGGCGGTAAAATTAAAAGCGAACATCAGTAAAAATGTTAAATCCAAAATTAAAATTAAATCCGAAGATTTTCAGCACAGATGTGGAACAGGTGCCCATCCGAAAAGGTTTCGGACAAGGTTTACTACTTGCGGGGGAGAGAGATGAACGGGTGGTGGGGCTCTGTGCGGATTTGACGGAAAGCACCCAGATGAATTTATTTGCCGACAAATTTCCGGACAGATTTGTGCAAATTGGAGTTGCTGAACAAAATTTAGTAACGGTTGCTTCTGGGATGAGTGCGATGGGGAAGATCCCATTCTGCTCTTCTTACGCGATGTTCTCTCCTGGAAGAAATTGGGAACAAATTCGTACAACAATAGCCTACAATGACAGAAAAGTTGTAATAGTCGGTTCGCATTCCGGTATTTCTGTGGGCCCAGATGGCGGGACGCATCAAGCGCTGGAAGACATTGCCTTAATGCGAGTAATGCCCAATATGGATGTAATCTCTCCTTGTGATGCAATAGAGGCGAAAAGGGCGACTCTAGCGCTTGCGGAGACTCCTAGGCCAGCGTATTTGCGTCTAGTCCGTGAAAAAACACCAATAATCACCACAGAGGAAACTCCTTTTGATATAAAAAAGGCGGAAATTTTTTGGATGCCCGAAGTAGGATTGGCGCAAGTGGGGATAATAGTGACTGGAGGACTGATGCATCGTGCTTTACTTGCCGCGAAAGAATTAGAGGCAGAAGGTATTAAAACAAAAGTGATGAATTTAGCGACTATAAAACCGCTAGATACTGAAGCTATTTTGGCTTTAGCGAAAGAAACTAAAGCAATAGTGACAGTAGAAGAACATCAGATTGCCGGAGGAATGGGTTCTGCAGTGGCAGAAGTTCTCGCACAAAATTACCCAGTACCGATAGAATTTATCGGAATACGCGACTTGTTTGGCCAGTCAGGCACCCCCGACGAACTCATAGAACATTATGGTATGGGTAGAGATGCTATCAAAGAAGCGGTAAAAAAAGTTCTAAAAAGAAAAGTTTAAATCTGTTTTGCTTTATAATTCTCTGGCGCTTTGGATAAATATTCTTCTATTTTTTCTCGGGAGAGGAGGCCTTTTTGGGCTCCGACTTCTTGAACGACGGACATTGAGTTAATGCCTGCCCAAGCGAGGGCTTCGGGTAAAGTTTTTCCTAAAATAATGGCTGACACGACGGTAGAAGAGAAAGCGTCCCCGGCTCCTGTGCGGTCGTAGGGAGGTTTGGAGTCAGGGTAGGGAGGCATAAACAAATATTCATTGCCATCATACGCGTAAGCGCCTTTCGGCCCGTCTGTCACCACTACAATCTCCGGTCCGAGGTCGTGAACCTTTGTAAGTAAATCTTTTATTTCCAAACTATCCAACCCCAATACTTTTTTCGCTTCTTCCACGTTGCAGAAAAATATTTTTGCATGCTTGTAGAGTCTTTGCAGTTTTTCTTTTCCCAATTTGATTTCATTTTTCCCGGGCTGGAAAGCCAGTTTTGTTTCCGGATGATTATCCAAGTAGTCCGCAACGGCATAATGAAAAGGAAAAGCAGACTCGCTTACCGAACTGAAATATATCCAATCTGGATTATTTATTTCCGGCAGAGAGTATGAATAAAGTTCGTGTTTGATTAAAATAGTTCTGTCTGCTTCATACCACAATATGTAATGGTAATTTGTTTTCATCCCCGGATTTATTTTTATTAAATCCGTATTTATTCTCGCTTTTTTGAGAGCATTTAAACAATCTTCTCCCTCTTTATCGTCTCCAATATTTGAAAGTAGAGCGGGCTTGAGTCCGAGTAGCGAGGCGGAAACAGCGGCATTGGCGGCATTGCCCACTGCGGGCACGACGATTACTTCTTCGTATGGCACTTTGTCGGCAAAGGGCACACATATTTCATAATCCGCGCTGTCTGGAGTACCGTGGACGCTCGCTTGTTTTAATTTTATAAATGCATCGGTGACGATATCCCCAATTGATAAGAAATTTATTTTATTATTGTTTTCGCTCATGATATTATTGTAGCATAAAATAATATTAAAAATAACATGTCTAAAAAACTAATTTTAGCGTTAGTGGTACTTGTTTCTTTGTTTAAGTTTGGTTTAGCGGAAGCGCAAGTGGTAATAAATGAAATAATGTATGCCCCAGCGAATGGAGAAAGTGAATGGGTAGAAATTTTAAATTCCGGGAGTGATTCTATAGATTTAAGTGATTGGAGATTCTTTAATAATAAAGAGAGTTCTGCTCCACTTAGATTACAGAAAGGGTCTGCTGTTTTATTAGCAGGTGGCTACGCGACAATAACAACTACCGCGGGTTGGAGTTCTTTTTCCGGAACAGTTTTTAGTTCTTCTCAATTTTCTTTACCAAATGACAGCTCTAAATATAGTACCTATAAGGCTATTTCTAATTCAGAAAAACAAATTATTGATTCTGTAACTTATGCAACCTCTACAAGTACTTCAGGTACCGGAAATTCTCTTTCAAAAATATCAGGCTCCTGGGTATCTGCAATTTCAACCCCAGGGGCAGCTAATCAAAATTCTTCCGGTTCAAGCAACGAAGAAGAGAACTTAGATAGCAACGATGATGAGGAAGAAGATACTCTCGCTACTTCAGAAATGGCCCCCAAACTTCAAAAACCCAAAGTGCAGATAGTTTCTCCGAAGATTGTTCATATTGGTGTTCCTTTTACCATAGAGGGGAAGGGTACGGGCACCCTAGGAGAAAAGTTGACCCGTGGCAGATATTATTGGAACTTTGACGATGGAGATTTTAGAGAAGTGAAAGCGACCATCACGGAAAAATTTACTCATACTTATTTTTATTCAGGCGATTATATTATCACTTTTGAACATTATCCAGATGTTTTCACTGATACTCCCGACGCGATGGCTGAACTGACGATAAAAGCGCTTGAACCGAAGATTTTAATTTCTAGGGTGGGGGAGGCGAATGATTTTTTTATAGAGTTAACAAATAGCACCGGACATAATGCCAATATTTCCGACTGGATTCTCATAAGCGATCATAGAGTTTTTACTTTTCCTAAAAACACAACACTGTCTTCAAATAAAAAGATGACCATTTCACCTAAAGTCAGTGGTTTTTCTATTGAGGATAAAAGTACCTTGAAGTTAATGACTCCGGAGAGGGAAGTGGTGTTTAAATATATGTCTTCGTCTGTACCTCAAAATAAAGTTGCCGTAAAGAAAAGTTCTTTTACCGCAACAAAAGAAGAAAAGCCCCTTATCACAGCCAAAAATCTGACAGCTACTTCTATTCTGGGGCAAAACAAAAAGACTTCCGACTCTTCATCATCAATCGTTCCCATTGTTTTCTTGCTTTTTGTCGGGGCATCGGCTGGCGGGGGCTATTTTATAAGACGTCGCAGGAGTATTCCCCAAATTTCTGATGACGACTTTGAAATCTTAGACGAATAGTTTCCCCGACACCTGGTGTCGGGGTGTGGATAACTTTTTGCTTGACATATACCCCCTGGGGGTATATGCTTGGGATATGAAACACGAAATAAAAAACAAAACCTTAAGACGCCTGAAGATTATCGGGGGTCAGATTAGAGGTTTGGAAGAAATGGTGGAAAAAGAAAAATATTGCATTGATATCATCACTCAGACCAGCGCGGTCAAGAAAGCGCTCTCTGGGGTGGAAGATTTGATTTTAGAAAACCATCTTTCCACGCACGCCATTCATCAAATCAAAATGGGAGAAACCGGCAAGGCGACCGCCGAGATTTTAAAAGTTTATAAACTAAAAAGAAAATAATTTTATGAATACTAAAACTTATAAAATAAAAGGTATGCACTGCGCTTCCTGCGCAAGCATCATAGAGAAAACTTTTAAAAAGGTTGATGGGGTTGACGTGGCGGAAGCAAATTACGGAAATGAATCAGTCAAAGTAAGTTTTGATGAGACAAAAACCAGCCCCGAAAACTTATCTCAAAAAATAGAACCTCTCGGATATTCTCTGGTAACAGAAGGTGCTAAAGAAAAACTGTCCGATATATCGGAGATGCGGGCAAAAGTGATTTCGGCAATTCCGCTGGCTGTGATAAGTGTCTTCGTTATGAGTTGGGAAATTTTAGGGAAATACGGCTTAGTCCCCGAGATGAGTTTTACGGTGGAAGAATTTTTTCACCATCTGATGCCCTTGTTCGCCACTTATATACTTTTTGTCGTGGGGAAACCGTACCTGCTCGGTTTTTATCGTTTTCTTCGTTACGGGAAGGCTAATATGGATACATTGATAGGAATAGGAACCTCGGCGGCATTTTTATACAGTTTTGCGGTTACGGCCCTTGAAGACGTTCTCAAACCTTTTGTGAATGTGGATGCGACTTACTATGATGTGACGATTATAGTTATCACTTTTATCGCGCTTGGAAAATATCTGGAGGCTCGCTCAAAATTAAAAACCGGAGACGCCATTGAAAAACTTTTAAATCTGCAAGCCAAAACAGCTTTGGTAGTTCGTGATGAAAAAGAAATTGAAATTCCGATAAGCCAAGTGGTTCACGGTGATTTGATTGTCGTGAAACCTGGAGCAAAAATTCCCGTGGATGGAATAATTACCGAAGGTAGATCATTTGTAGATGAATCAATGGTAACAGGAGAGCCGATGCCGGTCGGCAAAGAAGTTGGGGATAGTGTGGTGGCAGCTACTTTAAACAAGACGGGGTCATTTACGTTTAAAGCCACGAAAGTCGGTGGAGAAACATTACTGGCGCAGATTATAAAAATGGTGGAAGAAGCGCAAGGCAGCCGGGCCCCCATTCAAGCTCTGGCTGATAAAATTTCAGGCATCTTTGTTCCTGTTGTTCTCATTATTTCTTTTATTACTTTTCTAGTATGGCTTCTCTTGGGTACGCAGTATTTCGGTTTTTCCCAAGCTCTTTCATACGGTCTGGTGTCGTTTGTGGGGATCCTCGTGATTGCCTGCCCTTGCGCGCTCGGACTGGCCACTCCGACTGCAATAATCGTGGGAGTGGGTAAGGGGGCCAAAGAGGGAATTTTAATTAAAGATGCGGCTACTTTGGAAAAGTTGCATAAAGTAAATACTGTTGTAGTGGATAAAACGGGCACTATTACCGTGGGCAAGCCGACCCTAGTTGATATCGAAATTCTGGCGAAAGAGGTCGGACATCGGGCTCCATTGATGTCCGACCTCGGGGAGCAAGAATTTATATCTATTCTCTCTTCGTTAGAAAAGAAATCGGAACATCCCATTGCGGAGGCGATTCTTAATTACTCTTTGGAAAAAAACATAAAAATAGAAAATGTTTCTAATTTTGAAAGTATTTCAGGCAAGGGACTAAAGGGAGTGATTAACGGCACGGAATACTTTGTCGGAAATGTGAAGCTTATGCAAGACCTGGGACTTTCTTTTGACAGCGCAAAGCTGGAACAATATACGACGCAAGGCAAGACCCCTGTTCTTCTGGCGACGGCGGAAAAAGTTTTAGGTTTTGTGGCTGTGGCGGATGAAATAAAAGCTGAATCAAAAAAAGCGATATCGGATTTGCATAAATTGGGGATTAAGGTGGTGATGCTTACAGGAGATGATGAAAAAGCGGCGAAATATATGGCGTCACTTGTCGGGATTGATGATGTGGTGGCGCATGTGTTGCCAGCGGACAAATTGTCTAAGATAAAGAAATTACAAGAAGAGGGAAGAGTCGTAGCTATGGCAGGCGACGGAGTAAACGATGCTCCGGCACTCGCGCAGGCTGATGTCGGAATAGCTATGGGTACCGGTACCGATGTGGCTATTGAATCGGCCGGAATAACTCTCCTCCACGGGGATATTTCAAAACTGGTAAAGGCGATAAGGCTTTCAAAGATAACTATGCGCGGAATCAAACAGAATCTTTTCTGGGCTTTTATCTACA
>CAZXCD010000009.1:0-31258 GCA_964638985.1 uncultured Candidatus Saccharibacteria bacterium
GAGTAGGCTATTTGAGATTCATTGATTGAGTATCGGATGCAATCTCTTTTATTATTAAGATAAATAAGGAGTGTAGCGACTATATTTTTCTTAACCCCGTTAGATAAATGAAATCTTTTAGATTTCAACTTTTGTTTTACAAAAGTTATTTAACGGGGTGATGATTTTTATTCTCACTGTGTTCGTTAAAAATCAATCATGCAAAAAGAAACAAAGCGTCCGAAAAAGTTTTTTGGAAGATACAAGAAACCGTTGGTGGGGTTTCCAAATTTAATTGAAGCTCAAGTCAAGAGTTTCAAGTGGTTGGTGGAGACCGGGATAGGAGAAGTCTTCAAAGAATTTTCACCCATCATAGATTACTCCGGAAAAAAGTTTCAATTGGAATTCACTTCTTTTTCCTTGAGTGAGTCCAAAGTAGACGAAAATGATTCCAAAATAAATAAACTCTCTTACCAAGGGCTGTTGAAAGCGCGGGTAAAATTGACGAATAAAATTTTAGGCACCGTTAAAGAACAGGAGATTTTTATGTCGGAAGTTCCTCTGATGACTCCGCACGGTACTTTCATCATCAATGGAGTGGAGCGTGTCATCGTGCCACAGTTGGCGAGAAGTTTCGGAGTTTTCTTTACCGAGGCGGAGAGCAAGGGCACTAAATATTTTGGTGCAAAAATTATTCCGGCTCGCGGAGTCTGGATTGAGATAGCTTCCGAGGCGGACGGAGCAATTTATATAAGAATTGACAAGAAAAGAAAGTTCCCAGCCACCGCGCTCCTGCGCGCTATGGGTTATGAGACGGATGAAGCAATTCTGAAAGCATTTGACGCTGATTCAACCATCAAGGAAACCATTAAAGCGTCTCTGGCAAAAGATGGGATAAAAACTCAAAGTGACGCGTATGTTGAGATTTATAAGCGTCTTCGGGACGGGGATATGGCTACTGCCGATAACGCTAAGGAATTCATTAATTCTTTGTTTACCGCGGAACGCTATGACCTTTCTCCTGTCGGACGATTCAGATTCAATCAACGCTTCAGTAAGCCTATGGACGAGACGGAGATGGCTCGTCGTACTATAAATAAAGAAGACTTAGTGACGGTAATTTCCAACATTATAACCTTAAACAATACACCGCTTGCCAAGGCTGATGATATAGATCACCTGGGTCAGAGGCGCGTGCGTTTTGTCGGAGAAATACTCCAACAGAAAATTCGCACCGGAATGATGCAAATCAAGAGAAACATCCAAGACCGAATGTCTATTATTGACGTGGATACCGCGATGCCTATCGCCATTATCAACCAGCGTCCACTTCAAGCTCGTATCAAGGAATTTTTCACCACCAACCAACTTTCACAATTTATGGCGCAGGAAAACGTGCTCTACGAGATGGAGCATCTGCGAACCTTGTCCGCTCTCGGACCCGGAGGTCTCACTCGTGAACGCGCCGGACTGGAAGTCCGCGACGTGCACCCTTCGCACTACGGCAGAGTCTGTCCTATTCACACCCCGGAAGGTCCGAACATCGGACTTATCTTGCACCTTTCAACTTACGCGAAGATAAACGATTTCGGAATTATTGAAACTCCTTATGTAAAAGTTAAAAATGGCAAAATTACCGGCGAGGTGGTTTATTTAAACGCGCTTGAAGAAGAGAAGTACAACATTGCGCATGCCGGTATTCCTTACGATGAAGATGGGAAAATAACGAAAGACAAAGTGGAAGCCAGAATTAAGACAGAGCCGGGTATGGTTTCCAAGAATGAAGTTGATTTTATTGATGTGGCTCCCAACCAGGCATTTTCAATAGCCACCTCTATGATTCCGTTTTTGGAACACAACAACGCTAACCGCGCGCTCATGGGAAGTAACATGCAGAAGCAGGCTGTGCCTTGCGTCTTGCCGGAAATGCCGATAGTGGCGACTGGTATTGAAGAATTAGCACCAAGAGATTCTGGTAGACTGGTTATCTCAGAAGAAGACGGGGTTGTCTCTTATTTGGATGCCAAGAAAATCGTGGTTAAAGGCCTCGCCCATAAGGCTACGGCCGAGGGAAAAAAAGAAGTTACGTACACTCTGGTTAATTTTCTAAGAAATAACAATTTCGCGGTATTTCATCAGCGTCCGCTGGTAAACGTCGGCGATAAGGTTAAAAAAGGTGAAGTTTTGGCGGACACCTCCAGCACCGTAAACGGACAAATTTCTCTCGGGCAGAATATTTTCGTGGCTTTTTTGTCCTGGTCCGGGTCAACTTATGAAGACGCCATCATTGTTTCGGAGCGTTTGGTAAAAAAGAGTAAATTCACTTCCGTTTATGTTGAAGAATTTACTTGTGTGGTTCGCGATACCAAGCTCGGACCTGAAATAACCACTCGTGATATTCCGAATGTCGGAGAACTTAAATTAAAAGATTTGGATGAAGACGGCGTTGTCCGTATCGGAGCCGAAGTTCGCGAAAACGACATCCTGGTGGGCAAGATTACTCCGAAAGGGGAAACTGAACTCACTCCCGAGGAAAGACTCCTGCGCTCTATCTTCGCCGAGAAAGCGCGTGATGTTAAAGACACATCTCTCCGCATGGAACACGGCAAGCGTGGACGCATCATCGGTGTTAAAATTTTCTCCCGCGATTTGGGACATACGCTTGAAGCGGGAATCATCAAAAAAATCGTGATAGAAATCGCGCAAATCAGAAACATCTCGGTAGGGGATAAGCTCTCCGGCCGACACGGAAACAAGGGAGTTATTTCTATGATTCTTCCAGAAGAGGATATGCCTTACACTGCAGATGGTACACCTATTGATATCATTCTTTCACCGCTCGGTGTTCCTTCTCGTATGAACCTGGGACAGATTTTAGAGATGCATCTCGGCATGGCGGCCAACAGTCTCGGTTATCAAGCCATTGTGCCTCCATTCTTAGGAGCAAAGAGCGAAGAAATCAAAGAAGAATTAAAAAAAGCAGGATTGCCGGAAAATGGCAAATTGAAACTTTTCGACGGACGCACTGGGGAAGCTTTCCAGCAAGATATCGCTGTGGGTTATATGTATATGCTCAAGCTTCACCATATGGTAGAAGACAAGATTCATATGCGTTCTATTGGACCGTACTCTCTCATTACTCAGCAACCGTTGGGAGGAAAGGCTCAAGGCGGAGGACAGAGATTCGGAGAAATGGAGGTCTGGGCTTTGGAAGGCTATGGCGCCGCTTACACGCTTCGCGAAATGCTTACCATCAAGTCTGACGATATATTGGGTAGATCTGCCACTTTTGACTCTATTATCAAAAACGAAACAATCAGGCCGCCAAATTCTCCCGCTTCCTTCAACGTACTGCTCAATTACTTGCGGGGTCTTGCTCTTGATGTCGATTTAAAAAAATCCGGAGATAAAGTTCGCTAGTGCGAAATAAACAAAACATATGAAAACCTTAAACACAACTGAATTTGATCAAATTGGGCTTAGGCTTGCATCTCCGGAACAAATAAAAGAGTGGTCTTTTGGAGAAGTCACTAAACCGGAAACGATAAACTACCGCACGGGCAGATCCGAGCGCGGGGGTCTCTTTGACGAGAAAATTTTCGGTCCGGAAAAAGACTATGAATGTTACTGCGGAAAATATCGCCGAATTCGTTACAAGGATATCATCTGCGAGAAGTGCGGCGTGGAAGTTACCCGCTCTATAGTGAGGAGAGAGCGCATGGGACACATAGAACTCTCTACTCCAGTTTCTCACATTTGGTTCTTGCGCGGAGTGCCTTCTCGGATGAGTATTCTTCTCAATATTTCCGTTTCGGATTTAGAGAAAGTAATTTACTTTGCTGGATACATCATCACTAAAGTGCATGAAGACGAGAAGGAAACCATTCTTTCCGGTTTGGATAAAGAATATAAAATGAAGCTGAAAAATTCAGCTGACGATGAAACCAGAGAAAAGCTGAAAAATTTACTTTCCGTTACCAAGAAGGAAATAGGAGAAATTTATGAAGGAAAAGTTTTGAATGAAATTTCTTTCCATCATTATTCCTTAAAGTACGGGACCTGTTTTGAGGCGAATATCGGCGCTGAGGCCATCTATTCCATCTTTAAAAACCTGGATTTAAACAAACTCAAAGTTCTCACCGACAAGATGCTTGAGAAGACGAGCGCGGCGGAGAAAGAAAAACTACAGAAGAGGCTGTCACTTATCCGAGCGATGACTTATGCAGATATTCGTCCGGAATGGATGTTCCTCACGGTCATTCCTGTTATTCCTCCAGTGCTTCGTCCGATGGTGGCGTTAGACGGGGGACGCCATGCCACCTCTGATTTGAACGACTTATATCGTCGAGTGATAAACAGAAACAATCGTTTGAAAAAATTGAAGGAAATCAATGCTCCGGACGTTATTTTAAGAAATGAAAAACGCATTATTCAAGAAGCCGTTGACGCCTTAATAGACAACTCCATAGCCAAGCAGAATGATTCTGCCGCGATGAGTCAGTCTCAGAAGCGTCCGCTCAAATCTCTTTCTGACAACCTGAAATCCAAACAAGGACTTTTCCGCCAGAACCTGCTCGGTAAACGTGTGGACTATTCAGGCCGCAGTGTTATCGTCGTCGGTCCGGAATTAAAGCTTAATCAATGCGGATTGCCGAAGCATATGGCGCTGGAGCTTTTCCGACCGTTCGTAATTTCCAAGATTCTCCAAGCAGAACTAGCGTTCAATATCCGCGGGGCAAACAAACTCATAGAAGAACGCTCTCCTGAAGTTTGGGCGATGTTGGAAGAAGTGATTTTAGGTAAATATGTGCTCTTAAACCGCGCTCCTACTTTGCACCGCTTGGGTATTCAGGCTTTCAATCCTATCTTAATTGAAGGAAATGCTATCCAAGTGCACCCTCTCGTTTGTCAGGCTTTCAACGCAGACTTTGATGGAGACCAGATGGCGGTTTATGTTCCTCTCTTGGAAGAAGCTCAGTGGGAAGCGAAAGAGTTGATGGCAGCGAATAAAAATTTACTCAAACCACAAAATGGCGAGCCTATCGTGAACCCTCGTATGGATATGGTGCTGGGTAGTTATTGGATGACGAAAAATATGGATGGGGAAATAGGTGAAGGAAAATATTTCTCCAGCCCCAATACCGCTATTACCGCCTATGATTACGGTATAGTAACTTTACGGGCAAAAATAAAAGTGCTCGCTACAGACTCGTATAAATACAAGAAATTTGATGGAGGAATTTTTGAAACCTCTGTAGGTAAACTTCTATTCAATAGTATTTTGCCGAACGATTTTGCTTATACTGGTGATGAAATGACTCAAGACAGATTGTCTTCTCTATTGGACGAACTTATCGTTCACTCTGGTGTTGATAATACTCCGGCTTTTCTGGATAAAATAAAAGCATTTGGATTTAAATATTCAACAGTTTCCGGTACGACTTGGGGGCTGGACAACGTTGTTTTATCTCCAGAAAAATCAAAGTTTATCACCGAAGGTAAAAAAGCGGAGGAACAAATTATTTCTCAATGGAGCGAGGGTCTCTTGTCTGAAGAAGAAAAGTATCAGAAAATTATTGAAATATGGACACGTACCAAAAAGGATTTGGAAAAAGTTCTACCAAATGTTCTTGATAAAAATGGTTCTGCTTTTGATCTATTCACATCCAAAGCCAGAGGTAATATGAGTACATTATCTCAAATGGTTGGAATGATCGGACTCATCCAAAACAACCAGGGTAAAATATTGGAATTCCCAATTATCCCTTGTTACCTAGAAGGTCTTTCTCCGATTGAATACTTCGTTATTACTCACGGTGCCCGTAAAGGAGCATCTGATACTGCGCTCAACACCGCCAAGGCCGGATACCTTACGCGCAGATTGGTGGATGTGGCGCAAGATGTGGTGATAACAGAAGAAGATTGTGGCACGAAAGAAGGTAAGGTAGTTACCAGAGAAAATATTTCCGGAATTGAAATCCCTCTTTCCAAAAACATTCGCGGAAGAGTCTTAGCCTCCGACCTGAAAGATAAAGATGGAAAAGTGGTTTACAAAAAAGGATTCTTGGTTACCAAGGAAGAGGCTTACAATATTGAAGGCGCGGGTTTCACTGAAGTATTCGTGCGTTCTCCTCTTACCTGTAAGACAGCTCACGGTCTCTGTGTGCAATGTTATGGTCTGGACTTGGGAAGAAACAGGCTCGTAGAACAAGGTGAAGCTGTCGGCATTATAGCCGCTCAAGCTATCGGTGAGCCGGGAACCCAGCTGACGCTCCGTACATTCCACGCCGGAGGAGTAGCGGGAACCGACATTACCACGGGTCTTCCTCGTATTGAAGAAATCTTTGAAAGGAGAATTCCTAAAAATCCGGCCATTATTTCCGAGACAGACGGAGAAGTGCTTGAGGTGAAAATCAAAGAGAATAAAGAAAAGGTAATTAAAGTCTTGTCCGATAGCCTTGCTGATGGCAAGAAAAATGAAATGGAATACGCTGTTGCTTTCCGCAGAACTCCTATAGTTAAGGCCGGAGATAAAGTATATAAAGGTCAATTACTGACCGACGGTTCAGCCGATATCGCCGAAATGTTCAGACTGGGAAGCAAGGAATTGGTTGAAGAATACATCATTGGTGAAATAAACAAGGTCTATGAGCTTCAAAGCGCTTCAATTTCCAGAAAGCATACGGAAATTATTATCCGTCAAATGTTCTCTCGCCGAAAGATAAAGGATGCAGGGGAAACCAATTTCTCCACCGGAGATATTGTTGAAAATACCGCTCTCATAGAAGAAAATATAAGAATAACCGGACTTGGTGGAAAAGAAGCAAGAGCGGAAATAGTGGTCCTCGGTATTACCGAAGTCTCACTCCGCACCAAGAGCTGGCTCTCAGCTGCCTCCTTCCAAAACACCAATCGCGTTCTCATTGAAAATGCCATCAAGGGCGGAGTAGATTCTCTCAGAGGCTTGAAAGAAAATGTCATCATCGGACGACTGATTCCAGCCGGAACTGGATTCAAAAATAAGTTTACTCTTAACAAGGAGGAATAGAATAATCATGAACTCTCCCGTTCAAAAAATTAAGGAGAGACTGTCAATTGAAGAAGTAGTCTCTTCTTATATAAAGCTTGAGAAGGCGGGTACAAATTTGAAGGCCAGATGTCCTTTTCATAACGAAAAGACCCCTTCGTTTTTCGTCTCGGCTGACCGTGGAACCTACTATTGTTTCGGGTGCGGGGCTTCGGGGGATATTTTCACTTTTGTGGAAGAGTTTGAAGGACTTGATTTCAAGGGCGCGCTCCAGATGCTTGCGGATAGAGCGGGAGTGCAACTTGAACCTCTTAGTAAAGAAGCCAAAGAAAATAAGAGTGAAAAAGAAAAGTTATATGAGGCGATGCAAGAAGCTTGCTTGTATTTTGAGAATAATTTAGAAAAAAATCAGGAAGCGTTGGAATACTTGAAATCTCGCGGATTGAATGAAAAAAGCATAAAAGATTTTAGGATTGGATTTGCCGAATTAGACTGGCGGCTACTCTATTCACATCTTAAAGACAAAGGTTTTTCCGATACCGAGATAGAGCACGCCGGTCTCGCCAAGAAGCCGGACGATGCCAATAAGGCGATGTATGACAGATTTCGTGGACGAATAATGTTTCCGATCGCCGATTCAAGCGGGCGTATCGTCGCTTTCTCCGGGAGAATTTTCGTAGATGATGGTAAGTCCGCCAAATACTTAAACAGTCCGGAAACACCCATTTTCAGCAAAAACGTGGTGCTTTACGGCATAGACAAAGCCAAAGATTCAATCCGTAAAAACAACTTTTCTATTCTGGTGGAGGGTCAGATGGATTTGATTTTATCGCACCAGGCGGGATACAGGAACACCATAGCCACTTCTGGCACGGCTCTGTCCGATTCCACCGTTTCCAAAGAAAATGTTGTAAGCAACCTTGGGCTCGTACGTCGTCTATCATCGAATATCGTGCTTTCCTTTGACGCTGACAAAGCAGGGGCCAACGCCACTATCCGCGCGGGGAAAATAGCTCTTTCGCTCAATATGGATGTGAAGGTAGTGGAAATGCCGGAAGGTGTTGACCCAGCGGACTTAATTTCTAAAACAGGAATTCCCGCTTGGCGCGAAGCCATTAAAAATTCAAAACACATTATAGAATTCTTATTGAACAAAGTCTTGAAAAATTACGAAAACGACGGACGCAAGGCCGGTAGAGAAATAAAAGAAAAGATATTGCCCTTTGTAAATGCTGTGGGAAGCTCGATAGAAAAGATGTATTTCTTGAAAAAAATCAGCGATGCATCTTCCATACCGCTCGACGCCCTGCAAGATGATTTAAAGAAAATTGAGCAAGAATTTAAATACGAAACGGAGGAAATAAAAGAGGCTGGAGAAACACTGACAAAGATATATAGAAAAGACCGTATAGAACGAAATCTTTTAGGCATTGCGCTTTGGCAGCAAACCTTGCCGGAGTCTGTGGTGGATTTCAAAAGTATTTTTGAAAAATTGGGCGATACAGGGGAGAAATATAAAGATAGCGAGGAAGACCTTATATTCGAAGCGGAAGTGTCCCATACAAGCAATGAAAACCTAGAGAAGGATGTGGCGGAGATGTTTCTTAATCTGGAGGAAGAAAATATTAACGAAGAGTTAAATAAAAAAATGTCAGAATTAAAACGGGAGCCAGAAGGAGAAAAGGGGAAGAAGATACTGCAAGAAATAAATGAATTGATTAAAAAAAAGGAAGATATTAAAAATGGTCGTTTAAGTAAAAAATAATCAAAATAATTTATGAAAAAGAAAAAAATAAACAAAAAAAGAAAAGTTATTAAAAAAGCCAAGAAAATTGTTAAAAAGAAAAATATTAAAAAACCAAAAAAGGCGGTAAAAAAAATTATTAAAAAAGACGGGGTCAAAAAACTTTCTTCTTTGGAGAAAAAAACGGAAGTTTTAAATCATTTGGCGGAAGGACTCATTGAGAAGGGAAGAAAGCGCGGGTTTATCACTTATGACGAAATTTTAAAAACTTTTCCCGACATAGAAAATAATATTTTATTTTTAGATGAACTTTATGAAAAGTTTGCGACAGCTTCTATTGATGTGCTTGAAGGTGGAAATTTACTAAACCTGGATATTGATTTGAATGATAAAGACTTGAACAAGGGGAGTATGCACGATTCCATCCAAATGTATTTGAAAGAAATCGGACAGTATCCGCTTATTCACGCGAGTGACGAGAAGGTTCTTGCCAAGCGTATTGAACATGGAGATTTGGAAGCGAAAAATTTGCTCGCTCGCGCCAACTTGCGCTTGGTGGTTTCTATCGCGAAAAAATACGTCGGTAGGTCTGCCAACTTGACCCTGCTTGATTTGATTCAAGAAGGTAATCTGGGATTGTTTAAAGCGGTGGAGAAGTTTGATTGGACTAAAGGATATAAGTTTTCCACTTACGCCACCTGGTGGATTCGCCAATCCATCACTCGCGCACTAGCTGACCAATCCAGAACCATTCGCATTCCGGTGCATATGGTTGAGACGATTTCAAAATATAAACAAACTCACCGCAGATTGAGTCAGGACTTGGGCAGGGAACCGCTCGCCGAAGAGATTGCGACGGAGATGGGTGTGCCGGTTGAAAAAATTCACGTGATTGAAAATATCAGCCAAGAGACTGTTTCTCTGGAACAGCCGGTCGGAGATGATGACGATAAATCAACGCTGGAAAATTTCATTCCCGATGATAAAATTTTGCGTCCCGATCAAGAATCTTCTCGCCGAATTCTTTCTGATCAGATTCGGGAAGTTCTGAATGAATTAAATCCAAAAGAGCGCAGAATCTTGGAGATGCGTTATGGATTGCTTGATGGTATCCAACATACCCTAGAGAGAGTGGGGGAAGAGTTTGGTGTGACCCGTGAACGTATTCGCCAAATTGAAGCGAAAGTGCACGAAAAGCTTCGCCAGCACGAAAAGATTTCAAGATTGAAAAATTACTTTGATTAAAAATTCCCCTCTTGAGGGGTGCCCCGACCTTGGTCGGAGCGGGGTGGAAGTATTTATGATTTATGCAAAAGAAATTAGATTCAAAAAATTCATCCACCCCGTCCTTTGAGTACAAAGTTCACTCCTCAAGAGGGGAATATTGGAATCCAGAATCGTTGTATCCATATTGGGAAATTCCCAAAAATAAACTTTTGACAGAAAGAGCAAAAGAGTTAAGAAGGGCGGGTAATTTGTCTGAAGTTTTGTTTTGGCAAACGTTTAAGGATAAAAATAAACTAGGTTTCGACATTGATAGACAAGTGATAATAGGCAATTATATTGTCGATTTTTTTGTACCTGAACTTGGTTTAGTTTTTGAAATAGATGGTAGTAGTCATGATGATAAAGTGGAATATGACGCAGAAAGAGACGCTTTTATGAAAGATTTAAAGTTAGAGGTAGTTAGAATATTGGATGTGGATGTAAAGAAAAACATTGGAGCTGTTTATGATTTTGTTTTAGAAACAGTACAAAAAAGAAAGGATAAATTAAATGCTCCACCCCGCCCGAAAGGGCACCCCTCAAGAGGGGAATAAATACAAAATTGGGGAGTGAAAAAATTCCCCTCTTGGGGTGGGTGGGCTAATTAATTTAGATGTTTTTTATTTTGAATTGAATCAATTATAAGTCCCACAAACGATAGAACTGAAGCAATACTTGTCCCTACCAATAAAACGACCACGACAAAGAAAACCCCCATCATTTCTTTTGAAGTTATTGTGATAACTGTTAAAAAAATAGAAATGATTAACGTAATAAATGATGGCCAAATTAATAGATGTAATGTATTTTTATGGTTTTTGTCGAATTCTTTATTTTTTAATATCTTGTATAGTAGTATTATTGAATATGCAAGTGGGATAAAAGATGCTAGATAGGGAAGTACATCGCTTGTGGTACCTCCACGACTTGCTATATCTAATGACGAAAAGAAAATTATTACACCAGCCAAACCAGAGCATCCAACAACACCAATCATTATTAACCCAAATTTTTTCATAACTTTGTAATTTTTTTTTTAATTCCCCTCTTGAGGGGTGCCCCGACCTTGGTCGGGGCGGGGTGGATAAGAGCGTTTTATTTCAACGCATTATCAAGCTTCTGTTTTACCGTTTCATATGATTCAGCGCCGTCTATGGTGCTTGAAATTTTACCATCTTTCAAAATAAATCCTTTCGGTGTGCCCGTTACTCCGGCGGTCAAACCTTCGTTTTTAGAGTCCGCAACCGCTTGCGCATATTTGCTGTCATCTAAGCATTTATCAAAGATGGGAGTGTCCAATTTCAACGCCTTGGCGAAAGATTTTAAATTAGCATCTGCAAAATCTCCCTTATTCTCTCCCTTTTGGTGTTCATAAAGGTAATCATGATACTCCCAGAATTTACCTTGATCCCCGGCGCACCGAGCCGCCTCAGACGCTCGGATTGATTCCGGACCGAGAAATGCCCAGTCACGATAAACAAACAACACTTCTCCCTTTTTCACGTAATTTTCTTTTATTCCTGGTAAAAATGGAGTCCAGTTGGGGTCTCTTTGTTTCAAAGATTGAATTAAAGACGGATAAGCGTTAGAACCGGAAACCGCTCCACAGAAGGGACACTGAAAGTCTTCATATAAAACCAGGGCAACCTTTGCTTTGGGGTTTCCGAGCATCATATCGTTTTCTCCGATGGGTGCCAGAGTTTTTGTTTCTACTGGGATGCCTTTATTTTTAAGGGAATTTTCTCCGGATGTGGCACTGCTTCCTCTTAATAAAATCGCTCCCGCTATCATTACTCCAACGATGATAATTGCGCTTATTATTGGTTTTTGGTTGTTATTTTGCATGTCTATATTGTTTATTTATAATACGCCATTATATCATATTCCTCCGATATGATATAATATTAGCATTAGTACAAAGGTCCTTTATTAATTAATTGCCTTATGAAAATAGGGCTAAGTAAAAGTAAATATATGCACAATGCAAAATGTTGTGGTTGGGGTCACAAGCTCGCTAAAATTTTATTGGTAATCGGCGGACTTAACTGGGGATTAGTTGGTGTAGGAATGTTGCTAAGCAGTAATTGGAATGTTATCAATCTGCTTTTGGGTTCTATGCCTACTTTTGAGGCAATCGTTTATATATTGGTTGGTGTTGTGGCGATAATGAAACTTTTTAACTGCAAGTGTAAAACGTGTGCAGTGGGTGATTCTTCTGGTGCTAATCCCGGGATGGATCAAAATATGTAGTTTTTAAATATACTTTTGTTTTGAAAAAAGCTCCTCAAAAAGGAGCTTTTTTCGTTTACTTTTTACCACTAAAATGTTACACTTAACACTAAGATATGACTTCAATTTTGAATGTGATATTATATATTTTGACTTTTTTATCTGTCTATGTGCAGGTGTTCTTTTTTGTTACTTTTCTGGAAAACAGGGGAAAAATAGTAATCAGGAATGGTAAAATCAAATTAACCTCTTATCCATCCGTGACCATCGTGGTGCCTTGTTGGAACGAGGAAGAAACCGTGGCGAAAACTGTGCGCTCTCTTTTAAACTTGGATTATCCTAAAGACAAAGTAAAAATATTTCTCATCAACGACGGGTCCACCGATGATACTAAAAAAGTCATAGACAAGTTCGCGGAGTTTCCGAATATAAAAGTTTTTCATAAAGAAAACGGAGGCAAGTTTACCGCCCTCAATCTTGGGTTGGAAAAGTCGGAAACTGATTTCTTCGGATGTCTTGATGCCGATTCTTTTGTGGACCCAGACGCCCTCGTTCGCATTATGAGTTATTTTGAAAAAGATTCTCTGACTATGGCCGTTGCTCCGGCAGTGGTGGTGCATAATCCGAAAAGCATTGTTCAGTTCGCGCAACAGACGGATTATAATATGGGTATCTTTTTCAAAAAGATGTTGGGCTTTCTGGGGGCCATCAACGTGACTCCCGGACCGTTTACTATTTTTCGCAAAAAAGTTTTCAACGATTTGGGACCATACAAACACGCGCACAGCACGGAAGACATGGAGATTGCCTATAGAATGCAAAAGCACAACTATAAGATAGAAAATTGCAATGACGCGTTTGTTTTTACTAATACACCTGAAACGATTAAAAAGCTTTATAAACAAAGATTGCGCTGGATTTACGGTTTTCTAAACAATACTCTGGATTACCGAGGCGTTCTATTAAGGAGAAAGTACGGCAACTTCGCCTTGTTTACGTTGCCTATGGGGGTCATTTCCATTTTTTCCGTCAGTTATCTTTTCGGTAAGATAGTCTACAACGTGGGGCATTTCTTTTATTTTAAAGTTCTGCAATTTAAAGCGGTTGGTTTTAATTTCAGAGTAAATAATTTTAATTTTGATCCATTTTTCATAAATACGGAATCTTTTATTTTCTTGATAATTGTCGTCTATTCCTTGGTGATGTTCGCAATTCTTTTCGGCAGGAAAATGGCGAAGGAAAAAAATATTTTCTCTCTGAATATACTTTACTTCTTCCCCATTTTTGGCATTATCGCCCCACTGTGGTTTCTAAAAGCAATTTATAATACGATTTTATCAAGGAAGCCTTCTTGGAGATAAAATATATGAACAACAACATTGATTGGAAAAAATATTTAATTGTGCTCTTGATAACCACCGGTCTTTTCTTTACTGCCATATACTTGAGTAATTATTTCGGTGATAAAAAAATTAATCAATTGAAAACTATTCAGGACCAGATAGCCATAGACATCCTGTCTTCAGAAACTCAATTTTCTCTGCTTTCAGAGCTTTCTTGCAAGAACATATCTGATGCCGTATTTTCAAGTGAGCTGGCGGAACTCGGCAACAAGCTTGAATGGAGCCAAGAAAATCTGGGTGCTACTTCCGAGGTGTCTTATCTGAAAAAGTATTATTCGTTATTGCAAATTAAAGACTATCTTTTAGCCAAAAGAATTTCCGCTCGCTGTGGAGTGAAATCCGCGTTTATTCTCTATTTTTATACAACAGCGGCCAACTGCACTCTGTGTCAAGAGGAGAGTCTGGTGCTCTCTACCTTGCGCGCGAAGTATCCGGAGCTTCGCGTATATTCTTTTGATTACAGTACCGATCTCTCGGCCGTTACCTCTATGCTCCAAATTTATAAAATAAAAGATACAGTTCTACCGGCGATGGTGATAGACGACGAAGTGCTGACCGGACTGCATGACTTGGAGGATTTGGAAGCTCGCGTCAAAGAATCTTTTAAACTACAAGAAGTAAAACCCTCCACAGATACTAAGACTAAGAGTTTGTAATTTTGGAGTATCTTTTAAACAAGGCTAGAACTCATTTTAGCAAAAATTAATGAAGAACAGCTACACAAGCGTTCCCCGCGCGCTGAAGCGCCTCTGTGCGAAGCACAGAGCTTCTGCAAAAGCAGAAGTGCGGGAAACGCTCCAATACAATGCGGACTCGGTTTTGCGAAACTATTTTCTGGGAGAAGGATTCGCAAAATCGAGACTAATGTTTTTGAAATTCGGCGGGGATTTTGAATTTTGTCCGTGCGCAGGCAGGGTCTGGGAGGGAATCCGCGCAACTCAAAAATACAAATACAAAATTTTATAATTGTCTCGGTCATTTCTCTGCTATGTGATTGTTCAAGTCTAAAGGGGTATCACCCTCGGCATCCGCCTCGGACATTTCCGCTAGGGCTACGAGTGCCTAGGTGTCTCTGTGCGGGCAGTAGCCCGCGCTTCTTGGGGAGAGGAAGTTTCCTCTCCCCGGGTCGGGACTACACTCTCGGATTACCGAGAGTGTTCTGCCCTCGCCATCCCCACTCTACGCTTTTCAATATTATGTTTAGTATATCGCTTTCGCTACGACGATTAGTATTGCAATTCGGGGAAGGCACTCGTCCTTTAGTCGTGGACACCCTAGCGGAAATGCCCGAGGCGGAAAATATAAATATATTCTAAGAGAATAATAACCATAATATATTTTGAATCTCGTGCTCATCAACTACATGTATTAAATTTTTTATTACCTTATCATTAAATTCTTCTTTAGTTAACTGTATTTTAGGATGTGTGATTTTCCCATATTTTTTTCTAATTTCATGTTTAAATTTTGCTAATACGTCTATAGTATTTTTTCCACTCAATAAAAAACAGTTACAATTATCAGAAATTAAATATTTAATAGTCTCTTCCTTCCAATCAAGACCGAAAATTAGATCGTTAAAAGAATATGTGAATACATTGTTGTACATCCCAATAATAATTTCTTTTGATAGTTTAAAATCCTTATGTTCCAATATTTCAAGTTTCTCATCCGAACATAATTTTATAAAACTTTCAATATCATTAGGAAAATACCCGGGCTTAAATATTGCTATCCCTAACTCAATATTATTTTCTTTTTTGCATGAAAGATGTTTTTCTAAAAAATTGTAATTCATAAGTAAGTGCTGAAATAGTATCCTCTTATTTCTAATGAAGAATTCTCGTTCTAAATCTACGGATATGTTCTAACATTTTTTAATCTAGGGTAGGGGATCACATCCTTTATGTCTTCTTTACACAAAAGCCATGTAAGGTATCTTTCTATTCCCATACCGAAACCCGCAGTAGATTTATATTGTGGAATGTTTCGTAATGATATATACCATTCGTAAGGTTCCGCCGATAAATTTTGTCGTTTTAATGATTCATAACATTCGCTAGCTTCATTTTGTCTTTGCCCGCAACCAACTATCTCGCCACCAAATGAATTTTGTGTTAAGGGGGGAAATATTAAATCAGCATTTAGTACTGTATTATTATTTGTTGGATCTGGTTTTTGATAAAATGGTACTCTGTCTCTATCAAAATGAGTTATCCAAAATGGCTCGTTGGGAGAAAAAATTTTTGATAATTCAATTTCACCTTGACTAGAAATATCTCTCCCATGGTTTGTATAATTAATATATTCTGAATACCCATGTTCCTCGAGAATCTTTACGGCAGAATCGAAATTGATTTTTTGAAAAGATTTTAAAGATATAAGTTTTTGGATTGCAAGTTTTGAATATTCAGGTGAATTACTTAGGCATTCTATTAAAAATGGCACATCACACATTGATTGAGTAATAAATTTAATGAAGTCTTCAACTAGCTGTATCACCTCTATTAAATTACCTTTCATTTCTGCCTCACAATGAAAAAATTGATTCAAGTGTCGTTTGTCCGGATTTTCTCCACGCATAGAAGGTAGGTAACAGTAAAGTAAATCAAAATTATTCATAAGTATAGGTTCGAAACCAAATTGAGAAGAATCTACTAAAAATGTTTCTAAGTTACCAAACTGTATAGAAACCGCTTCACTATTCGATCCTGGACCCATTGGACTAGATACAGAAGGGGTGAGCATAAACAAATCAATATTTACTGCGTTTTTTTGAAAAGAGAAAAAAGAATCACAACTGAGTTTTAGTGTGTGGCGTAAATATAAAATGGCATACCAGTAATTATTTGTTGCTAAATCATATGTGTGATTTTCTGGATCGTAATTTGGTGAATTCACACTTTTTTGATTTTTGAATTTTTTATTGATTTTTTGAAGAAGATCATTGAGCATAAAAATTAATGTTTGATAATTGTAATTGAAGCTATTTTATTTGTTGATATCTTTACTATACCACCAATTGGGAATGTAGCAATTGGCATAGTATGCCCCACTGTTACATTAGCAATAATTGGCAGAAGCGCAAGCTCTTTTTTTGAATTAATAATTTTTTTTAGTACACTAAGTGTCATCTGAGATTTTTTCTTAAAACGACCTATTATAATACCCTGAACTCCATTAAAATCTGGTAACTGGATAATTGACTGAAGTAATCGATCAAAAATCATTGGATTTGCCTCCTCGTCTTCTTCTAATAGTAAAATTGAATTTTTTAGTGGTGGAAAATATTGTGTTCCTTGTAAGCATGCAAAACAACGCAGATGACCACCGACTAAAGTTCCCTCTGCTTTCCCAGGATTAATAACATAAAATCCTTTTGTCCTAATAAATTCTCTTGAATTTTGATCTAAATACCAATCATCGTCACTCCAAGTTCTTGAAGGCTTAATTTGATATTTAGTATTTTGCATGCAACATTTCTTAAAATATTCTTTACTGTATTCAAATCCTTTTTTTATTGCCCAGGATGAAAAATGAGGACCATTACAACCCACCAATCCTGTTTTTGCATAAATTGCGTTAGTTAGGACTGTTATATCTGAATAGCCACAAAGATACTTTGGGTTTTTTTTAATAATATTGTAGTCAAGATAATCTAATAGTTGATTTGAATTATATCCTCCAATAGTTGTGAGAATGCCATCGACTGATGGATCTAAAAAGGCGTCATGTAAATCATTAACTCTTGATTTAATAGAGGAGGAAGAAAATTTATCTAATTCGTCTACATGTTTTCCAAAACTAACATTAAAACCAGCTTTTGACAGTGCCTCGCATGCTATTTTCCTCACTTCATTAGAAAGTATTTTCATACTACGGGATGGAGCTATTACTCTAATATTTGAACCTCTATGTAATTTTTTTGGTATTATTAATTTCATATATTTATGTAAAATTTTGTTTTATTTCTAATAATATAAGTTCTTCTTCGTTCGATAAGCTATTTTGTAAGAGGATTTCTTTTTCAATTTTATCAATATAAGAGACAATAAAATTTGACCCAGAGTGATTAATTTTTTGAGAATTCTCAAACTGCCACATCATTTTAGCAATAGATTTAGTCTGTATTTTAAATTTATTTTTAAAATACATAATTGCACGTAAGTAAGATCTTAATGTCCTACCCTTACTATCACTAGCTGAAGGTATTAATCCTTCAGAAAATAGAATCGAGGAAGTAATAATTGCATCCTCAAATTTAAATCGTAACGGGTTATTAATTTTTTCAATACCAAAAATAGGGTTTGCGGAATTTACATGAGGAAGTGAAAAAAAAGCTTTAAGAATTGTTGAAGTACCTAACGCCAGTTCTACTCCAAGTTTTCCTGCTGTGCTTTCTAAAATAATTAAGTTCCCTATGTCATATAAAATACCATCTTTTTTAATAGCGTAGTTAAAGTTTCTACCCCAAATTCCTTCAATACCAATTTTATGTCTATAATACTTTTCTGGCATAGTAGAATCGTCATAACTTATTCCTAAATAGGCAAATTTTTTTGCCAAACTATATAAATCACTATCAGCAAAATTAATTCTTAAAATTAAATTTTCTGCTGGTATATTTAGAATACTTAGTAAATATTCTAAAGAATCTTTACATAATTCAGATATTTTCTCTGGTATTACTAAAGCACCTAAACTAATAAAATACGAACCCCATGCAGGCATGCTCGAATCATCAAATATTTTTTTTAAGTTGTGTGTTCTTATACACGGTTGTGACATAATCAAACCATTTTTTGGTATTTTGTTTTCAATAAAGTAATTCTTCATTGGACTGACATGAGAGCCGATTAATCTTACAGTGGGATCTATTCCAGACGTAATAGCTACTGATGGAATCATGGTGTATCCTTTTTGGGAAAAATGTTGCAAAAATACTTGAATCATTTTTTGTGTATATTCTGGCATCCTCTCAAGAGGAGGAGTATTTTGATTAAATTTACAATTAAAATTTCTTCTTTTAGAAGAAATTATTTTCTTTATGGAAGTCTTATTTTTATTAAAAATACTTGTTATTAACTGCATAAACTGCTATAATTATAGCATGAATAATTTAAATGGAAAACATAATTTTCCTGTTGCTAATATGGATGACTTTCCAAATTTTCGACTTATTTCTGAACAAATTCAAACACAAATAGGGAGCATCACTCTTTTTAAAAAAATGTCTGGTGGAAGTAACGAAATTTATTATGTAAAAACAGAAAAGGGTGAATTTATAGTGAAAATATACAACGAAGATGGTTCACAGAGAACAAATTTAAGTCGAGAAATACAAATGTCAGAATTACTAAGAGATTTTCCCGAGATAAGAAAGTTGGTGTTTTCAGATATTACAAAGAATACTATACCTTATGAATTTGCCATATTTGAATACGTAGACGGACAAACACTGAGATCTATTGTGGAAAATGGTACCATGAAAGACGAGCATCTTGTAGCGATTTCGGATCAAATCTTTGATTTAGTTAGTAGAATAACACAAATAAAAACAAACAAATTTGGTCAGTTAGATGAAAGTGGGCTGACTGGGACTACTTCAACATGGAAAGATTTTTTAATAAATATGCAGGAACCAACAACAAAAACATTTGAAAGCACTGAGGTTTTCTTAGACGGTGAATATTTAATTCCTAGTAAAATATTAGATAAACATACAGATAAATTTGCACTTAAAGATCCAAGACTTATACCGATGGATTTAAATATAGATAATATAATTATTACCCCAGATCAAAAAATAAAATTTATAGATCCTGAGACTTTTTGGAGCGGAGATCCACTCTGTGCTTTTGCTCAGTTTTTTGGGCTAACAAATGGTACTGTATTGGGAAATAGGTTTCTAAATAGAATGGAATTATCTTCTGATAATGAATTTAAGGTGCGATTTTATGCCCTCCTTGATAATCTAAATGTCCTTGCATACATAACTCGAATTAATCCAGAAATCGCAAGAGAAGCGAAGCCGTGGGGCAATCCTAATAAGTTTCTTGATCTTATTAACGAAAATTTAGAATTTTTTAAAAATAAGTCATAAAAATATAGTCATGGAGAAAGTCTTAATAGTGGGTAGTGCTACAAGTCGTGAATTCGCATTTGTTAGGGAGTTTTCAATTTCAACTAAATGTGAAGTGAGTGCTTATTTATGGAGAGATAGTTATTTTATAAAAGAACTTTGCACTAATTATGAGGTTGGAGATATTCGAGATATAAAAAAAATTTTAACGTTTGTAAAAAAAGTAAAACCCTCTTTTGTTATAATTTTACAAGGTGAGGCGTTACAAGCTGGAATTCGAAATCGTTTAGATTTACTTAAAATACCATGCATAGCACCAACAAAAGATCAAAGTAAGCTAGAAAATAGTAAAAGTTTTTGCCGTAAGTTTATTCGAGAAATACACGAGGGTCTTGTACCAGGGTATAAAGTTTTTAATTTAAAAAATATCTCTAAATTACCTGATTACCTTGATGGTCTAAAATCAAAAAAAGTTGTACTAAAATTTGATGGTTTAATGAATTCTAAAGGAGTTAAAATTTTTGATTTATCAAAAAATTCAAAACATAATTTATATAGTCAAGCAAAATCTTGGGTTGATGAAAATAATTGTAAGGTAGTTGTCGAAGAATATATCGAAGGTGACGAAGTTTCGTTAATGAGCTTAGTTGATGGTAATAATATTATTCACATGCCCCCAGTAAAAAATTATAAAAGAATTTATGACGGTGATTTAGGAGACAATACTTCTGGTATTGGTTCTGTTACACAAGGAACACGACAAGTTTTTTTATCAAAAAATGATATTTCAAAACTTGAGGAAATTAATAATTCAGTGTTTGAAAAAATTAAAAAGGATTTTTCGGAACGATACATCGGTGTATTGATGGGGGAATTCATTATAACCAATGGAGGAATCAAGGTTATTGAATATAATACACGTTTTGGTAATCCATCGACAGTAAATATTCTAAATTTACTAAATACTAATTTTTTAGAAATTTGTAAATCAATGATAAGAGGAACATTGAATAAGCTTTCTGTTAAGTGGAAAAACCTAGCTTCTGTTTCTGTATCAATTGTTCCAAAAGGTTATCCGTATTCCAAAGATAATATTGGTAAAAAAATAAATATTAAAAGATTGAATAAAGAAGACCTAAGTAATATATTTTTTGGTAGTTTAATAGTAGATAAAAAAAATATTTTACTTATGGACTCTAGAGGCCTAACTGTTTGTGTCACAGGAAAAGATATTGATAATTGTCGAGTTAAAATAAAAAAAATATTAGAAAAGATTAAAGGTCCTATTTATTTTAGAAAAGATGTAGGTATATTTTAAAAACCTTATTATAATTTTATGATTAAAATTGGATTTGATTTAGATGGGGTTATTATTGACAATACTGTATTTAAAAGTGATGTTTTTTATAAAAAAACAGGGTTACATCTTGAAAACTGGAATTTAAATTCCAATGTTATTGATAATTATATTTCTAATATTGATCTTCGTAGAGAAATTGACAAACTTAGTGCTACTTCTATTCATAAAATAACGACAGAAAAAAATGTTGACAAAATTTTACTTAAAATTAAATCTAGCGCTGAAATATACTTAATTTCATCTAGAGGAAAAAGTGAAGATGGATTACTGGCAGCACAACAAACTATAGAAAAACTTAAAATTGCCCATCTGTTTGGTAACAATATTTTTTTTGTAAAAAATGATTTTGAAAAAATAATCAAAATTCAAGAACTCTCTCTTGATTATTTTATAGATGATAGATTTGATGTTATTAGTATGTTGTCTGAAAATATAGGTATATTATACGATCAATTTAATCAATGGGGAAAATATAAAAACTATATTGTTATAAAATCTTTACTTGATATTATTCCACTAATTCAATCCCTGAGAGACACCCCCATTCTTAGGATTAAAATTTAAGTAATTAATTTAAGTTTAGCTTTTTCCAAAATCTCATTAGTAAACTCGATTTTACGGCGTTGGTATTCTTTTATCGGTAATCCATTGCACTCTTCTTTTAAAATTTTGTAATGCTCCAAATCTCTTGAGTGTGTTGAGAGATATTCTGTAAAGATTTTTCCTTCAACATAAAGGGGATGATTCTCGTCAGTAATTTTTAAATCAATTTTCTTATCATCTTCTTTCACTTCAAATTTAGCTCGGCCAGGATAAAATGAGCAGACTGGGCCAAATAACGTCTCAAGTTTCGGAATATATTCAGCGAATTTTTCTTTCGGAGCTACGATAGAAATATCTACTTCATCTTGGCCAACAATACCCAATATAGTTGATCCGCCGTGTTCTACCAACACATCTTCACCTAAAAGATTATGAATTTTCTTTTTTATTATATTAAAAAATTCCTCTGCTCTTGGATCATAAGGAACGATCGAGATTATTATGTCTGAAAGCGTATTTATCCAAGCTTCTTGTTCTGGAGTGAGCATGGATAGATTATAACATAGATACAAAAATACCACTTTTCTAGCTAAAATCAACCTACGCGCATTCCCTCACAGACCCTGCCTGCGCGCGAAACCCAAAACGAATTCCCGCCAAAATCTCGCCAAAAATGATTGGATTTTAATTACGGAGCCGGCACGAGGGATCGAACCCCGGACATCTTCTTTACAAAAGAAGTGCTCTACCAACTGAGCTATGCCGGCAATTATTTATTTTTTTGAAACCAACTTTTTTATACTAACATATTTACGAATTTCTTTCCTCTTCTTCTTCCACTACTCTGTGCTTTATTTCTCTGACTTTACGCTTATAGTCTGATACAGTCTTTAAGAACCTAGAAACCTCTTTCTTGCCTCTTTTTATGATATGCTCTTTTCGCTTGTTTTCTATTTCTGTTATTATATTTTCGTATTTGTTTTTTATGAAGTTAGAAGAACGGACATAAAGTCTGATGGTCCCCACCAAGGCATCATAACCGTGTTTCTTGATATTTTTAGCGGTCAAATGTTGCCATTCTTCTATGTAGGGAATTTCCAAAAAAATTTCTTCTTTGGCTTCCATCGGCACATTCTCTAGCACCAACAGCTTTCTGCCAATCATAAAAACTATTCCCAGCAGTGATACGAAAAATAAAATTAAAAAGAAATACATTTTTTTATATTGAGTAACGCTTTACCTCTTTGATTTTTGCTCCGGCTTTTTCTAGAAGTTTGCCCACCGTAAGTTCTCCGTCTTTGATGAATGCCTGGTCCAAGAGAGTCCTTTCTTTGAAATAAGTCGCCATTTTCCCGAGCAACATCTTCTCTTTTATTTCCGCAGGCTTATCTACACCGGCAACCTCCTTTTCGAAGATTTCCTTCATGATGTTTTTAGCATCTTCAGTTATTTCATCCTGCGAGATGAATTCCGGCTTCATGGCTGTCACATGCATAGCAATGTCTCGGGCGAGCTCTGTGGAACCTCCTGATAGGCTTACGATGACACCTGTCTTGTTGTTGTGGACATAATTGCCGAGAATTTCTCCCATTACCAGAAAGGTTTCGCCTAGCTGGATATTCTCTCCGGTTTTCTGGATTATTGGGTTTATCATATCTTTCGCCTCAGCCTGCATCTTTTCTATCCCTTCCAGGAAGGCTCTTTCTGTCAGTCCATCAAGCAGTTTTGTAAAATCTTCATTCCTAGCTACGAAATCAGTTTCGCAATGTAAAGACACCAAGACGGCTTTCTTGCCATCTGTCTTAATGGAGACTCTGCCGTCTTTCACTTCACGGCTCACTTTTTTCAAAGCGATGTCCGAACTGGTTTTCTTTAAAATAGCTAGCGCCTTGTTCATATCACCCTCTGCTTCTTCCAGGGCGCGCTTGCATTGCATCACGGAAATGCCGGTTGTATCGCGGAGCTCTTTAATTTGCTCTGTGGTTATTTGAGTAGACATAAATATTTATTTTTTCTCTGGTAAAGATGCTTGTTCCACCCTTAAATTGGCGGACAGGCCTTCTTTGTAAGCGTTACCGATAGCGGTAACGAAGAATTTGATGGATGGGATACCGGCGTCGTTACCTACGATAGGGTAGTCAAGGCTTTTGATGTTTGAATCGGAATTCACCAAAGCGATTACCGGAATGCCGGACTTTCTGGCTTCGGTGGCTGCGATATGTTCGCTTCTGGCGTCTATGACGAGCAATGCATCTGGAGCCTTTTTCAAGCCAATCAATCCGGAATAGTACCTGGTGAGCTTCTCCATTTTCTTGGCCATCACCACGCGTTCTTTCTTGGTGTATTTATCCAGTCCGCCAGTGGTGCTGTCTTTGCGATAATTTTCCAGTTCGGTTATCCTCTTTTTTATTTCGGTGAAATTTGAAAGTGTACCCCCGATCCATCTCTCCGTAACGTAAGGCATATTCAAGGATTCTGCCATATCTTTGGTGGCTACTTTTGCTTCCGGTTTGGTGCCTACGAAAAGAAGGGTTTTATTCTGGGCTCCTAGATTTTTTATAAACAGAAGAGCGGATTCCAGCATAATGGTGGTTTTTTCCAGGTTGATTATATCTACTTTATTTTTGGTAGCGTATATATACTTTGAGACAGAAGGGTGTCTTCTGGTCTTGCTGTAGCCGTAATGCGCCCCGGCCTTGAACATCTTTTCTACGATTGTATCGTTACTTTCCTGCGTATTTTTTACTTTTTGCATATGAATTAATATAGCAGAAGACCCATGCTTTTGCAACTACAAAATTGCTAGGTCTTGCCTAGCAATTTTGCAATTTAGTTTTCCCTTGCCAAAGTCCTGCGGGGGGGGGGGTATTATTAGTTAAGTTTTTATTAACTTAACTTTTTAGATATTATGAATAAAAAAATATTAGGTATTTTGGTCTTGATTTTAGTTTTTGCATTTAGCACTACTGCTCTCGCTTCTCTCACTTTTACTACTGATGCGATAACTGGAACTACTGCTTCCACTATAGATTTAGGTGCTGGAAATACACTATTTTTAAATTCAACAAACAATGCACCGATTACCACAGGCACAGGACTATTCACTATTTCTGGTAATCTATCGGTTCTTGGAAATGCTACTGCTTCTTCCTTCATTGGAGCTTTAACTGGTAACGCTGCTACTGCTACTAAACTAGCAGCTACAAAAACCATTAACGGAATAGCCTTTGATGGTTCAGCCAACATTACTATCCCCAGTGACATTACTCCTGGAACTTCAGGAAATGTTTTGACTTCCGATGGCAGTGTGTGGACGAGTGCAGCACCTGCCGGAGGAGGGATTTCTGGATTGACGGCTGGGCGAGTAACTCTTTCTACCGGAGCGACGACTGTGGGGGATGATGCGGGAATTACAGTGCAAGGTGATGCTGGTACAAAAAAGATTATGGGTACTGCTAATGCGACACTTACAGTTTGTGCTTCTAATTCTTTAAACAAAAACAAATGTGATTATGTGGCTACAGGAACAGCGGATGAAGTGACTATTCAGGCTGCGATAGATGCGCTTCCGGCAACGGGGCGGGTGCTTTTGATGGATGGGACGTTTAATACGACTTCAGCAATTCTGGCAAGATATGGATTATGGTTACAAGGACAAGGAGCGGGAACAATTATTCAAGCCGGTGCTGGGACGTGGGCTCCAAACAGGGCAGTAGTTGTCGCAAAAAATGACGCCGCGGTAAAAGGTGCTACGGCGGGTAACGATATTACTGTGTCAGATATGACAATAAATATTGGTGGACTTGCAAATGTTGCTGGTGTGTATTCCTGGGGTTATGCTTCAGCTTCAACAAATGTTGCCGTGCGACGATGTAAAATTCGTAACAGCGGAGCATCTAGTTATGGTGTTTATGGAACGGCAAGCGCGGATCTTGTAGTGAGTAATTCTTGGTTTGAAACACTTGGGGATTCTGCTGTTGAGGTTCGTTCAAGTACTCGCACCTCTGTTATTGGAAACGCCTTTAATTCAGTTGGCGCACTCCAAGTTTATGCTGATGCGGGCAGTGGTGGTGTCACAATGACAGGAAATTTACTATACAATTCTCCAGTGTTTGGCACTTTTTCAACGGGTGTATATATTAATGGATTTACTTTTACCGGAAATATTTTTCGTCGGAGCGCTGGTAGTTCAGCGTCATTGACCTTACGCAACATGGACGGCGCTATTGTTTCTGGAAACGTGTTTGAAAGTAATACTGATACATCAGCATACAATGCCGCTATGGTTATATTAGCTTCTACTTCTCCAGCATCAAGAAATGCAATTGTTTCTAACAACACATTTTCTCTTGGGACAGCTTCGGGGAGTACTGTTTCTTATCCTGCCATTCAAGTATCGGGGGCAGAAGGGGTGTTTATTTCTGAAAATATGATTTATTCACCCGGAACAACGACTTCTACTGGAATTTTAGTTGACAATGCAGTTGCTACGGGTGTTGTGTTGCGAGGGAACCGAATCAAAGGTGCCGGTGCTGGAACCTCACGTGTCGGAATTTCAGTTGCTAGCGCTACAGGTGTTCATCTGGAAGGAAATCATTTTGATACTCTAGAAACTGGTGTTTCCATTGCTGCTTCGGCTACTGGTACGCGTGTCGTTGGTCCACTCTGGACTACATCTGTCACTACTCCAATCACTGATTCTGGCACTGGTACAAAATATCATGGAATTTCTTCATTGCTTCCAGTTTATGCGGATAATACTGCGGCACTTGCAGGTGGACTTGTCGCAGGAGATCCATATCGCACAGCTACCGGTGTGTTTATGGTTACTTATTAAGTCTGCTAGGCAAGACCTAGCAATTTTGCAGTTTAGTTTTCTTTATAGCTCAACCATTCAAAAATTTCTTTTTGAAATGATTTGTTGTTTGGGAAATACTCCGGAAAATTTTCTGTGTTTAATATCTTATTTTGGATTCTTTTTATGTCTAAATAATCAAGATAGCTTGAGTATTTATAATTTTGTAAATATTCTAAAGCTTCCTTTTTATTTTTAATTCCAATTTCCTTCCAATTTTTCTGGATTAGTTTTATTGGGTTCAGATGAATATATGAAAATAAATATTTTAAATATCTATCATTGCCTAAGTGTTGGGATTTAAACTTTCCCTCAAATAATCCACCGGTTCTTTTATATTTTTTATTGTAGTACATAGAATATGCAGTACCTAATTTTTGCATAAATTTACTAACTCCTTTCTCCTCTGTTGGAGTGATAAGGATATGAAAATGATTTGGCATAAGACAATAGGCTCCGATGGATACAATTTTTTTACCCCTTTCAAAATCGTAAGGACTCTCATTTTTTGCTAGAGTAAAAATTCTAAAACTATTTGTAGAGTTACAGGCACATAAAAGGCTTACAAAACGAGAGTAGTCTTCGTTGTCGTGGAAAATTTTCTGTTTACTATTGCCACGGTTGTATATGTGGTAATACTCTCCATCGACTAAATTTGCTTCCCTAATAGACATATACGTTATTATATACCAGAGAAGTTGCTAGGCAAGACCTAGCAACTTTTTGTCTTTGACCAAAAGACTTTTTTCGGGTAAGATGCAAGTATGACTAATGGAATGAGGCAATCTCAACTTTTCACAAAAACCAGGAAAGAAGCGCCGGCAGACGAGACATCCAAGAATGCCGAGCTTTTGACTCGGGGCGGTTTTATTCATAAAGAAATGGCCGGAGTGTATTCCTTTTTACCGCTTGGCTTGCGCGTTATAAACAAGATAGAAAATATAATCAGAGAGGAGATGAATAAAATCGGAGGGACAGAAATGAAAACTTCCGTGCTCCAGAATAAAGAAGTGTGGGAAAAATCAGGCAGGTGGGATGATGAAGTCGTAGATAATTGGTTTAAAACAAAATTAAAAAATGGGGGAGACGTTGGTTTGTCGTTTACGAACGAGGAAGCCTATTCAAATATTTTAAAACAGTACATAAGTTCGTACAAAGATTTGCCGATTTACCCTTATGACTTTAAAAGTATTTTCAGAAACGAAACTAGAAGCAAATCCGGAATTATGAGGGGGAGGGAGTTTTATTGGAAAGCGCTTTATTCATTTTCTAAGAACGAGGAAGAGCATAATGCTTTTTACGAAAAAGCAAAAGAAGCGTATGTAAATATTTTTAAACGTGTTGGTATTGGTCATCTGACTTATGTGACTTTCGCCTCAGGGGGAACTTTCTCTAAATTTTCACATGAATTTCAGACCATAACTTCTGTCGGAGAGGATACTATTTACTTGGATGAAAATTCCAGTATTGCGATAAATGAGGAAGTTTATAACGACGAAGTTATTGCCGAGCTTAAACTCAAAAAAGAAGATTTAATTAAAAAAAAGGCGGTTGAAGTGGGAAATATCTTTTCATTAGGAACGAAGTTTTCCGCTCCTTTTGACCTTAAATATAAAGACGAAAATGGCGAAGAGAAATTGGTGATAATGGGCAGTTATGGCATCGGTTTAGGGCGCGTTATGGGGACGGTGGTGGAGGTACTCTCTGATGACAATGGGATAGTTTGGCCTGAATCTATCGCTCCGTTTCCCGTCCACCTACTTGCGCTTGGTGACGATGAAGTGGTTATGAAAGAAGCGGATAAAGTTTATGAAAGTTTAACCAAAGCAGGTGTAGAGGTTTTGTTTGACGACCGTGCTGGAGTGTCCGCTGGAGAGAAATTTTCCGATGCGGATTTGCTTGGGATGCCTTATCGGGCGGTAATTTCTCCGAGAAGTATCAAGGAGGGGGGAATAGAATTAAAAAAGCGCATCGAAGAAAAAGGCAAAATTGTTTCATTAAATGAATTATTAAAAATATGTTCGAAAAATTCTACAGATTAATTAGCAATGACATAGGCATAGACTTGGGAACTTCAAACACCTTGGTGTATTTGAAAGGACATGGCATCGTAATCAACGAGCCTTCAGTCGTCGCCGTAAATATCAAGACCAATCAAATTCTAGCAGTGGGCACACAGGCGAAAGAGATGCTCGGCCGTACCCCGGGACACATTAAAGCCGTCCGTCCGCTGGTGGAAGGAGTTATTTCCGATTTTGAAGTGACGGAAGAGATGCTGTCTTATTTGATAAACAAAGCGGATAAAATTTCCAAGAAATTTGCTCGTCCGAGAGTCCTAGTCGGCGTACCTTCTGGCACCACGAACGTTGAAACACGCGCTGTATACGATGCGGCGAGGTCAGCTGGCGCCAGAGAAGTTTTCTTGGTAGAGGAGCCGATGGCGGCCGCCATAGGTATCCGTCTTCCGATAAATGATCCTGTCGGTTCTATGATCATAGATGTCGGCGGAGGCACCACCGATATTGCGGTTATCTCTCTTGGGGGAATCGTTAAATCAAAAAATCTTAAAATCGCGGGTGATCAATTGAACAACGACATCATCAGTTATATGCGTGACGAGTTTAAAATTCTCATCGGAGAGAGGACTGCCGAGATGGTAAAAATCGCCATCGGTTCCGCTATTCCGGGAGAGTATATGGAGACAGAGGTCCACGGACGCGATATTTTAACCGGGTTGCCGAGAGAAGTGGTGGTGACAGATTCCGATGTCAGAGAAGCGCTTTCTAGCTCGGTAAGGGGGTTGGTGGAAGGCGTAAAAGATATGTTGGAGACGACGCCCCCTGAAATTTTATCCGATATTATGCACAGAGGTATTACTCTATCGGGCGGTGGGGCACTGCTCCCCGGGCTTGACCAGCTTTTACAAAAAGTTCTGAAAATCCCAGTTTATGTGGTGGAAGACCCTCTTTCAGCGGTGGCTCGCGGGACGGGGGTTATTCTGGACGACCTACCTCTTTATAAAGATATTTTGATTGGTAATCAAGATGAGTTACCTCCTAGATAAAAAAGAAAAGAGAAAAAGGTTTTTAAAAATTGCGATTGGCGTGGTTGTTTTTCTCGTACTCTTTTATTTCCGGACGGGTATTTTCGGCGGATTTTCTTCTGCCAGTCAGGGATTTTTCCATCCCATATTGGTTGTGGGGAATAGCGTAGGAGGAAAGTTTAAGAATTTCGGCGCTTACTTTGCTTCTAAGAGCTCTCTCTCTTTACAAAACGAAAGTTTGCAATCCAAATTAAAAGATGAAGAAACGAGAATCTTAAATTACAATTCCGTGTTCGCGGAGAATGAGTCCTTGAAAGAAATTTTAGGGAGAATGAATACAGAAAAAAGTCTGGTTTTGGCGGCGATTTTATCTAAGCCAAACCAAAGTCCCCATGATACGTTAGTACTCGATGTGGGGACAGTGAGAGGGATAAAGACGGGGGATATGATTTTCGCCTTTGGCAACATCCCTATGGGATACATTGCGGAAGCTTATGTGAATTCTTCCAAGGTGACTTTGTTTTCAAATGCTGGTGAAAAAACTCAAGCGATAGTCACCACCGCCACGGCGGGGCAAGCAGACAAAAATATTTTTTTTGAATTAGTTGGACGAGGCGGAGGAAATTTTGAAATGATTTTACCTAGAGATATTATTCTGCAAAAAGGAGACCTGGTGACGATGCCTGGGATAAACCCGTATACTTTAGCCATAGTAGAAACGGTGATTTCCGACCCGCGTGACCCTTTTACCAAAGCGTTGCTTGTGAGCCCAGTGAATGCGCAGGAATTAAAATTTGTGGAAGTGGAAATATAGTACCGTCGGGTGTTGGACACCTGTAACAGGTGTCCAACACCCGACGGTTGCCAAACAATGCATTTTAAAATTGAGAAAAAATTAAAAGGAAGTTTGGGGAGAGTGGGTGTTTTACAAACTGCCCACGGGGATATTTTGACTCCAGCTTTTGTAGCAGTGGGGACGAAAGCGACTGTAAAATCTCTAAATCCCGAGCAAGTGAAAGATGTTGGTACTCAGGTTATCTTGGGTAATACATACCACTTATATCTACAACCCGGAGATGAGATAGTGCGTGATGCAGGGGGTATCGGTAAGTTTATGAATTGGCCGGGCACCACGATGACGGACTCTGGGGGCTTCCAAGTTTTTTCTTTGGGTGCTGCTTACGGAAAAGATATTTCTAAAGTTACAAAAATTACTGATCCTTCACTTTTGATTCCTGAAAGGTTTGATGATACTGATGCACCCAGGCTTGCAAAAATAGGGCAAGACGGAGTTTCATTCAAATCACACTTAGACGGCTCTATCCACTACATCACTCCGGAGAAATCAATTCAGATTCAGCACAATCTGGGCGCGGATATTATTTTCGCTTTTGATGAATGCACCAGCCCGGCGGAAGATTTACGCTATCAAGAAGAAGCGCTGGAGCGAACACACAGGTGGGCAGAGAGAAGTTTGAGAGAGCATCTAAAATTTACCTCACCCCAACCCTCTCCTGAAAGGAGAGGGGGGAATTCAGCCCCTTCCCATTTCCAGGGGAAGGCGGGGGATGAGGTTGCATTATTTGGCATAGTGCAAGGTGGACGAGAAGAATCTTTACGTAAGCAATCCGCAAAAATTATTTCAGAAATAAATGTAGATGGAAAATATTTTGACGGCTTCGGCATCGGCGGGTCATTCGCTAAAGAAGATATGTCTTCCGTGGTAA
>CAZXCD010000010.1:0-738 GCA_964638985.1 uncultured Candidatus Saccharibacteria bacterium
AGACAATGGCCTCAGGTAAGAGAAAAGAAAGTAAGACATAAAAATAAAAAAAGCAAAAATGCCAAAAACAGAAGAAAAAAATAAAGAAGAAGTTGAAGTGGAGAAAGTCAACTCGGAAGAAAGTGAAGTAAAAAAGACTTCATCCAAAACACCAAAGAAGAAAATAGTCTCAGGTGTTTTGCACGTTGAAGCGACCTTCAACAATACGAAAGTTCTTTTTTCAGACAAGATAGGCAATACCTTATTCTGGGGAAGTGCTGGCGCGATGGGTTTCAGAGGAGCTAAAAAAGGAACTCCCTTTGCCGCTTCTAAAGTAGGTGATGTTATCGGTAGCAAGGCAGCAGCTCTAGGAGTGAAAGATGCGGATGTGGTTATCCTGGGAGTCGGTTCCGGACGTGAGCCGGCCGTCAGAGCTTTCATGGCTCACGGCATTGAAGTCACTTCCATTTTAGACGCTACACCGGTGCCTCATAATGGACCAAAGGCCAAGAAGCCAAGAAGGGTATAAATAATTACGATTTATAAATTACGAATTAAGAATTTAAAATGATAAGTAAACCAAAATTTAAAATTTGCAGAAGGTTGGGTCCGGGAGTTTATGACAAATGTCAAACGCCCAAATTCAGCGCTACAGCTAAAAAAGGAGGGAAAAGCGGTTCTCGCCCGAAAGCTCTGACCGAATACGGAACCCAGTTGATTGAAAAGCAGAAAATTCGTTTTTCTTACGGTATTACCGAG
>CAZXCD010000010.1:748-8686 GCA_964638985.1 uncultured Candidatus Saccharibacteria bacterium
TCCACCAAGACTCTGGCAGGAAGCAAGCGACCGAAAGCTCCTACCGAGTACGGAGCTCAACTGATAGAAAAGCAAAAGACACGTTTTTCATACGGAATATCTGAACGCCAACTCTCCAATTACGTCAAGAAAGTTTCTCATATCAAAGGTGCAGGCACCGCGGAAAAATTATATGAAAATCTTGAATCTCGCCTGGATAACGCAGTTTATAGAATGGGACTTGGAGCAAGCAGACGCGCTACCAGACAGATGGTTTCCCACGGACATTTTATTGTGAATAATCACCGAGTGACCGTTCCTTCTTACGAACTGAAACCCGGAGATATCGTAAAGATTCGTGAAGGAAGCAAAGTCAAGAAAATTTTCGCCAACTTGGCGGACAGATTGAAAGAATACAATGCTCCGGCCTGGGTGGCATTTGATTTGAATACTATGGAAGGTCGCATTTTAGCCAAACCAAAAAATATTGAAACATTTTTAGACCTTAACGCCGTACTTGAATTTTACAGCCGTTAAATTTACTTGTTTGTATTATTAAAATTAAAAGCTAACTTTTTTAAAATTATGCCTGAATATAAAATAATTATGCCTTCCAAGCCTCGTGTAGTTGAGGAAAACGGCAATAAAGGAATATTTGAAATAGACGGCCTATACCCCGGGTACGGGCACACCCTAGGCAACAGTCTAAGGAGAATAATTCTTTCTTCTTTGCCTGGAGCGAGCGTCACTTCTATAAAGATTGACGGTGTTTCGCATGAATTTCAGACAATGGATGGCATTAAAGAAGACGTAATTGTAATGATTTTAAATCTGAAGAAAACTCGTTTCAAAATGATATCCGACGAACCGCAGACAGTAACTCTTTCCATTAAAGGACCGAAGGAAATCTTGGCGGGAGACATCAAGACTGGAGGACAAGTGGAAATATTGAATCCAGAACTCCATATTGCTGAAGTTACTGGTAAAGTAAATTTAAACATAGAAATGAAGATTGAGAAGGGTTTGGGTTTCATCGCGAAGGAAGCTTTTCAAAAAGAAAAAGTGGATGTTGGTACTATCGCGGTGGATGCTATCTTTACTCCGATTCGCCGAGTGGCTTATGAAGTAGAAAATATGCGCGTTGGCGATAAGACCAACCACAACCGTCTACGAATTTCAATTGAGACCGATGGCACCCTCACTCCTCGTGAAGCGTTGTCTCACTCTATTGAAATTATGATCAACCAGCTGAAAGCTATCGTGGATTTCAAAGAACCTGAAGAAGAAATAAAAGTAAGCAAAAAAGCTTCCAAAGAAGAAGAGGAGGGGGAAGAAAAAAGCGAGAAAAAGGGAGAGGATTTCGCGGATGTTTTGAAGACCCGCACGGACAGCTTGGATCTCTCCACCAGGACATTAAATGCTCTGACTTCCGCCAATATCAGAACTCTCGGTGGACTTGCTCGTAAAAAGCGAGAAGATTTGCTTGAAGTAGAAGGCATCGGCGAGAAGGGAATTACGGAAATTAAAAAAGTTTTGAACAAGTTCGGTCTTAATTTGAAAGAATAATTTTATGCGACATCACAACAATACAAGAAAATTCGGCAGAGACAAGACTCAAAAGCGCGCGTTGCTAAATTCGTTGGCGCTCAATTTGATTGTGCGTGAGAAGATTAAAACCACGGAGCCGAAAGCCAAAGAATTGCGACCTTTCATAGAAAAGCTCGTTACTCGCGCCAAGAAAAATGATTTGGCAACCAGGAGAACCATCATTGCCAAGCTATCTACTAGCAATAAGGGAGTAAAAAAGCTTTTTGAAGTTCTGGCGCCTAAATATGCCGACAAAAAAGGGGGGTATACCAGAGTTTTGAAATTGGGAGCCCGAAAGTCGGACGGCGCCAAGATGGCCATCATAGAGTTTGTTTAATTTCCAATAATAGTTTAGTATGAAAAACGCAATGAAAAAAACAGAAGCAACAGCGAATAAAACAACAGACAGCAAGACGATAGACGCAAGCGGAATGGCGCTCGGCAGAGTGGCGAGCGCGGTGGCTATGTCTTTAATGGGCAAGACCAAGGCGACTTTTGAACGTAACAAATATTCCGGCTTCCCGGTGAAAGTCATCAATGCTTCCAAGCTTCGCATCACCGCTAAAAAATTGGATGAGATTTTTCACACCAGATATTCAGGGATGAGAGGCGGACTTCGTGTTTTAAAAGGCACAGAGACAATGGAGAAAAAGGGTTTAAAAGAATTAATCAAGCTTGCGACATTTCAGATGCTTCCGGACAACAAGTTGCGCAGAGTGATGATGAAACATTTAACAATTGAAGACTAAATACTTGTATGGATAAAGACAAAAAAGAAGTACAGACAAAAGACAAATACATAGAAGCAGTAGGAAGACGCAAGACTTCCACTGCCAGAGTGCGCATCAAACAAGCTACTAAGACTCATTTTCTTGTAAATGGCAAAGAAGCCAAAGAATATTTTAAAACAGAAGTAGAACGCCGTTTGATACTAGATCCAATGGTAAAAGGATTACCCGCAGGTTCTCCTAAGTGGAGCGTGGAAGTGCACGTCTCGGGCGGTGGAGTTCATTCTCAAGCTGAAGCAATCCGTCATGGACTATCGCGCGCGCTTGTGGAATCAGACATTACGTTTCGTGGCGCTTTGAAAAAGTTGGGATATATGAAACGTGATCCAAGAGCAAAAGAACGCAGAAAATTCGGTCTCAAGAAAGCCCGCAAAGCTCCTCAGTGGAGCAAACGCTAACTGCTTAGCGTTTGCTGAGGTTGCGTGCAAGAGCAAATTTCCGATGCGAGCTTGCGAGCAGGAAATAACGGGACACGTAATTTGACCACAAAGTGACTATTTTCATGATGTTTTTTGTGTTATATTATCTCTATGCCAGATGAAGAAAATAAAAAAGATGTTGAAAACAACCTCCCCGAGACTGCTCCGGACGATTCAGAAGTTCTTGAATTTGAATTTAATGAAGACGGGGAAGAGGATCTAAAGAAAACTCTGAAAAAATTCAGAGCTGATTTGAAGCAGGCAAAGAAAGAAAAAGAGGAATATCTTACCGGCTGGCAGAAAGAGCGGGCGGAATTTGCCAATTATCGCAAACAAGAAGACGAAAGAAGAGCCAATTTTTCAGAAAGTGTGCGAGAACGTATCCTGTCTCGTTTTTTATCTGTGATTGATAGTTTCAATATGGCTTTTGCCAACCGCGAAGCGTGGGAAAAGGTTGACGCCAATTGGCGCAGGGGGGTGGAATATATCTATTCTCAAATGAATACAATTTTTGAAGAATATGGGGTGAAGCCTGTCGGCGAAGAAGGTGAAGTCTTTGACCCAAACATTCACCAATCCGTAGAGACGGTGGAAACAGATAAAAAAGAACTAGACCACAAAGTGGCAAGTGTAATCCAAAAAGGATACAAATTGGGTGAACGTGTAATGCGCCCAGCCAGAGTGAATGTGTATGAATACAAAGAACCTACAAACTAGGGTTTGTGAACACTGTAAACAAAACTTCACGATATCAGATGAAGAGTTAGTTTTATATAAAAAAGTTGATATTGAATTACCAATTTTATGTTTTTTTTGCCGTGTAAAATTGCACTTGTCTTTTTGGATGTTTGGAAAGTTTCGTAAGGGAAAATCTGATCTCTCTGGAGAAAGCTTGATAACTGTTTTACCAGAAAAAACTAGGTATCCAATTTATTCTTTACATGAATGGCATAGTGATAAATGGGATGCTATGGATTACGGATTAGATTATGATCCCAGTAAGTCATTTTTTGAACAATTACAAAATCTTCAAGAAAAAGTACCCCATCCGCACCAGAATGGTGCAAAAAATACTGGATGTGATTATTGCGATGATGTCTGGAATTCAAAAAATTGTTACTTATCACGCTCAATGGAAGAATGCGAGGATCTGCTTTATTCATATAGAAATTTATGGGTAAAAAATTCTATTGACGTAGTTGTTTGTTTTAACTCTGAAAAATGTTTTAATTCTTCGGACTGTCATCATTCGTATAAGCTTTTTTATTCCAAACATTCTCGCGACTGCATAGAATCAAGTTTTTTATACGATTGCCGGAATTGTCAAAATTGTTTTATGTGCTGGAACTTGCGTAACAAATCACATTGTATAGAGAATATTCAATATACCAAAGAAGAATATGAAGAAAAACTAAAATCATTTAAACTTGGATCATATGAATCTATTCAGTTTTTCAGAAAACGTTTTGACGAGATTATTCAAAACGATGTAATTCACAGGCCGAATTTTAATTTAAAAACGTATAATTCTAGTGGAAATTATCTACTAAATTGCAAGGATTGTCACAATTGCAATACTCTTAGTGAGTCAGAAGATTGTGTAAATATAACTAGGGCCACAGAAGACAAAACTTGCATTGACGCTGACGGATGTTTTTATTCAGAATTGATGGGGAATTGCGCCGCCTGTCTAAACGGTTATGCGGAAAAATATTGTGCCTGGTCTTCTTCGCGATATTCGGAATATTTGGATTTATGCATAGAATGCGAATATTGTTTCGGTTGTGTGGGTCTTAAGAAAAAAAAGTATTGCATTTTAAACAAACAATATTCTAAAGAGGAATATGAAAACCTAAAAGAAAAAATTATTTCCAATATGAAGCATAGGGGGGAATATGGCAAGTTTTTGCCATATTCTATGAGTGCTGGACCATTTAATTTATCTACCAGTTTTTTATATTTTCCAGACACAAAAAAAGAGGATATTTTAAAGCTTGGCGGTTATTGGGAAGATATTAGTGAAAGCAATGTTGACGGAATGCCGACTTTTCTATTACCGGATGACATTAAAGATGTTCCGGATGATATTATAAATAAAGCTCTTATCTGCCCGGAAACAGGCTGGCGTTTCAACATAGCTCAGAATGAACTGATTTTTTACAGAGAGAACAATATTCCGCTTCCAAGACATCATTTTGATGTGCGAACCAGAAATCAGCTAAAATATCTAACGGTAATTCAAGCGTATCCCTATAAATGTTTTTATTGCCAAAAGGATATTGAAGCGTATTATCTACCAGAGTGGAATTACCAAAAAATCGCCTGCGAAGAATGCTATAAACAAAATATCGCCTAGGTAGCAAACTCTGCTATCGCAGAAAATGGTACCTTTTTTAAAAACATGAATCAAGAAACCAAAAATTGTCAAAACTGCAAAAAAGACTTCATCGTAGAGCTGGAAGATTTTAATTTCTATGAAAAAATAAAAGTCCCTTCACCGACTTTTTGCCCGGAATGCAGAAAACAAAGACGTTTAGCATGGCGAAGTGAACGTACTTTGTATAAACGCAAGTGTGATTTATGTAATAAAAATATTATTGCAATGTATCACGAATCTGTACCATTTTCAGTATATTGTCGGGAGTGTTGGGATGGTGATGGCTGGGACGCTAGTTCTTTTGCTCGCGATTATGATTTTTCTAAAACTTTTTTTTGAACAATATAAAGAACTTTCTAATACAGTGCCACACGTGGCACTTTGGCAGAGGAGTGCCATTAATTCAGATTACTCAAATATGGTAGGGGAATCAAAAAATGTTTACTTGTCCGTTTCTGTTGTGAAGGGTTCTGAAAATATCTTCTACTCCAAATCCATAGATAAATCAAGAGACATCGTTGATTGTCTTAATGTTATAAATGGGTCCGAAGGTCTTTATGAAACTGTTGAAGCCCAAAGTAATTATAATTCACAATATCTTTTACTCTGTAGAGATTGTATGGATTGTTATTATTTAGTGGATTGTATTAATTGTAGTAACTGTTTCCTGTCATACAATTTACGCAATAAGAAATTTTGTATCCGTAATAAACAATATTCCAAGGAGAATTATTTTAAAGAGTTAGAAAAGTTTAATTTAAAAAGCAGAACCTCGCGTGAAGTTCTTTTAAAGGAATTTAAAGAAATAAAAGAAAGAGCTATTTATCGTTTTGGTAATATTAATAAATGTGTAAATGTGACGGGGAATAATCTTTTAAATGTGAAAGATTCTAAAAGTTGCTTTGAGACATACAATGCCGAGAATTTAAAATATTGTTTTAGAATGCTTGATGCAAAGGACTGTATGGATGTGGATTATGGTGGATGGTCAGAATTACTTTATGAGTATGTTACAGGTGCAAAAAATGATTATAATGTTAAATTTTCTTGTTCTGCCAAGAGTAACGTACAAAATGCAGAATATACTGAATTTTGTATAAGTTGCAAAAATATTTTTGGTTGTAATTCTCTTAAAAACAAAGAAAATGCTATTTTAAATAAATCATATTCAAGAGAAGAGTTTGAAATCCTTCGAGAAAAAATCATAAAACAAATGAATGATGCGCCATTTATAGACAAAGCGGGCAGAGTTTATAGATACGGGGAGTTTTTCCCCATTGAGATTTCGCCATGGGCGTATAACGAAACTCTAGCACAAGAGATTTTTTCTCTTTCTAAAGAGGAAATAGAAAAAAATGGGTATACTTGGCGTGAACCGGATGCGAAAAATTTTGAAATTACAATTCAAGCTGAAAACATGAAAGACAACATAGATGAAGTAGATGAAAGTATTTTAAAAGAAGTTTTGGGATGTGCCCATGAAGGCAAATGCGGTCATCAATGCAATATCGCTTTCCGCATAACAGATTATGAATTTAAATTTTACAAAAAACATAACATACCTATACCAATCTTTTGCCCAAAATGTCGTCATTACGAGAGATTTAAAATAATGCCAGCTCTTAAACTCTGGCACAGAAAATGTATGAAAGAAGGCTGTGAGAATGAATTTGAGACCTCTTACGCCCCAGACAGACCTGAGATTGTTTATTGTGAGGGATGCTATCAAAAGGAGATTTACTAGCCCTGGTTCGTTTACTAAATTTGATTATTTGTGGTATAATACCAGAAAGGTCGAATTCTAGTGATTACTAGATAATAACTCTATAAATTTATGGTATTTATTTATACAACCTGTGCAAATGCAGAAGAAGCAAGGCTTTTGGGTAAATTAATTATAGATAAAAAAATGGGTGCTTGCGTAGACTATTGGTCTGTTGACTCAATGTATAATTGGGAAGGTGATCTAAAAAAAGTATCACAGACGATGCTCATGATCACTACTCTTGAATCTAAGCTTGAGGAAGTAAATGATCTAATCTCGCAACACCATAGTTACTCTACTCCACTAATTGCTGGTATAGATATTCGTAGAGTTAATAGAGCTTATAAAGAATGGATGACCCAAAAGATTTCCTAACATTTCCTATTTTCCAAAAGTTTCAAACAAAACTTTCTTGGTTTCGTCGTCTATAAATTCCGTGACGATAATCATCATCTCGGTTGTGAGCCCCAAATCTTTTTTTATATTCATAAATAAATTTTCAAAAGGGAAAGGAGAAATCCAAGCGGAATTTTTCAAACACACGAAGCCGGCTTTTTTCAGAAGATAGCGCAGACTCTCGCGTTCGCTTTTCCTGTTTTCCGGTATGTCCAGAAGAATAATTCTCCAGAGTCCATCCCAAGAAGAGGGGACCAGTGCGTCCTCGCCCTCTAGGCGTAGGGCATTCAATTTTAATTTGCCTTCTTTGGTTATGCGGACAAATTTTTGTTTAGAAGAATTCAGCATTTCGGCACATCCGGATTCTATGAGATTTTTTATGGAGCGAGTTATGGCATAAGATGCCTTTGGGTTATCCACACTTTTAAAAGATTCAAGCGGAATGGCTGGTTTTTCGCTTAAAATCTTCAATATTTTATTGGAATATTTGGATTTGCTTGACATAGATATATGCTATCATATATACTACTTTTATACAAATAATTCGTGGTCGCAAAATCATTGTTAAATAAACATTATAAGTAATAAATATAATAAAAATATGAGCAAAATCATAGGCATAGACTT
>CAZXCD010000010.1:8696-26082 GCA_964638985.1 uncultured Candidatus Saccharibacteria bacterium
ATAACCATAAATTACGTCGCGTTTTATTAGACGATTACGCGACATGATTTCGTAAAATCATATGAGCAAAATAATAGGTATAGACTTGGGTACAACAAATTCGGCAGTAGCCATCATTGAAGGAGGCGCTCCGAAAATTGTAGAAAATGTGGAGGGTAATCGTACGACTCCTTCGGTCGTAGCGGTAGCAAAAAACGGCGATAGAATCGTCGGCCTTTTAGGTAAAAGACAAGCGGTAACAAATCCTGAAAACACCGTCTACGGCATCAAGCGCTTTATGGGGCACAATTTTGACGATCCAGAAGTGCAAAAAGATTTAAAGAATGCCTCTTTTAAAATACAAAAATCCACTAACGGCGGAGTAGAAATAAAAATTGGGGACAAGTGGATGCGTCCGGAAGAAATTTCCGCGATGATTCTGTCAAAAATAAAATCAGATGTGGAAGCCAAGCTCGGGGAAAAAATTACTGAAGCAGTCATCACCGTGCCGGCGTATTTCAACGATGCGCAAAGAAAAGCGACGAAAGACGCGGGGCAAATCGCCGGACTGGATGTAAAACGTATCATCAACGAGCCGACAGCCGCGGCGCTCGCTTACGGATTTAATAAAAAGAAAAATGAAAAGATCGTTGTCTACGATTTCGGAGGCGGAACCTTTGACGTATCGGTGCTGGAGATAGGCGATGATGTGATAGAAGTGAAGTCTACCGATGGTGACAGCCACTTGGGCGGACGCGACATTGACCACAAGATTATCAATTGGATTGCCGAAGAATTTAAAAAGATGTCCGGTGTGGATGTGCGCGGAGACAAGCTTGCTTTGCAACGCTTGGACGAAGCGGCAGAGAAAGCAAAGATAGAACTTTCTACCGCCGTGGAAAGTGAAATAAATATTCCTTTCATCACTTCTACCGCGGAAGGTCCGCAACACTTGCTCCTTAAAATGACTCGCGCTCAATTGGAATCAATTGCAGATGAATACATTACTCGCTCTATTGAAATCACCAAACGCGCTATGGCCGCTTCCGGTTTTAAGATAGAAGATATGCATGAAATAATAATGGTTGGCGGACAAACTAGAATGCCGAAAATTGTGGAAGAAGTGAAGAAAATTTTCGGCAAGACACCGAACCTTTCCATCAATCCTGACGAAGTGGTGGCTCTCGGCGCTGCCGTGCAGGCTGGAGTTCTTCAAGGAGATGTGCGCGATGTTTTGCTCTTGGACGTCATCCCTCTATCTCTAGGCATTGAGACGTTGGGAGGAGTAGCGACAAAATTAATTGAACGCAATACCACTATTCCATCAAATAAATCCCAAGTATTTTCTACCGCTGCGGATAATCAAACTTCCGTGGAAATTCACATCGTGCAAGGAGAGCGCCCAATGGCGTCCGATAACAAATCGCTCGGACGATTCATCCTAGACGGTGTTCCGCCGGCTCCCAGAGGGATGCCTCAGATTGAGGTTGCCTTTGATGTAGATGTAAACGGCATCTTGAATGTTGCCGCCAAAGACAAAGCTTCCGGAAAAACTCAATCAATAAAAATTGAAGCAAGCTCCGGACTAAAAGACGAAGACATCAAAAAAATGCAAAAAGACGCGGAACTTCACGCCGAGGAAGATAAAAAGAAAAAAGAAGTTGTGGATGTGAAAAATACCGCGGAGATGATTATTTATACGGCGGAAAAAGCATTGAAAGATAATGAAGCGAAAATTCCGGCGGAATTGAAAGACAGTGTAAATGCGAAAATTACCGCGCTTCGCGGGGTAAAAGATTTACCAGCCGGGGCGGGGGGCACGGACGGGGAAGCAATCAAAAAGGCAACCGAAGAACTTTCCTCCGAAATGTCCAAGATTGGCGAAGCTTTAAACAAAGCTGGCGCCGAAACTCCTCCAGCCTCTACTCCAGAAGAACAAAATGAAGAAGTAAAAGAAGCGGAGGTTAAAGAAGAAAAAAGTGGGGAAGGCGAAACTCCAAAAGCCTAGTTTTTTACTAAAAAGCCCTGTTGGGGGCTTTTTAGTTTAACAATTCTCTGGTATAATTTATCTGTATGGAACTTCCAGAAATACCCGTAAATAAAGACATTACTTATCTTGGACTCACTACTTATAGAGACAAGAATCAGCTTTTTGGCATTAAGCGCAAGGACAGGCGCCAGCATGTTTATATTCTCGGAAAGTCTGGTACCGGTAAATCCGTGCTGATGTTCAATATGATTATTCAGAACATCCAGAACGGCGAAGGAGTCTGTATGGTTGATCCACACGGAGAAAACGTAGAAGCTGTTTTATCCGCTATTCCGCCACACCGAATGAAGGATGTGATTTATTTCAATCCCGCCGATGCGGATTATCATATCGGTTTCAACGTGCTGGAACTCGTGGACCCGCAATACAAACACTTGGTGGCGTCTGGACTGATGGGCATCTTTACGAAAATCTGGGCCAATGCTTGGAGCGCCCGAATGGAATATATTTTAAACAACACCATTCTTGCTCTGCTTGATACTCCCGGCACGACGCTTCTAGGTATTCCCCGAATGCTAGTAGACAAAGATTATCGTCAGAAAATAATTTCCAATTTAAAAGACCCCGTCATCAAAGCCTTCTGGGTACACGAATACGAAGCTTGGCAGGATAAATTCCGAAACGAAGCCATCGCCCCGATTCAAAACAAAGTCGGGCAATTTCTCTCCACCTCTATTATCCGAAATGTCGTTGGTCAATCCAAGAGCACCATCAACATCTTTGATATGATGAACGACGGGAAAATTTTCTTGGTGAATGTTTCCAAAGGGCGCATCGGAGAAGACAACTCAGGGCTCTTGGGGGGAATGATTATTACGAAAATCCAGCTTGCTGCGATGGAGCGTGTGCGTATTCCAGAAGAACACCGCAGAGACTTTTACCTTTACGTGGACGAATTCCAAAATTTCGTGACGGATGCTTTCGCCGGGATTCTGTCCGAGGCTCGCAAATACAGATTGAACCTCACTGTAGCGCACCAGTACACTGCCCAGCTGGTGGTGGACAAGAGCTCTGCTGTGCGAGACGCGGTTTTCGGCAACGTCGGAACGATGATAGTATTCCGAGTGGGTTCGGATGATGCGGATTTCTTGGAAAAAGAATTTGACCCTGAATTTACTCCGCAAGACATCGTCAATTTGCCCAACTATAAAGTTTATATGAAGTTGATGATAGATGGCGTGACTTCTCGTCCTTTTTCCGCTAAGACCTTGCCACAGATGGTGAAGTCGGGTGATAGAAAAATAGAAGAGGAAGTGATAAAGATTTCTCGAGAACTTTATTGCAGGCCGAGGGGGGTTGTAGAGCGGGAAATCAACGAGTGGAGCGAAATGTCTCTGGGAGGCAACGAATACTCTACTTCAGGCAGTGGAGGAAACCTGGAAAAATTTCCGATTATCTGTTCACTTTGCGGGTTAGAGAAGACTGTGCCCTTCAAGCCGGAACCGGGCAGGCCGGCATATTGCAAAGAATGCATCGCTAAAATAAAATCCGGAGAAGTAAAAGTGGAGAAAAAAGGAAAGGACCAGATAGCCTATGATGAATCCAAATTTTATAAACCCCTGGCAGACCTTGGGATAGAATTTGAGCAAAAAGACAGAGGAAAGGTTGAAGAAGAAAACAGGTCTCCCGAAAGAGGAGCGAGTGATTTTGCGGAGGCAGGCAAGACTGTTCCTCCAATACAGAAACCATCATCTGCTCCGCCCCCCAAACCCTCCAATCCGGCGGGCAAACCGAGTGTCTTCGGAGCTATCAAAAAAGTATTTACCAAACCCATTCACTCGAGTGAAAATAAAGTTAAGGAAAATTTAGCATTAAAAGAAGTTTTGAATAAGTCTCTACCGGAAAGACAAACGAGTCCTGAAGTAAAACCAACCCCGGTACCAACCCCGGCTCCAGTCTCTTTAGATTCTTTAAAAAACAAAGAAGAAGTGAAGAAAGATACAGTTTCTTCCAAGGATCGCGCTGCCAGCGCAGAAGATATGAATAAATTAAAAGATTTGATTGCAGGAAAACAAGTAGTTAAAGACCCCCTCACCTCTGGCACTCCCCCTTCGCAGGGGGAGAAAGTTAAGGAAATTCCGGAAGATGTCTTGAAGAAAATTTTAGAATAAAAATGAAGCAAGAATGTAAAAAATGCGAGCAAGTTTTCACTTTGGACTCCGACGACCTCAATTTTTATGAAAAAATGAAAGTGCCTAGGCCGTTAGTCTGCCCCGACTGTCGCTTTAAAATGCGCGCATTGTGGAGAAATGAAATGACTCTTTACTCCGGACGCAAATGTGATATGTGTGGGAAGAGTATTATTTCCATGTATAATCCAAAGTCTCCTTATATTATTTATTGTTACGAATGTTTTTATTCTGACAAGTGGAATCCAAAAGATTACTTTAAAGAATATGATAAATCACAACTCTTTTTTGATCAAATGGGAAATTTCTTAAAAGAAGTTCCCAAGGTAAATTTGGGTATTTCTTCTAGTGATGGGCCTAATATTAACAGTGAGTACATTAATATGGCTAGTAGTTGTAAAAACTGTTATTTGGTATTTAATGGTGGAATCAACGAAGAAACGATGTATTCTCGTGGTGTTAGACATTCATTTGACACGAGTGATTGTTATTTTGCCGAGCGTATTGAAAAATGCTATGAATCAATAAATATACAGCAATCAGCTGGTGTTTTATGGGGTCAGAATATTATGAGTTGTGTGGATTCTCTTTTTATCTTAAATGGTAGTGGATTGATAAATTGTTTGGGTTGTGTAAATTTAAGAAATAAAAGTAATTGTTGGTTTAATGGACAGTTGAACAATGAGGAATTTTCAAAAAAAATAAAAGAAATAAGGGGCAGTTACAAAAAAACAGAAGAGACCAAGAAACAATTTATAGAATTTTGCGATACATTGCCCAAAAAAGAAAACAATAATTTAAAAACAGTAAATTCAACGGGAGATTATCTTACTGAATGTAGAAATGTATTTAATTCATTTGAGGTTGCTTCGTCAGAAAATTGTAAATATATTTTTTCTTCTAAATTTATAAAAGATTCATTGGGTACTATAGGTTATGGTACTAAATCAGAATTGTTGCTTGAAGTTGTGGCTACTGGTTACTCAAGTAATGTGATAGGTTCTTATTGGGCAGAAAATTCAAATAATATAATGTACTCTTTTGACATAAGAAATTGCCAAGATTGTATAGGATGTGATGCACTAAAAAATGGTAAATATTCTATTTTTAACAAAGAATATTCAAAAGAAGAGTATGAAGATTTAAAGGATCACATAATAAAAGAACTTACTGAAAGTAGTGTGCATGGTTTAATGATGCCACCGGAGATTGCACCGTTTGCTTATAACGAAAGCATCGCGCACGATAATTTCCCCATGACGAAAGAGGAAGTGTTAAAGGCAGGTTTTCGATGGGAAGATGATATACAAAAAACAGAGGGTAAGGAGACAATGCAACCGGAAGATATTCCAGATCACATCAAAGATGTGCAAAATTTAATAACTAATGAAGTTTTAAGGTGTATAGATTGCAACAGAAATTATAAAATTACAGAACAAGAGCTTTTATTTTATAGAAAAATGATTTTACCGATACCAAGGAAATGTTTCTATTGTCGGCATCAAGATCGCATTGCCCGCCGTGGCCCTTATAAATTTTGGGATCGCAAGTGCGCAAAGTGTCAAAAAGAAATAACAACAAACTATGCTCCCGATAGACCGGAAATTGTATACTGCGAAAAGTGTTATCAGCTTTTGTCATTTTGTAAAATGTTTAAATGAAAAGAATTATTAACATTAAAACCAAGGAAGAGGTTAAATTTACAAAGGAAAACTTACCGTTATTTGTGCACGGCAAAGAACATTCCGGAGCGTCACTTCTCTCTATAACCATAGCCTCTTTACTCCATTCAAGTAGGGTTAAATTATGTATTTTTACGGCTTACCCTATGGCCAAAGAGGAATTCATGAAACAAGTTGAAAATCCAGTAAATGTTTATTATTTAGAGGATAAAAAAAATATCTCAGAAGCTTTGAGATTCCAGACGATTATTGTGCAAAGTGGAAATATAGATTTATTTATTAAAATAATTTTGAACACTGTGGGGATGAAAGACAGAATTATTTTTATAAAAAACATAGAAACCATACATGTTCAAATCTTAGAACTCGTTAAATCTTATACTTTTATGGTTTCGGGGGATTTAGATTTTAATCTATTGCAAAACGAATTTAAAAACATGACTTACAATACGAAAATTTTTACAAGTCCGATGGAGGGTGTAATAATTCCACCCTTAGAAAAATACCAAGCCTTTATGAAAGATAATATAGGGGATAGAATTATAGCGGTAAATTAATTGGGTATTAGAAAACGAGCTTAAATTATGCTAAAATAGCCAATATATGCCGAAACCAAACCGAGTGCAAATAATCAAATACGCTCCGCCACCGCCGGAATTGCCTGTCTTCGGAAAAGTGAAACCCGAAGAGGTTTCTTTTATTGGGCGGACGAATTATGTGGCCTCATTGGAGGAGAAAAAGTTTGTTTTCGGTATCAAGCGCATAGACCGCCGAAGGCATTTATACATAATAGGGAAGTCTGGCGTAGGGAAAAGCAAACTTCTTGAGCTTTTTATGCGACAGGATATATCCTACGGTCACGGAATTTGCTTGATTGATCCGCACGGCGATGAAATAGAGGCAATCTTAAATTACATTCCAAAAGAACGCATTGAGGATGTTTGTATTATTGACCCCACGGACTTGGAATTTCCGGCCTCCTTCAATCCGCTGGCTAATGTTGACCCATTGTTTAAATTCCAGCTGACCCAGGGCTTAATAGAAGTTTTCCAAAAGCAGTTCGGGGCGAACTGGACCCCTCGTTTGGAGCACGTTTTTCGCTTTACTTGTCTGGCGCTTCTGGACTATCCGCATGCCACGATGCGTGGAATGATTTCAATGTTGACGGACAGAAATTACAGACAGAAGGTAGTGGAATACATCACAGACGATATGGTGAAAAGATTCTTCGCTATTGAGTTTGCCGACTGGTCCGAGAAATTTGACACGGACGCCATTATCCCGCTCGTAAACAAGCTCGGACAGTTTCTCTCCGACCCACTCCTCCGAAATATCTTCGGGCAAAAACAAAACAAAATAGACATAAGCGAATTGATGAACCAACAGAAAATAATTTTAATCAATCTGTCCAAGGGCCGTCTCGGAGAGGAGAACTCCTCTTTCTTGGGGTCAATGTTTTTAACAAAGATAAAACAGGCGGGCATGGAGCGCGCCGCTATCCCAGAGAAAGACCGCAAAGACTTTTATCTATACGTGGATGAGTTTCAAAATGTTGTTACGCAAACCTTTGAAAATATTTTATCGGAAGCCAGAAAGTATGCCCTTAATTTGACCATCGCTCACCAGTATGTAGGGCAGATTTTGCCGAAAGTGCACCAAGCGGTGCTCGGTAATTGCGGGAGTGTCATCACTTTCCGTATCGGTGGGGAAGATGCGGTCAAGATGAAGCCGGAATTCGCGCCGGTCTTTGACGTGAAAGATATGATCAACCTCGCGGTAACCGAATTTTTCGTCAAAATGACCATTGACGGAGAATCTTATGACCCATTTTCAGCTGAAACTCTCCGGGTGCTTCCGCCTACACATCCTTCATACAGAGAAGAGATTATTGAAGCTTCCCGTAGAAAATATTCAATACCGAAAGATGATGCCGCGAAGCTTATTGCCGAAGAAGAGGCGACAATCATAAGAAGCGCGGAAGAGAAAGCAATAATTGAAGGCAGGGCGAAAAGGCTCGGACGCAAAGTTGAATCTGAAGAAAAAGCTCCGACGCCCGAAGAGGTCGGAGTCCCGACTGATAGCGTCGGGAAAGAAAATCCCAAAAAGAAAACTTCCCAAGAAGCTGAACCCATGATATAGTTTCCCAATAAATTTATGAAAAAAGACTACTACGAAATTTTAGGAGTGAATAAAAATGCCTCCAAAGAGGAAATAAAGAAGGCTTTTTATAAGTTGGCGCACAAACATCACCCCGACAAAAAAGGTGGCAATGAAGCTGTTTTTAAGCAAGCCAATGAAGCCTATCAGGTGCTTTCTGATGATGCTAAACGTTCAAAATACGATCAATTCGGGTCTGGATTTGAAAATATGGGACAGCAACAAGGGGGATACGGGCGGGGCGCTGGAGGCTTTGAAGGGTTTGACTTTAGTGGTTTCCAGAATGGCGGAGTGGAGTTTGACTTTGGGAATTTGAATGATATTTTCAGTGATTTCTTCGGAGGGGGAATGGGGGGCTTTCGTACGACACGAACTCCTCGTGGGCGAAACATGCAAACGGAAATAAATATTTCCGTGGTAGATTCCATTTTAGGAGTAGAGAAGAAAATGATATTAGGTGGACATAAAGAAATAACAATTAAAATTCCCGCAGGTATTCAGAATGGGCAGACCCTTAAAATGACGGGTTATGGTGAAGAAGTAAAAAATGGCAAACCGGGAGATTTGCTTATAAGAGTAAATGTAAAATTTCCCCACAAAATTTCCCCAAAGGCTCGAGAGCTTCTAGAGCAGCTCAAAAAAGAGGGGATATAGCACTCATATCCCGGGAGTCGGGGTGTGGATAACTCAAATGGAGCATAAAAGTGAAAAGATAATATGTCAAAACTGCAAAAAAGACTTTACAATAGAGCTGGAAGATTTTAATTTCTATGAAAAAATAAAAGTTCCTCCTCCAACCTTTTGTCCGGAATGTCGAGCACAAAGAAGATTTGCTTGGCGAAATGAACGTAGCTTGCATAAACGTCCTTGTGATTTATGTAAGAAAGATTTTATATCTATTTATGACAAAAATGTACCCTTCCCTGTTTTCTGTCATACTTGTTACCATAGTGATTTATGGGATCCATTTTCATATGGACAGGAATATGATAAATCTAGAAATTTTTTCTCTCAAATAAAAGAATTGCTTGAGAAAGTTCCCAGACTTGGTATTTGGGTCGTACAATCTATCAACTCTGAATATACCAACATAGCTTACTGTAATAAAAACGCATATCTTTCTTTCGGTTTTAGAGATAGCGAGGACTCTGCTTATATAGCTCGGGCTGTGGGCTTAAAAAATACTTACGATTCAACCTACGCCCACCATTCTGAAAATCTTTATGAATGCTTAAATGTGGATAAGTCATATGGGAGTTCGTATATAGAAGAGGGAGAAGCGATAGTGGATAGTCATTATTTAGCCTCTTGTAGAAACATGACGAATTCAATGGGTGGAGTAAATCTCCGTACGCAAACTAATTATTTTTTTGGTGAAAAATTATCCAGAGAGAAATATAAAGAAAAAATGGAAAAACTTGATTTGGGTTCCAGAAAGGTGCGCGAGGAATTATTTAAAAAATTTGAAGAAATAAAGAAAAATTCCATAGTAAGAGACACAAAACAAGTTAATTGTGTTAACTGTGTGGGTGACCATTTGGAAAATTCAAAAGATTGTTTCAATGTTTTTGATGGCTTTGATTTAGAAAAGGCTAGACATAGTGCTTGGGTTTTTTCCAGTAAAGATATTTCAGATTGTTTTGGTATGGGTGGCAGTGAATTAATTTATGAGGCGATAAGTCCAGAAGAGGTCCATAATTGCAAATTTTTGATGTCTACCGACTCCTCACATGATGTTGAATATGGATTATTTTGTCAATCGTCAAGCTTTTTGTTCGGCTGTGTGGGATTACGTTCACAAGAATATTGTATCTTAAATAAAAAATACCCAAAAGAAAAATATAATGAGTTAATTATGGAGATAAAGAAAGAAATGCAAAACAATCCATATATTGATAAACGAGGAATTTCTTATGGATATGGTGAATTTTTTCCGAGTGAATTTTCTCATATTCCATATAATGAAAGCGTAGCTCAAGAATATTATCCATTAAACAAGGAGGAAGCAATCCAGAGAGGTTTTGGGTGGAGAGATGACAATACTCGATCATACAACATCACAATGGACATAGAAAAAATTCCGGACAATATAAGAGATGCAGGTGACTCAATTACAGAAGAAGTTTTAGCCTGTACACACAAGCAAAAATGCACCCACCAATGCACCCAGGCTTTCAAAATAATCCCTAACGAATTGCAATTTTATCGCAAGATGAAGATTCCACCCCCAACCCTGTGTCCCAATTGTAGACATTTTGAACGCTTAGGCAGGCGTAATCCAATGAGACTCTGGAATAGGGTTTGCACTAAATGCAAGAAAGAAATAATATCCTCTTACGCACCTGACAGACCCGAGATTATTTATTGTGAGAAATGCTATCAGCAGGAGGTGTACTAATTCATATATCAGCCATGGCGTAAATATAAAAATTAAAATTTATGTTACCTGAAAATATTATTTTTGTCGGAGTGCTTGTCAACCTGGTTGGGTTGTTTTGGTATATCAGAGATGTGATCAAGGGGGGGACAAGGCCCAATTTAGTCTCTTGGTTTATTTGGAGCCTGGCGCCGTTTATCGGAGTTTTCTTTCAGCTTAAAGCCGGAGCAAGACTTTCTATTTTGCCCATATTTATGGCGGGGTTTACTTCTCTGGTCGTTATTATTGTTTCAGTTTTAAAGAAAAACGGATATTGGAAAATAAATTCTTTTGATGTAGTTTGTGGAATAATTTCTTTGTTCGCTTTAATTTTATATGTTTTTACCCACAACTTAAGTATTTCAATATTATTTGCTATCATCAGCGACGGCTTGGCTTATATTCCAACCATCAGGAAGTCTTGGAACTTTCCAGAATCCGAAACGGGACTAATGTATACCACCGGAATTGTGAGTAACATTATAGGCTTGCTAACAATAAAAATGTGGACTTTCCCGATTTATTCTTTCGGGATTTATATTGTATTATTTAATTCTATGGTAGTGTTCAGTATTTATCGCAAGAAAATATTAAATATGCTATATTTCAGAAATGACCAATAAGATGAAAAACAAATTTGTCACAATCGCTGCGGTGCAGAATTCTGTTTCGCCCGATTTGAAAGCTAACTTGGTAAAAACAGCAAAGTTGGTGGAACGGGCTGCAAAGAAGGGCGCGCAGATTATTTGCCTGCAAGAACTTTATAAAACCACATATTTTCCGCAATACAAAAACGCAAGAAAGGATGATTTTGCGGAGACAATTCCCGGCGAATCTACAAAGGTTTTTTCCGTTATTGCGAAGAAATACAAAGCAGTAATTATCGTGCCGATTTTTGAAAAGGATAAAAATGGGCATTTCCACAATTCTGCTGTCGTGATAAATACTGATGGAAAATTGATGCCGACTTACAGGAAGATCCACATACCGCAAGACCCTCTTTTTTACGAAAAAAATTATTTTGAAGATGGTGATGGAGGATATAAAATATATAAGACAAAATACGTCACTTTTGCGGTTTTGATTTGTTATGACCAATGGTTCCCAGAAGCGGCCCGCGCGGTAAAACTAGCCGGAGCGGACATCGTCTTTTATCCGACCGCCATCGGAACTATTGCGAAAGAAAAACAAAAAGAAGGAGACTGGCACAATGCTTGGGAGACCATTATGCGTGGGCACGCTGTTGCCAACAGTATGTATGTGGTAGCCATAAATCGCATCGGACAAGAAGATAAATTAAAATTCTGGGGTCAATCTTTTATTTGCGACGCTTTCGGTAAAATAATTAAAAAAGCGGGTAAAATCAAAGATGAGGTTTTAATTTCTAAAATTGATTTGAGTAGTAATAAAATTATTGAGGAAGAATGGGGTTTTATGAGAAATCGTCGTACAGATACCTATAAAAAACTTTTATGATGCCGGGAGAATGGGAACAACACAAGGCGACATGGCTAGCGTGGCCAAATGATGACGACTTTTTCCAAGGCAAAATGGAAAAAGTAAAAGGCGTATATTTAAAAATAATTCTTGCGCTTCATAAGGACGAGATAATAAAGATCCTGGTTCTAAACCAGAAGATAGAAGACGAAGTACGTAATATATTACGCAATAGTAATGTTGATGTTTCTAAAATCGTTTTTTACCAAACGGAATATGTGGATGTGTGGATACGAGACTATGGTCCGACCTTCATAAAAAATGCGGGAAATTTAAAATGGATAAAATGGAATTATGATGGATATGGCGGCAAGTTCCCAGAACTTTTCCCGGATAATGAGGTTTTTAATAATTTAAAAAAAGAAGTTTCTGGTGAAAAAATAGATATAGATATCGCTATGGAGGGGGGAGCAATAGACAGTAGTGGGCAAGGTGTTGTTTTAACCACAGAAGAATGCTTGGCGCTTAATCGTAATAAAGACAAGTCAAAAATTGAAACAGAAGAAATTCTTAAAAATAGTTTAGGTGCCAAAAGGGTAATTTGGCTCAAGAAGGGAATCTTTAATGACCATACGGATGGGCATATAGACGAAGTGGCGCGATTTATAAATCCGAATAAAATTTTACTTGCATATGAAGAAAATATAACAGATGAAAATTACGAAAGGCTGAAAGAAAATTTGGAAATTCTGCAAGAGTCCACTGATCAAAATGGAAATAAATTTGAAATAATTAAACTGCCGATGCCTCACATGAAGTACGATGATGGCAAAAAGGCTCCGGTATCTTACGCTAATTTTTACATCGGCAACAAAACGGTTTTAGCGTCTACCTTTAATGATAAAAATGACGAAAAAGCTTTAGAAATAATCAAATCTTGTTTTCCGGATAGAGAGGTTGTGGGTATAGACTGCACAGATCTTATTTATGGAGGAGGAGCGCTCCACTGCATCACCCAACAAGAACCCAAATAAAATTTAAATTTTATTAATCTTTTGTCCTTCCGAAGTATCTTTTACATCATAGCCGAGGGAATTTATTTTATCTCGCAGTTCGTCGGACTTTTTGAAATCTTTATTTTTGCGCGCTTCTTCGCGTTCGTCGGCTAGTTTTAGAATTTCTTCCGGAATTTTTTCTTCTTTTAAATTCTCAAAGCCAAGACCCAGCACTTTATCAAAGTCCAAGATTGTCGCTTTTTTGTCAGCATCTGACATATTTTCATCTTTGGCGACATCCCAGAGAAGGGAAAGGGCTCGGGGGGTATCCAGATCATCCTCCATATATTCCTTAAATTTATTTTGGTATTCTTGGTGTACGCTTCCCACCTCATCCCCAAGTCCTAAATATAGCCCATAAAGGCGTTTTAAGGCCGTTTCTGCCCCTTCTAGGGCGTCCCAGTTGAAGTTCATCTTGGTGCGATAATGGCCCATTAAAAGCCAAAAACGGTAAGCTAGGGGGTTGATACCTTTTTCTAATAAATCTCGCAAGGTATAAAAATTATTAAAAGATTTGGCCATCTTTTTTTGGTCTACCAGAACCCACTCATTGTGCATCCAATATTTTACAAATGGTTTTCCTGTCGCTCCTTCCGACTGAGCTATCTCGTTTTCATGGTGTGGAAAAATATTGTCTACTCCGCCTGTGTGCAAGTCTATTTCTTCTCCGAGATTTTTCATAGCCATTGCTGAACATTCAATATGCCAGCCTGGGCGACCCTTACCTAAATTTGTTTCCCAAAAAACATCTCCATCTTTTTCATCCCAAGCTTTCCAGAGTGCGAAATCTTGCGCGTTATCTTTTTCATATTCGTCTGTTTTTATTCTACCGGAAGCGTTTTCTTTTTGTTCTCCGAGAACAAGATGCGAAAGTTTCCCATAATTTTTAAATTTTTTAATATCAAAATAAACAGACCCATCCGCGCTTTTATAAGCCAGTCCTTTGTCTAGAAGTTTATTTATGATTTCTACCATTTCATTCACATAATCTGTCGCCTTGGTAAATTTGGTGGGTTCCAGGATATTGAGAGATTTTATATCTTTCAAAAATTCTTCCGTATAAAACTCTGTAAATTCTTTGAGTGTTTTGCCTTCTTTTTGTGAGTTGTGGATAGTTTTGTCATCTATGTCAGTGATGTTCATTATGTGTTTTACTTTATATCCGCAATATACCAAAACTCGTTTTAAAGTATCGGCAAAAATATAAGCTCGGTAATTTCCTATGTGTGGATAGTTGTATACTGTCGGTCCACAGGAGTAGAACCCGACGTTGGGCGGATTGATTGGGACAAAGATTTCTTTTTCCCGCGAGAGGGTATTATAGAATTTGATTTTGTTTGAATTCATTTCTGTATATTGAGATTAATGTATAGAGCAGACTGACGGTGAGCGGTCCCATTAAAATACCCACAGGGCCCAAAAGCGAAATTCCCCCGAGTACTGAAAACAAAATTAGAAGCGGAGGGATGTTTGTTTTGCCTCCAACTACGAGCGGGGTTAGGAAATTATCTATCGTTCCGACTACGATGACGGCCCAAATCAAGAGGCCGATAGCAGCTGGAATATTTCCTGTTACAAAGAGGAAAATTATGGACGGCACGGATACAAAGGCGGTGCCGAAAGTCGGAATCAGGGAGCAGATAGCAGCCACTACGCCCCAGAGAGCGGGGTTGGGGACATTAAAGAACCAAAGTCCGAAGCCCATCAAGAGGCCTTGGATTAAGGCTATAAAGAGAGATCCCTTTACCACGCTATTCACCGCCAAGCTCAACCTTGAAATTATTCTGTCATCATCTTTGTCGGCAAGCGGAGACAATATCACTACGGCTCTCTTCCACCTCTCTCCATCTTTCAAGAAATAGAAAATAATAAAGAGCATCAACAAGAATGAGAAGAAGGCTGAGACAACTGTACTGAATACGTTAGCTACGTTATTTGAAATATATGAGATAAAACTGGAAACTTTTTCATTGATGTCAAAAGTCACTCCGGAAGGCAGAAATTTGTTTACAGTATTTCCTATGGAATCCATAAATGGTCCGGCATTTCCGGCATTATTCAAGACAGAGAGGTAAGCATCCTGGCTTTGATTGAAAACGATAACCCCGATGCCTAAAATCGGCCCACAAAGAACGATAGTAAAGAGGAGTATGGTGATAGTGGCGGAGAGCCAACTCGGTAGACGCTTTTTATTCAGCCAAGCGTATATCGGATAAAGCACTATTGAAAAAGAGGCTCCTAGTACTAGCACCACCCAAAATGGCTGAAAGATAAAGAAGGTAAAAACAAAGGTTAAAAATAATAGCCCAAAGAAAAAATACTTCTCTATAGTTTTTGATTGCATAACTTGCATTATATCAAAAATTAAGTTAATATCAAAGCATGGAATTTGCAGTAATACAAACAGGCGGAAAACAATACAAAGTCTCTGCAGGGGGCCTTGTTTCTATTGAAAAAATAAAGACTACAGGCGTAGAATACAGAAAAGGGGACAAAGTATCTTTTGATAAAGTTCTCTTGGTAGATGACGGTAAAGATACCACTATCGGTACGCCTTATATCAAGGGGGCCAAAGTTGACGCTGAAATCGTGGAAATTGGCCGCGCTCGCAAGGTAATGGTGGTAAAATATAAACAAAAGTCCCGCTATTTGAAACGCAACGGTCATCGTCAGCCATTCTTTAAAGTAAAAATTACTTCTATAAAATAAATAAAAAAAACCACTCAACTGAGTGGTTTTTTTTATTGTCTATTTTTTAATGCATTTTTAAGAGTGTCGTTGTCTGAGTATTCCAGCTCGGTACCAGTGGAGAGGCCCTTGCCGAGGGAAGAAATTTTTATTTCCAATTTTTCTGTTGTATCTTTCAGTTGTTCTCGTACGTATTGGTCTGTATGGTCTCCCTGGGGACTTATAGAAAAAGCTAAAATTATTTCTTTTAATTCTTCCCCAAAGACCGTCTTTTGGGAAACTCTTTTTTTGAGTTCTTCAATCCTGATTCTACTTTTAGTTGTTTTTTCCACTATCGGCACGAGTCCTCCCAAAATAAAATATTTTCCGTGATAAACTCTGCTTTTTCTTATACTTTCCAAGTCGGAGTCTTTTTCTATAATCATCAAAGTAGAGGAATCAATATTTTTATCGTCACAGATATCACAAATCTTATCTTTGTTGTTTTTTGTTATAAAAAACCTGAAGCATTCTTTGCATTGAGCTACTTCTTTTTTTAATTCTAAAACAAGTTCGGATAGATTTTGCGCGTAAGATGGATTTCTAGCCATTAAAAAATAGACAAAACGCTTGGCTTGTCTTTCTCCAATACCCGGGAACTCTTTAAAAATTTCAGTTAGTTTGTCTATGGTGTCCATGTGATTAGTAAATCATACTGTGAGGTATATTAGAATTCATCTAAATCACCGCTAGTCTTCGATGGCGCGAATTCGCTGATGTTGCTCTTTTCAAGGTTTAGGAAGGTGGTAGTCTTCTCATCAAAATAAAGTTCAATTTTGCCTGTCGGTCCATTACGGTGTTTTTCAATCAAAATTTCGGCGATGTTCGTTTTTTCCGATTCATCTTTGCCTTTATCTTCGCGATGAATAAACATCACCACGTCGGCATCTTGTTCAATGGAACCGGAGTCACGAAGGTCGGAGAGACGAGGTCTACCTCCACGGGATTCCACGGCGCGGTTAAGCTGGGAAAGCGCCAGCACCGGTACATCCAACTCTTTGGCCAGGCTCTTTAGGGAACGGCTGATTTCTGTCACTTGGTTGACCATAGAATCATAATTCTTTGAGGTTGTCATCAATTGCAAGTAGTCAACCACGATGAGGTCCAACCCTTTTTCCGCTTTTATTCTGCGAGACAACGCCTTCATTCTCACTATTGAGTTTCCAGGCGTATCATCAATGAATATTTGAGCCTTGGCTAATTTATCCAAGGAGTCGCGAAGTTGTGAGAACTCTCTGTCGGATGATAGACGACCCGTACGCAAATTCCAAGCGTTTACCCTGGATTCAGCGGAGAGCATTCGGTCCACCAATTGTTGTGAGGACATTTCCAGAGAAAATATTAAAATTGATTTCTCGTGCAGTACTCCGGCCATACGAGCGACGTCAAGCGCTAAAGTAGTCTTACCCATACTTGGACGAGCGGCCAGAATGATGAGGTCAGATTTTTGAAAACCGGAGAGCATCGTGTCTAAATCTCGGAATCCCGTCGGTAGTCCGCGGAGCATTCCTTTGTTCTCGTGCAGTTTTTCCAGTCGTTCATAAGCTTCTGGTAAGGCGTCTTTTAAGTTTACAAATTTTTGATTTTTCGGAGAAGAAACCACACTGAAGATTCTTTTTTCTGCCATATCTAAAATGTCGTCCATGTGGTCGTCACCTTCTTCAAAAGCGAGCTCGGAAACATAATCCGCCGCCTCTATCAAACTTCGGAGAACATATTTTTTCTGTACTATGTCGGCGTAGTGTTTAACATTG
>CAZXCD010000011.1:0-9401 GCA_964638985.1 uncultured Candidatus Saccharibacteria bacterium
AAAATCGTGTCTCGCAAGGGATGTGGGTTCGATTCCCACCTCGGGCACAATGCTGGAGTGGCGGAATTGGTATACGCGCTAGTCTTAGGAACTAGTGTCGCAAGACTTGAGGGTTCGAGTCCCTCCTCCAGCACCAAGATATGAAGAAATTAATAATGTGGCTAGGCGTGTGGCTTGTCTTAAGTACATCCGTACTGACTTTTTTCGTTCGGGATGATTTACTTAAACTTACAGCCGTAAAGATGTTGTGGTGCCTGATAATCTTCTGGATTTTTCTAGGTGGCAGTCTTATTTATCTTTTTAGAAATTTGTTTTGGAGATACTATTTAAAAATCGCTTGGCCCTTTTGGATTAAATTTACGGTATTCGCCACTATCTTTTTCTTAATAGAAGAATTTATTGCCGTCAGCATCAATAATTATTTCTACCCGATAACCAAAGGAGCGGTTATGCTCACGGCCTCCACAAATTATTGGGAAGTCGTAAGCCAGCATAGTGTGATTGCTTTTATCCCGATTTTCATAATTTTCAGTATATTTATAAAATTTTTCAAATTAAGTGCTCCAATTCGCTATGTGGATTCTCGTTTATGGGCTTATAGTATATTTGCCCTCTCGGGTGGATTAAGGCAAGTTTGCCCATTGGGGGCTTGACTTTTGTTTTACTTTATGCTATACTATCCCTATGAGTAAATTAAACAACAAATCAATATTTTTCGGCTTGAAAATACTGTCTATTTTAGCCTTTAGCTTGTTAATTATACCTTCTAGTACGAACGCTTATTCCGCTAGAAACAACGGCTTCAACAATGCGACAGATTACGACGAGGTGGTTGTTAGAGCAACTCCAACAACCAACCCAAAACCGGCCATCAGTTTGATTAGTCCGAAGTCTATCAATTTAGGTATGGGCACTAAGACTATAACCATCACCGGTAGCGGTTTCGTTCCTAGTTCTGTCGCTAGAATAAACAATTCCAGCCGTCCGACTACTTTTATAGATAGCACTCACCTGTTGATGCAGATTACCGGCAACGACACATATGCGTACAAGACCAACGGTGGATTCTTTATCACTGTTTATAATGGAGCTCCCGGCGGAGGATATTCTAACGGTGTTTTCTTCACTGTAAATAGTAATTCAACCGCGGGCGCAAATGTAAATGATGATAATAGTAATAATGTTTCCCCCGATACTTATTCGGAAACAGTTGAAACAGAAAATGAAACAGATAATTACAGCAACCTCGCTTCCAACGCTATTTTCGGGTCAGGCAGTTTCTTGCCTTCCGGATTAGTACAATGGATACTCTTCGCAATCTTGATTCTACTCATAGTCATTTTAGCCAGAAAGATTTTCGGCGCAAAAGAAAACTATGATGAAGCTCCAATGAAGCACGCGTAATACCTCACCCCTTTGCTTTTCCCCTCTCCATCGTAAAAGATGGAGAGGGGCTGGGAAGAGGAGAATTAAAATTCCACAAAAAAGTCAGCCCCAAGGGGTTGACTTTTTTGGTATTTTGTGATACAATTTACTAGTAAATTGCCCCTTGAAAACAATATAAAACGTGAATGGTTTGCTCATCAAGTAGCTAAAAATTTGGCTTTTTAATAAGCAGACTATTCACCAGTTAACAAACCCGCGCCGCGGGCGCTTAACCGCGCCATCGGCGCAAGAAAGGAAAGACAATGGGAGTTCTCATTTTTCTGGCGATTACCCTGGGCGCAATTGCCCTTCTGATACTCCTGGTGACAACCTCAAGAACCGAGGTTAAGCCAGGATGCGCACTCGTCTACAACAACATCTGGACGGGAAACCCGCGCTGTGTACTTCCTGGGACAGACTTCATCATCCCTGGGGTTCATCGGGTTTTGGAAAAGGAAGTCTCTCTCAAGAACGAGGCTCAGAACCCATCGAATGTACCGCTAATCACGGGAGATGGGATTGAGCTCGAGGTGGACTACATCGTCCGTCGAATGCAGGTAGGATTTCCGGGTATGCCCGAGTTCAAGAAGTTGTCACAAGTGGACAGAGAAAAGCTGAAGAGCTGTGCTGTGCTAGCTGTGACCGAGATCAACTATGGTGACCACAGAGACAAGGTCCTGACTCGTATGGTAGCTCATCTCCAAAGTTTTATGGAGAAGAGAACCTACAACGAGCTCTTTGAAGATGCTGATCTAGAGAAGGGAGAGCCTGGCAAGGTCAATGCGCAGGCCAAGGACGATATTGAGACATCAGTAAACGAAGCCCTTAAGGGAGACATCGCTACTCTCCAGTGGGGCTTCTGGAACGAGATCGACTTGGAAGACTACAACCTGCCAGAAACTCTGCGTCGTGCCAGAGAGCAGAAGGCAAGCGCTAAGATGAGAGGGCAAGCTCTTAAGGAGAAGCTCACCTCAGCAGGTCTTCAGAACGAAGAGGCTACGGCGTGGGCCGGGAAGATCGCATTCGGTGAGGCTATCGGTGAGGCTATCGGCAATGCCCTGCACGGCATTTTCGGAAAGAAGAAGGAGTAGACCATGGGTATTGTCATATCCCTCGTCGTGCTGATAGGGCTCCTGTTGCTAGGTTTCATCGCATGGCTCACAGGATTCTCGTCGTTCTTGGCCATCGTTGCCGGAGTTCTACTCCTGGTCTGCGGTGGTCTCATGGGTGCAAAGATGGCTGGAATCGTTTCTCTCCCAGACCTCTTTCTGAAGATCGGCGGTTGGGTGGTCGCTCTGTGTCTGGTTGTGATTATCTGGGCCTGGGCAAGTCATAAGACTCAAACCCAGGCAGACTTCCAGAAAGACGGTATTGTGCCGTCAGTCGGGAAAGTCGTTGGAAAAGCCGTTTGGCAAACGGCCTTCGGTGAACCCAAACCCACTCCCACCACCCCGCCATCAACCCACAACACCACCGCCGTATCGCCCCAGCCACCCAGCCCCTGTCAAGGCCCGTGGGACGTCCGCGAGCTCGACATCCCTGCCGGAGGGTTGCCGGTACAGCTGTGTTGGGGGTGGTCGTTCTGGTCCATCAACGGACCAGTGACGCTAACCACCAAGTCTGGGAAGCCGTACAAGTTCCTTCCAGGAAAGGAGGGAGAGGTCGTCATCCAAGAACTACAGATGGGAGGAGTGGCGATCTTTCGTGCAGATCCTGACGGGTCAGCACGACGAATCGCAGTAAAAAACCGGTGGTAATCTGAACTAGAGTTCTTCAACAAGGCCAAGGGAGGTGATAAATCGCGCCTGGCCAGCGCACACACATCAAACGAAATGGGCGGGCCCTCACGGACCCGCCCATCCTCATTTTTACTCAACTTTTTTTATTCGCTTAAATTTACTGTTCCCTCTTCTGGATTTATCTCTGATTTGTTTATACCCAGGGTGTTTAGAACAATGCCGAGTATTGTCCAAACTCCCAACATTATGGTAATCCCGATGACACCCCAGATCATATGGCTCTTGCCTGTCGTTTTTTTCTCTTCGTTTTCTTGATTCATAAAAAACTCAAGAACACCATAGAGGAAAAAAACTATCGCCAAAGCAAACAGAAATCCTATAAGCGGATTTATAATCATATTGTCTACGTTGGCAATAAACTTGTTTAAATCCATAAACTTTAATTACTGGAAACTAGAAATTAACCGTAGGGATAGAAGTATCCACTGAGTTATCTTTCAATCCGAAAGTCTTGATAACAATACCGACAAGTCCCCACATAGCAACAATGACAACCAAGCCAATGATACCGAAAATCATTCGGTCTCTTCCGGCCTTCTTTGCTTCCTCATCGCTAGAGATTACATAGGTGACAACTCCCCATACAAAGTAAACAATCCCCAAAACAACCAAAATCGGGATGATAGTATCTAATATATTCCCAAGTGTACAAAGCACTGCTTGGATTGTTCCAGAACGCACAGTGTCACAACCTGACGCATTTTGCGCTAGAGCCATAAGTGGCGCGGAACCTAAAATCACCCCTGACAATACCATTAAATTCTTTTTCATAATTTTACTTATAACTTTATGAACTTTATAACTTTCGACTAATTTTTATAATAAACTAATAATGTTCTTTAATTATACCTCCTCCTAAAATATGAAGCAAACTCTGTTAAGGGGGCGTCACTTTCGGAAGCACTGAGCTGTTAATATTAAAAGTATCGCCGAGTATTCCTACTAATCCCCAAATAGACAGCATCACCGCCAGAGCAATAATCCCCCAAATCATAAATTGCCGACCTTGCGCCCTTTTACCTTCTTCGTCAGCGTTGAGAATGAAGAAATTTATTACTCCCCAGATAAACATAACTACAGCCACGGCAAACATTAAAGGAATAACCGCATCATTGATAATTTTGGTGACATAGCACAACAAATCTTGAAATTTCGGGTTGCCATCTAAACTGCATTGACCACTCCCCTCTACCACCAGGGAATCAAGTGTAGGTGTTTGTCCACTAAGATCAAAAGTTTCAATTACAATATTTACGAGCCCCCAAATGCCAACAATAACAGCAAATCCAATAATGCCGTATATCATCCTCTCTTTCCCTTTTACTTTTGCCTCTTCGCCGTCGGCAATAACAAACATCACCACACCCCATATAAAATAAACCACTCCAAAAGCTATTAAAACCGGAAGAATAGTATCAAGAAGCTCGCCTATTTGACATACTACACTACCCAGACCGGGAACTTCAGTACATACACCATCAGACACTGCTTTCACAAAAGCCGTCGGGATAAATGCTGTAAATAAAATTGCTGGGATGAGTTGTAATAAATTTTTTTTCATTTTTATTAACATTATTGGGGTAATAAGTTTTGAAGTTCCCATTGCGTAGGAGCTGCATTGTTTATGCCAAAAGTCCTGATGACGATACCTACAAGTCCCCACATTCCGATGATAACAGCCAAGCCGATAATACCGGAAATCATAGTATCTTTCCCTTTGGCTTTCACTTCTTCACTGTCCGCAATAACATATCGCACCACGCCCCAAACAAAATATACCACCCCTAAAACAATTAAAACAGGAACAACAGTACTCAAAATCGCGCCTATTCTGCATACTACCCCGCTTAATCCGTCAACAAAATAACATGAATTCATAATATATTTTTTAAATTTAATTTATAATTTACGCCCCGAGCCCGGTGATAGTTACCTGTATCATCTTGGCAATAGCCCACGACCCTAGGAGTATCGCCGCGCCAATTATTGTATAAAGTAAAGCATCCTTGGCCTTGGTCAATTTTTCCGAATTTCCCCTGGCAGCAACAAAAAGAAAGCCACAATAAATGACAGCCAACGCCACTATCGGTATGCCGATTTTCAATGCGCCTGTCAGAAGAAGTTCGATGAATTTTGGTAGTGTGTCTACGCCATTTCCCGCCAGAGGGTTACAAATTGTACCTTCTGCGCAACCACCACTACCTTGTTGCGCAAAAGAAACAATAGGTAGGGTAAAAGTATAAGACAACAAAATTATTTTATACCAACTTTTTTTAATAAAATTCATATATTCTAATTATACTCCAACCTTAAGTCCAATCCAAGTTCCGTCGTAACCCAATATAGATAATATCGTGCTAATAATAAGCCAAGCGGCTACGGCAATAATCAGGCCTAGTGCAGCATTGGTAAAAACACTTTTCGCTACTCCCCTCTTCTCTGTGCTACCGCCAGAGGATACGAGTTCAAATCCAGCATAAGCGAACATTATCGCCGCAATCGGCAAAGCCATTTTGAAAAGAATAAAATTGATAACTTTGTTTATAAGAGCCATAAAAGAATTAAAATCACATGGTGGAGTGTCTGCGGTGCCACAGGTGACGAGACCAGTCGGCGCCTCTTGAGCTAATAAAATAACCGGAATTATAAGCATTAAAAATATTGAGATGAAGATTAAAAATTTCGTTGTTTTGGTCATGTGATTTTACGAAATCATGTCGCGCAATCGTCCATTAAAGCGCGACGCTATTTGAATAATAAAAGCTGTAATTTGGCACTGGCATCCTTAATCGCATCTACGGTTGACAAATTGCCGGAAAGCACAGAATTAATCATCCCGCTAAAGATATTAGCCGTATCTCTGGGTGATGGATCGAGCCAACTCCTGGCATAAAGAGCAGAACCATAAAAAATGGGGAAATATGCGTCTGATGGTTTTACCGCAAGCAAGTCCCTGCGCGCCGGAGCTACTCCTGTCGCCACCGCGAACTTGGAAGCGAAATCTCCTGACGCCATCAAGTTCGCTGCAGTGAAAGCGGTATTTAAATTTTTGGAAAAGGAAGAAACGGCAATACCGGTCACCCGAGCGCCGGTTGACTTGAAAGTCCCATTTTCAATCTGAGGCATTCCGGTCACAAAGAAATTTTGGTTTGGATTCCTGTTTATTAAAGATTGGAGCTCGCTCGCATAGCCGAAGTAAAACGCCAAATCTTCTTTAGAAAACGCATCCTCTGAGTTTGGAAATGATTTATTCCAAGAATACATCGTGCTGTTCGGGTCCGCGAAATCCGTGTAAAACTTTAGGATTGAAGGAAGATTGAAATTCCCAACAGCCCTGTCTAAAACCGAACTGAAAACTCCTTCCTTCTCTTGTATAATCGGATTCCCTGCCTGTACAAACAAAGCGGAGAGAATGTCTTTCGCGTGAGTAATGTTGCCCGAATGTCCTAGCGCCACCGCGCTTTTTATTATTTTGTTTGATTCATCTTTCTTGGTGAGACTAGGCACCATACCGGTCAAATCATCCCAGGTAGCCGGAGGATAAACGATTCCATTCGCGTCCAAAATGCTTCTGCTGTAATACATCATCAATGGATCTATAGACATTGGAAAGGCGGAGATGCCCTTACTGGTTAAGAATACTTCTCCCGCTCCGGCAAAAGTATTTTTAAAAGTAGTGAGTGGAAAGCTCCCATACGGAATGGTAAAAATTTTATTGGTATATTGAAATACCAGATTATCAGGTAAGAAAAACATATCCGGCCCGGCCCCGGAGGCTAATGCTTCAAGCAAATCTTTATCAAAAGTCTCGGAGGACTTTTGTACATATTTCACCACGAAAGTCTGGTTGGCATCGTTGAATTCTTTCAAGGCGGACGACAAAATATTTGAAGGCACAGTCCCCCATAGAGTAACAGTACCGAGTCCGCCTTCTGTATCACCCCCTCCCAACGGAATTGCCCCGGAAAAAACCAAAACACCGAAAACAGCGGCGGCAATGAATATAATTAAAATAATGAGTTGAAAATTTACTTTCATCCCGTACGAAATAGGACGCGTACACTTACGCAATATCCTTTTTTATTAATAATAATTTTCTTTGTAGTTTTCATAATTTTACTCATTTTATGCGTCCGCGATTTCGTACGGGATTCATCTCCTTATTTTCTCCTTAATATCATACCATAATGATGACTTCCCGCGTCAATTTCTTGCTCTAAAATAAAGCCTTTCTGTTCAAACATTTCTTTTGCCTTATTTTTTGAAATAATATTGGTCACTCCGATAACCGACGGGTCGGACCAATCAATCAGAAATACTCTGCCTTGCGGTTTCAAGATTCTTTTTATTTCCGAAAGGAATTTCTCTTTATCTTCAACTTGAGAAAGAATATTGGAAGCGATGACCACATCCACGATAGCCTCGCCTATTTTTATCCCGCCTATTTTCTCCACATTCCCCCAGATAATTTCCACATTTCCCAGATGGGCCTCTTTGACTTTGTTTTTGATTGTTTCAAGATAATCTTTCTGTAATTCAACCGCGTACCCCTTACCCTTTGGCACGAACGCTCCCAACATCACAGAATAATGCCCCGTACCCGCGCCCAAATCCGCCACTATATTATCCTCTCTTAAGCCAAGAGTTTTCAAATTTTTTAATGGGTCGGTAAACATACTTTATATTATACACTATATACAGGCGAGTGAAGCTATGCCGTCGCCGGAACGCAGCCGCATGACGGTCACACCCTGAGTCTGGCGACCGAGAGAGGATATATCCTTGAGCGCCGTGCGAATGACTTGCCCTTTCTTGGACATTGCAATCAATTCTTGTTCTTCTCCTCCTAATACTTTCGCCACGATGAGTTTGCCTGTTTTAGATGTGACTTTTGCTGTTTTGACACCGGAACCGCCACGTTTCTGCACTTTATATTCTTTTAAGTCAGTTTTCTTGCCGAAACCGTTGGCGCTCATAGTCAAGAAGGCGCCCGCCACGGCGGATAAACCTTTTTCGGAAGATTTTTTTATGACATCCACTCCGATAACTTCGTCATTTTTACCCAGCCTGATTCCACTCACCCCGCCCGCTGTTCTACCCATTTCCCGCACATCGGATTCTTTAAATCTTATTGACTGCCCTTCTGCGGTCGCAATCATAACTTCGTTGCCCTTTTCCACCACCAAAGCGGAGATGAGTTGGTCATCTTTATCCAAACGGATGGCGATAATCCCACTTCGGCGCACATCTTTGAAGCTCTCAGAAGACATTTTCTTTGCCGTGCCGTGTTTGGTTACAAGCATAAGTGACGAGGGTACTTTCTCTAAGTCCTTCGACATAGCCAGAATTGAATTTACTTTTTCTTCTCCAGAAAGCGCCAAGAAATTCATAATGGATTTACCTTTGGTTGCCCGACGTCCTTCGGGGATATCATACATTTTCATTTGATAAACTTTTCCGAGATTGGTGAAGAAAAGCAGGTTGCTGTGGGTAGAACCAGAGACCAGCATCGTCACAAAATCTTCTTCTTTGGTTTCCAAATCTATGACTCCCACCCCGCCACGTTTCTGCGCGTGATATTCCGCCGGGTCCGTGCATTTCACATATCCACCGGCCGTCAGCACCAGCATCGTTTCTTTTTCCGGTACCAAGTCTTCGTCGGAAATTTCTTTTACTCCGCCTTTGACTATTCTAGTTCTTCGCTCATCGGCGTATTTATCGCGAATTTCTTTCAGCTCCGTGGCAATTGTTTTCAAAATTTTCTTTGGACTGGAGAGCAATTCTTTCATCTCCGCGATAAACTTTTGTTTCTCCGAAAGTTCATCTTCCACCGCTTTGCGTTCAAGCCCCGCCAACTTTGCCAATTTCATTTCCAAGATAGCCGCCGCTTGCAAATCTGAAAACTTAAATTCTTTTACCAAGTTTACTTTAGCAATGGCGGAATCCTTGGACCCGCGAATAACGGTAATCACGCGGTCTATTTTATCCAAAGCCTTTTTCAAGCCGAGTAAAATGTGTTCGCGTTCTTTCGCCCTCCTTAGGTCGTAAGCAGACCTGCGTTTTACCACATCTTTTCGGTGTTCAATAAACAGAGCCAAAATTGACTTGAGAGATAAGGTTTGCGGAACGCCATCCACCAGCGCCACCATATTGAAATTGAAATTGGATTCCAGTTGG
>CAZXCD010000011.1:9411-22085 GCA_964638985.1 uncultured Candidatus Saccharibacteria bacterium
TGCGTGTTTTTGTAAATATAATTCAGAACCTTTTCCGGATGAGCGCTCGATTTCAAATCAATGACAATTCGGATGTCTTTGGTAGACTCGTCACGCAAAGCTTTTATTCCTTCCAACTTTTTTTCTTGAACTAATTCCGCGATACTGACTATCAAATTTGATTTATTCACCCTAAAAGGAATGGAGGTAATAATTATTGAAAAGTTCCCGTCCTTTTGTTCCACTATTTCCGCTTCACCTCGGCAGACCACCCCACCTCGTCCTGAACCATAGGCGTGAAGCATATCTTTGTAGCCATAAGCGATGCCACCAGTCGGGAAATCCGGACCTTTAACAAATTGCATCAAGTCTTCTGTCGTCGCTTTGTCATTTTCAATCAGATAATTGGTTGCATCCAATACTTCCCCCAAATTGTGCGAAGGAATGTTGGTGGCCATACCGACGGCAATACCGAGAGTGCCGTTTAGCAAAAGAGACGGCACAGCCGTGGGAAAGACGATAGGCTCTTTGCGAGTCTGGTCATAGTTCGGACGAAAATCCACCGTTTCCTTGTCTAAATCTCGCAATAATTCCGAAGAAATTTTAGTCATTTTGGCTTCGGTATAACGCATCGCAGCGGCATTGTCTCCGTCAATAGAACCAAAGTTGCCCTGTCCCCAGACAAGCGGATAGCGATAAGAAAAAGTTTGCGCCATGCCAACCATTGAATCATAGACGGCGGTATCACCATGAGGATGATATTTCCCGAGCACATCTCCGACTATCGCGGCAGATTTTCTAAAACGCGCGGAAGAAGTGAGGCCCATCTCATTCATCCCGAATAAAATTCTGCGATGCACGGGCTTCAAGCCGTCGCGCACGTCCGGCAAGGCGCGCGCGGTAATAACCGTCATAGCATAGGCTATGTACGATTCTTTCATTTCTGCCACGATATCCACTGGCAAAATCGTATCTATTCCCCCTCCTTTTTCTGGTTCTTCGTTAGACTTTTTTGCCATAAAAATTATTGTGACTCTCCCAGGCTGTTATACCCGTCTATCAGGTTTGCTTTTAATGCGGAAAATGGTTTGAGGTCCTGATCCAGCTTGGCCTCCGTGCTCGTATCGGTAAAATTCGTTCCTAAAGAATAGACCCACAATAAAACCAAAACTACTCCAAATACAAGAGTGAGAACATGTAGTATATGTTTTTTGATATGTTCGGGCTGTCTTCTAATGTGATGAATTATTTTTCTCATATAATTTAATTATACTTTATAAACTTTATAACATTAAGAACTTTCAACTTACCTTCAAGACGACCACCTCTCCTTCTTTATTGTCTAAATCTTTTCTCTTGAGAGTAAGTTTATCCACCACTTCCGCTTTCTCTTCTCCAATCTCTTTCAAAAAGGCTTTCAGTGTGCCAGCATCGTAGTCCATCGGAATAATCAATCTCGGTTCAAGGGATGAGGCTAACTTTGCCGCCGCCTTGGCATCCAGCATTCCATTTCCACCGACTGGAATAAAAAGAATGTCTGGACTATTTAAAGCTTCGCGAGATTCTTTAGAAAGTTCTGAATCCGACATCGCTCCCAGGAAAGCGATATTGATGCCGTCCAAAGTAAATAAATAAATCGTATTAATATATTTTTTACCGGCAATCAGCGCCTCCGACAACGCACCCTTGATGAAAATTTCTTTTATCTCATAGTCTCCAGGGCCACTGATAACAAAAGGTTCTCGCTCTCCATGAGAGAGTTGTTCAATGCCGTTGTAGTCCGGATGGTTGGCGGTGACGAGAGCAATATCAGTGCCGAAGTGAGCATTTATGCCGGTTTTTGAACTTTTGCTGACTGGATTAAAGGCCAAAGCCAAGTCCCCTTGCTGTATTTTGAAAAATTGTTTGCCGAAATATGTGATTATCATTATATTGCATTCTATCATATTATTTGCTAGACTAAAAGCAATTAACAGCAGGATTTAGGGTAACCTTTCGATCGTGTGTCGGAAAACCTAAGCCTTATATCCGCTTTAAGGCGGATGTTTTAATTTAATAGCGAATTATCATTATGAACAAAGAAGAAGCAGTAGTGGAAGAAAATTTAGTTTTAAGCTCTATAACCGAGCGCAGTGTGAATAAGCCGGAAGTGGATTCCCTGGTGGAAGGTCCGGTTATTTTAGTAGAAAAATCTTCAGTCTATGTGGACTTGGCGCCTTTCGGCACCGGTATCATCTACGGACGAGAATTTATCAATGCGAAAGATGTTATCAACAAAATAAGTCTGGGTGATATCATCAAGGCGAAGATTGTTGATGCAGAAAATGAAGATGGTTATATAGAACTCTCCCTAAAAGAAGCCAAACAAGCTCTCGCTTGGAGTGAAGCGGAAAAGGCAATCAAGGCAAAAACAATTTTAAATCTGGAAGTAAAGGATGCCAACAAGGGAGGTTTGATATTGGAATGGCAAGGTATCGCAGGATTTTTGCCAGCTTCTCAGCTCAAGGCGGACCATTACCCTCGCGTACTTGATTCCGATAAAGATAAAATATTGAAAGAATTGAAGAAGCTAGTCGGAGAAAAAATCTCTGTGATGATTATTTCCACGCTTCCGAAAGAAGGGAAACTAATTTTCTCCGAGAAAGACAATAATCCTGAAGAAAAAAAGGAAATTTTGAGCAAATACACTATCGGAGACAACTTGGACTGCGTCGTCGCGGGCATTGTTGACTTCGGAATTTTCTTGAAATTGGAAGACGGACTGGAAGGACTGGTACACATCTCCGAACTTGATTGGGGACTCGTAGAAGACCCTCGTTCAATGTTCAAAGTGGGAGATAAAGTAAAAGCCAAAGTGATAGAAATAAAAGACGGCAAGATTTCCCTTTCCCTCAAAGCTCTGAAAGAAAATCCTTGGAAGGAATTTGAAGGAAAATTAAAGAAAGGAGATATCATTAAAGGCGTAGTCATCAAGTACAACAAACACGGCGCCTTGGTGTCCATCAAAGGAGGAGTGGCGGGATTGGTACACCATTCTTCTTTCCCTTCTGAAGCCAAGCTTCGCGAGAAATTAGAACTCGGAAAAAACTACAATTTCCAGATTACCCTGTTTGAACCAAAGGACCAGAAGATGACGTTAATTCATTTGGAATAAAGAGAAGATTTAAACAAACTAAAAATCCGTGAAAAAGAATAAGAAGAAGGAAGCAATGCTTACTTCTTTTTGCTATTCTTCAGATTTTATCTTTATCCAATCAAAAATTTCTTTCTGAAAATCACACTTGGTTTCAAAATAATTTAAAAAATTAATTCTGTTAAGAATTTTATTTTCTGGTCGATTAAATCCTAAATAATCAAAATAACTACTCCATTTATATAAATCAAGAAAATTCATAGCTTCTTTTTTGTTTTTAATCCCCTTTTCCTTCCATTTTGCATCAATTAATTTTATTGGGTTCAAATGAATGTAAGAAAAAAGGTATTTGGCTTGATTATCTTTATTTATGTGTACAGATTTAAATTTACCTTCAAACAATGATCCAGTTCTTTTGTGTTTTGCATTAAAATATTTTGAGTAAGCAGTTAAAACCCGATGCATAAAATCAGTAATCGCATTTTCAGAAGGAAGCCTTGCTTCCTTCTGGGAAATTTTTGGTGTTATGTATAAATGAAAATGGTTGGACATCAAAACCCAGGCACCAATATTTACTATTGACTCTCCTTTTTCAAAATCCCAGGCATCTATTTTTCTTTTCGTAATATCATTATAAAAATCAATCCCTTGTTTTGAATTGCAAAGGTATAAAAGTTTTAAAAATCTTTCACGATCTTTATCATCTAAAAAAATCTTTTGTTTACTATTACCCCTATTATAAATATGATAATATTCGCCTTCCGCAAATTCTGTTTTTCTAAAAGACATACTATATATTATATTATTACCCCAAGAAGGAAGCAAGGCTTACTTCTTTTTCTTTAAAGAAGCAGGATTTTTAAATTTGGGTTACGGCAAACACTGCTCATATATAGTAATAATATTGGCTCCATTGATATCAAAATAAGCAGTATAATCCGCTTGGTTGGATTGCCCCCAACTCTTTTTAACATTTTGCATATAAGTTATAAAACTTGAAGCATCTGTTAAAAGATTGGCAGTTGTATTTACACATTTGTAAGTTTTTGTTGTACTGTTTACATTCAAATTCCTAATTTGAGAATTTTGATTAATAAAAAATCCACCAGTGCTTGGGTCTCCTCCGACCCAATTTGGATTTCTGGTTAATAAATCGACTGCTAATACCCATTGATTATTTTCCGTAACTGTTATTGATTTTATTGCACCAGGCTGATTATTAAAAACCTCAGTATTAGCTGTTCCAGAAACAATACTAAAAGATTTATTACTTTCGTCAGATACATAGTTGCCAGGAAGAAGCGGAAGAGAATGATAGCCATTAACAGTAATAACATAATTACCAACAGGATACATATCAGAAATAGTCCACTCTTTACTTCCAGTATTTTGAAGATCGGTAAAAATTATTGGGTCAAATTCTTGTCCGTCCGCAGGCAATTGTGGAGGCGGCACCCTTCTGATAGTAATAGATACTTTGTCTGTTGAGGGTATATTTTTAGTATTCCATTTGATTGTGTATTTTGAGCCAATTGTCCATACCTCTCCTCCATTTGGTGAAAGAACAGTAATTGAAGATGTAGTAGTATCAGAATTAACAACTGGATTATTTATATTATCATTCTCTTGTATATTTGCTGGAATAGAATCTGAACTCTTGCCCGCATAATACGCAATCCCACCCACAGCGACAACAGCTAACACTGCTATAATAATTAGAACTTGAGCAAAACCTTTATTGTGTTTCATGATTTTATTATATACCAAACTAAAAACCCGTGAAGGACTGTCCTTCACGGGTTTTTAGTTTATGTTTTGTTAGGAGTAATATCCACCTCCACGTCACCACCGATTTCATTCATGATAGAAATAACTTGCTCAGCATAACGAGGAACGATAGAAGGAGGATTGTAAGCACGTAAGATTTCTATAACGGTTTTTTCATCGTAGTGACGCGCGGTGTTGGGGTTATTTCCTCCCAGATTGCGAGCCACAGTCTCAATAGCTTGTTCGTTTGACTTAAAGCCAATCTTACAAGAACCCCATCCGAAAGGATTGTTCGGAACCTTTTTACACTCAAATTTACCACCGGTAGATTCGCGCACAGCAATAGCGGGCAATAAGCGCCAATCCAGGTCGTTCTTCAGGGCTTCTTCCACCATTTTCTCACCCATACCTTTAAGGGGCATGTCGCGTTCCGCGAAATAAGCGTCAATGGCTTCCGCTCTAGCTTTCAATACTTGAGAGCTAGGACCGGCTTCCGGGTCAGCGACTTTGTTAAGAGTTACTAAACCTTTAGCCTCAATATTAACTTTTTTTACCAACACATCTTGTGAGATATTAGCGTTACTTATGCCTGAAAAAGGAAAAGAAGCGGTTATTACAGGCAAAAGCACTAAAGACTGCACGAAACGTATTAGATTGTTATTTTTCATATTTGAGCGGTATGTGCTCCGCCAACTTCAGTACTGTCTTATCAGCCATTTTGGCTAAAACTAAAAAATCCTTATTTCATAAGACTTACGCCTATTAATAAGGATACTCTAATATGATAGCATATTCCGTTTCAAAAGTCAATAGTTAGACAATGATTTTATCATCTGTCAACTCAAAAATACCTTATAAAATAAGGATATTTTGACATATAGTCATTGACAAATAAGGCTAGAAATAGGACAATAAAGCACCTGTGGACAAGATTTAGACTATTTCAAATACTTTGTCGGCGACTTTGTAGGCTTCCCCCGCCCCCATAGTGACAAAAACGTCTTTGGAGCCAAGATTTAGGCTCCTCACATAGTCTTCCGCCAGTTCAAAACTTGAAAAAGCTTGAGCTCCCCCTCTCCTTTCAGGAGAGGGGTTAGGGGTGAGGTTAATTGCTTCTGCTAATTTTTCACTGGAAATACTTTCATCTTTGGCTTCCCGGGCAAAATAGATAGGTAGAAGTAAAACCCGGTCCGCATCCTTAAAACTTTTGGTAAAGTCGTCAAAAAGAGCTTTCGTACGGCTGTAAAGATGCGGTTGAAAAAGCACAGTGATTTTTTTACTGTCTTTTGGATAAAGTTCCCTCAACCCTTCCAGACTAGCCTTTATCTCTGTGGGGTGGTGGGCGTAATCGTCATAAATAATTGTCCCCTCTTTCGTCTCCCCTTTCTTCTCCAACCTGCGCCAGGTGCCGGTAAATTCAGCAAGAGATTTCTTTGCTACTTCTTCATCAATATCAAGCATATCAGCTACCGCCAGGGCCGCTGCTGCATTCATCCTATTGTGCACTCCAGGCACGGAAAGTTTCGGCACTTTTTCCAAAAATTTACTGTAGTCAGAAATCACTCTTTCGCTTTGCGCGGAGAGTTGTTTGAAAGCGCTTTGTATGTCCGCTAAATCTTTGTAGTAATCCAAGTGTTCTGCTTCTATGTTGGTGATGACTAAGATTTTGGGTTTGAGATTTAAAAAAGATCTTTCATACTCACAAGCTTCAACCACAAACAAATCACTTTTCCCGACAATAAAATTTGATTTATATTCTTTTAGTAAGGATCCGACGACGACCGAAGGATCTTTCCCGGCATCAATCAGTATTTTGGCAATCATGGCCGTCGTGGTTGTTTTGCCGTGAGTGCCGGAAACAGCAATAGTATATTTGTCGGCGGTCACCAGCCCCAAGGTTTGGGGATAACTTTTGTATGGAATACCAGAATTTACCACCAGGTCAAAAAGCTTTTTATCATAATGTGGAATAGCGAGAGTGTAAATTATGAGTTCGGTATCTTTAGGAATTAATTCAAAACTCTGTCCAATTGTTATTTGGACTCCTAATTTTGTCAGCTCTTGAGTAATTTGATTTTCAGACATATCCGAACCAGAAACTTTTTTTCCCCCCAAGAACATCATCCGCGCGATAGCGGAAATACCTATCCCGCCAATCCCGATAAAAAATACTTTTTTTATTTTAGACAAATCTAAATCTTGCATCTTAATTAATTTATTCTCTTTATTATTTTCATAAATAAATCATTTCTTTCGTATTCATTATTAAACATTCCGAAAGAAGCAAAAGCCGGAGAGAATAAAATGGCATCTCCTCTTGAGGCAAGGCCTAACGCGGTTTTTACCGCTTCCTTTAAATCTTTTGCATTTTTTTTAGGAATTAGAAATTTAAAATTAGAAATTAATTTATCTGTTCCAGTCCCCGGGATTAAAATAAGCGCTTTGCAGAAAGTATTAACAACATTTACATATAAACCAAGGTCCAGGTTTTTGTCTGCTCCTCCTCCGATCAAAATTATCTTGCCTTCCTTCTTGTTTTCCATAAGCGCCCGGATGCCTGCTATTGTCGCTTCGGGCGTCGTGGCATTGTTGTCGTTATATATTTTCACTCCTTTTATCGCCTTTATATATTGCAGTCTGCCTTCCAAGCCTTTAAAATTTTTGACGGCCCGTCTTATGTTGGAGGTTGGGATTTTAAATTGCTTGGCCACCTCTATCGCGCAAGCCAAATTTTCCCTCTGGTGTTCTCCCGGCACAATAAATCTATAATCGGTGATACTTTTTACGTCGGCAACTATCAATTTGCTTTTTATTTTCTTGGCCTCGCCCGTACGGCTATGGCCGAGGGGGATAATTTTCTTGACGTGAGGTCTGACTATCAATACATCTCCGCTTGTTTGATATTTAAAAATGTTTGCCTTATCATCAAAATACTTTTTCATACTATCCTTATAATAATTCATATGGTCCGGCATAAAAGAAGTAAATACAGAAATGTGTGGAGAAATTTTTGAATCTCCAAATCCCTGCAACTGCCAAGAATCAAGCTCGCAAACCAAAACATCCCCCAGTTTTACTTTTTCAAGAAGTGGCAATGTCGCCACACCCCTGACATTTCCTCCAATATAGATTTTTCTTTTCAAAAAGTCTTCATTTTGTTTAAGAATTTCATAAATAAGAGCCGTCGTCATTGATTTACCCCTTGTGCCCGTCACTCCGACAAGCATTACTTCAGGTGCACATTTTGCAAAAAGGGACACATCCATTTCAACAGGAATACCATTTTCCCTCGCTTCTTTTATAAAAATAGAATCAAGGGGCACGCCTGGATTTTTTAAAATCATGTCTCTATTTCTAAAATCCTGAAGTCTGTGCTTCCCTAAAATGAACTTTATATTTTTAAAACTTTCCAGAGCTTTAATGGAAGTTGTAAGTTGTTTTTTGGATTTTAAATCTGTCACTATTAAATCCGCCCCGCATTCAGCCAGGAATTTCGTATAGCCAAGCCCCCGCCCCAAAATCCCCAGCCCCATGACTGTGATTTTTTTTCCCTTAAAAAATTTTCCAAAATTATTTATAAGCATTTTTGAATTCTTCTATGTCATTAAAATGATGCTTCACGCCTTTGATTTCTTGGTAATCTTCGTGTCCCTTGCCAGCGCAGAGAATTATATCTCCCCTAGTGGCAATTTTTACCGCTTCAGAAATCGCTTTGTGGCGGTTTGAATTAGTTGTTACTTTTTGTAGGTCTTCCGGGGATAACCCTTCTTTCATTTGTTCAATAATTTTATCTGGGTCTTCGCTCCTCGGGTTGTCTGAAGTGAAGATGGCCACGTCAGAAAGCATCGCCCCCAGGTGCCCCATAATTTTTCGTTTCATCGGATCCCTGTCTCCCCCACAGCCAAAGACAGAAATAACACGCCCCTTTATCGGTTTTATCTCTCTGATAGCGAGAAGAATTTTCTCTAGTGCGTCCGGCGTATGCGCATAATCTACAACAACTAAAACTCCGGTCTCGGATGTAAAATGTTCAAATCGTCCTCTTGGTGGTTCAATATTTTCTAATATTTTGTTAACCTTTCCCATATCAAAACCCAGAAGTGAACTAGCGCTCCAAACTGCGAGCAAATTGTAAGCATTAAATTTACCCAGAAGATTTGATTTAACTGGAATATTATTGAAGGACAAATCTAATCCACTAAAATCTAATTTCTTTATATCCCCGTGAAAATCCTGTCGGGTGTTGGACACCTGTATCAGGTGTCCAACACCCGACATATCTTTAAATCCATAAGAAAATTGATTAGCCTTTATCCCTTCCAACATTTTTACTCCATATTCATTATCTGCATTTGTTAGCGCAAAAGCTTTTTCGGGTAACATTTTAAAAAATTTCTTTTTCGCTCCGAAATAATTTTCAAAGTTTTTATGATAGTCCAAGTGGTCGTGTGTCAGGTTCGTAAAAATTCCTCCGACAAAATTCACCCCCATGACTCTATTTTGGTCAAGCGCGTGTGAAGAAACTTCCATAAACACATATTCACAACCTTCTTTCTCCATATCGTGAAAAAGTTTGGTAAGAGAAATTGAGTCCGGGGTGGTGTGGGTGGAAGGTCTGACTTCTTTAACCACGATATTTTCCACTGTACTGACGAGCCCTGCTTTATATCCAAGTTCTGTTGCGATTTTATATAAAAGAGTGGCGGTCGTCGTCTTGCCATTTGTACCCGTCACCCCTACAACCTTTAATTTCCTTGAAGGGTTACCATAATAATACATCGCTCCGAGCGACTTACCTCTCCACCATATTGTCTTAAGTCTTTTGGCCAGATTTTTCATCTTGGTTTTATTAAGATTTCTTGTTCTATTTTTTCAAACCTTTCAATTTCTTTTCCGTCCAAAATGATATTCTCCAGAAACATATGTTTCGGTCTGGCCCAGATAATCCCGTCTTCCAAGTGCATATAAATAACCAGGTGCTCCTTGGTCTCGCTTTGAATAGCCTCAAATAGAACTTTTACTTTAGTTCCCTTATAATGTCTATAAACTGCCCCAATTTCTAAACTTTTCATAAAATTAAATTTAATTAATTAATGATTTACGATGCTGAGGTGCCTCTATGAGACCGCATTTTTTATACTTATAAACCTCTCCTGTAGCGGGGTTGATGGCTCCACAAGGACAAGGGTCATTTCTACCTATCTCTTTCATCCCACCCACTTGCGCGTCTTTTGCACCTCCAAGCTCACTTGGCTCGTTGTGACTGGTGACGAGAGTCTGCCCGGGACCGCTTGTCGTTTCCACTTCTGTATTTTGCATTGCTTCTGTGTTTATGGTTTGAATAAGTGAAGCCACTTGTTCTTTGAAGGTTTCTTCCATTTCTTTAAACATAAAAAGTCCTTCTTTTTTGTATTCAACAATAGGCTCCCGCTGTCCATAGGCGCGCAGATTTACGGAACTACGCAGGTAGTCCATCGCTTCCAAGTGTTCCATCCATAGAGTATCGGTAGTATAGAGAGCAATTCTTCGTACGGTTTCAAAAAATGCCGTGTCACCTATCTTGCTCCTTTTCTCTTCAACTATTTTTTCAAAGCCCTCCCTGCCGGAAGCGACATTGTCTAACAAAGACTCAATTTCAACCTTATCCGCGCGCAACATTTTCTGCCGTCTTTCATATATCGTCTTGCGCTGATGGTTCATTACATCATCATATTCAAGAGTATGCTTGCGGGCATCAAAATGAAAACCTTCAATCTTGGATTGGGCCCCTTCTAGAGTTCTGTTAATGAAGCGGTTTTCAATCGGAATCTCTTCCGGTATGCCGAAACGCCCCATCATATTCTTAATCTTCTCCGAACCGAAAACCCGCATCAAATCGTCTTCCAAAGATACATAAAACTGGGTCCCTCCCGGATCACCTTGCCTGCCGGAACGGCCTCGGAGCTGGTTGTCTATCCTGCGCGCTTCGTGTCGCTCCGTACCCAAGACGAAAAGTCCGCCCGCATTTTTTACAAATTCATATTCTTCCGGCACTAATGGATTACCTCCAAGTTTGATATCTATTCCTCGGCCAGCCATGTTGGTAGCGATAGTCACCGCCCCACGCTTACCGGCTTGCGCTATTATTTCTCCTTCCTTCTCGTGATTCTTCGCGTTCAATATAGTGTGCTGTACTCCTTCTTGCTTTAGATAAACAGATAAGAGTTCGTTTTTTTCAATGGAGATAGTACCAATCAAAACCGGTTGACCTTTTTCGTTTAATTCTTTTACCTTTTTAGCTATTGCCTGAAACTTTCCTTTTTCTGTTTGAAAAATTAAATCCGAATGGTCAGCACGGATAACGGGACGATTAGTGGGAATGACGATGACGTCCAGTCCGTAAACTTTCAGGAACTCTTCGGCGGAGGTAGCGGCCGTACCGGTCATCCCGGAGAGCTTTTTGTAGAATCTAAAATAATTTTGAAAAGTAATAGAACCGGAAGAACGAGTTTCTTTCTCAATTTTTACCCCTTCTTTGGCTTCTATCGCTTGGTGAATGCCCTCACTCCAGCGTCTGCCTGGCTGGAGACGCCCAGTAAACGGATCCACGATGATGACTTCGCCGTCTTTCACTACATAGTCTTTGTCTCGCTCAAAAATGGCTTGCGCTTTTACCGCCGTTTCCAAATGGTGCACATATTTAATGCCTTTTTCGGTATAGATATTTTGTATGCCAAGAAGGTTTTCCGCCTTAGTTATGCCGGCATCAGTCAAGGAGATAGCCCTTAATTTCTCGTCCACTTCATAGTCCGTGTCGCGCTTTAATTGCTTCGCAATTTGATAAAATTTGGTGTAAAAATCTTCTGAGCCTCCGGAAGCGGAGGAAATAATGAGCGGGGTGCGCGCTTCGTCAATAAGAATAGAGTCCACCTCGTCCACAATGGCGAAGTTATGCTCTCTTTGCACTAAGTCGTTTATGGATGTTACCAGGTTGTCCCGCAAATAATCAAAACCAAATTCGTGGTTCGTGCCGTAAATCACATCTGCCTGATACGCTTCTTTTCTTCCGCATGGTTTTAGAAAATCATAAACAATTTTAAATTCTCCGACTTTGTCTCGTTCTCCATCTTCTTCTCTGTGTTTAGCATCATATAAGTATGAAACATTCTGTGAATTGATGACACCCACAGAGAGTCCCAAGAAATTATAAACTTGTCCCATCAACACCGCGCCGATACGGGAAAGATAATCGTTAACCGTGACGATGTGCACACCCTTGCCTGATAGAGCATTCAAGTATGCGGGTAGCACCGCCACGAGAGTCTTACCTTCACCGGTTCTCATTTCGGCAATTTTCCCTTGATGGAGCGCGATACCACCCACCAGCTGGACGTCATAATGCCTCTCTTTTAGGTTTCTCTTGGCTGCTTCTCGTACCAAGGCAAAGGCCTCCGGAAGGATAGCATCTAAACTTTCCCCTTTTGCTATTCTGTCTTTAAATTCCAGTGTTTTCTTGGGAAAGTCTGAATCCGCCAGTTTGGAAGTGGTATCCTCTAAAGCATTGATTTTGCCCACTATTTCCTTGGTATTTTTGATGAATTTTGAACTTTCATCTCCGAACATTGTATTCCATAAACTCATAAAGATATATTAGCACAAAAAGAAAAAACTTCCGACTTTCGCCGGAAGTTTTTTCTAAGTAGGAAAGGTAGAACTACGCTCGCTTCTTTCCTTTCTTTGCTGTCTTTTTCTTTGCTACTTTCTTTGCTTTCTTTTTTGCTGCCATAATATTTTAAATTAAATTATTAAATTAGTT
>CAZXCD010000012.1:0-11706 GCA_964638985.1 uncultured Candidatus Saccharibacteria bacterium
ATCGGAATCGTCGGGTTGCCAAACGTGGGGAAATCCACGCTTTTTAACGCGCTGACGAAAAAAGGGGTGCCAGCAGAGAATTATCCGTTTTGTACCATTGATCCGTCAGTGGGCATTGTACCGGTTCCGGATGAACGCCTAACTAAACTATCAGCCATTTCCAAATCAAAAAAGACCATCCCCGCGGTAGTGGAATTCGTGGATATTGCTGGATTGGTAAAGGGGGCCTCCGAGGGCGCGGGACTTGGCAATAAATTCCTTTCTCATATTCGGGAAGTGGATGCCATCATTGAAGTGGTGAGAGTTTTTGAAGACACAAATACCATTCACGTGCACAATAAAATTGACCCGCTTTTTGATATTGAAGTTATAAATTTTGAATTGGAACAAGCGGGGATAAAAAAGCCTACATTGTATGTGCTCAATTCTTCTGTGATTACAGACCCCCTTGCCTTCGGCACTCCCCCTTCGCAGGGGGAGATTGACGGAAGGCTCGGGGATTTTTTATTAAAAATCCCCGAGCCATATCTGATTGTGGACCCGGTTTTCGGCTCTGGGTTGGATAATCTGATAAAGGCTGGTTATGATTTATTAAATTTGATTACTTTCTTTACTACCGGGGAAGATGAATCACGAGCTTGGACGACTCTTCGTGGAGCCACGGCGCCTTTTGCGGGTCGTTCTATCCATACGGATTTCCAACAGAAATTTATCCGAGCTGAGGTGGTGTCTTATGAGCAATTAATTGAAGCTGGGAGTTTTGCCAAAGCGCGAGAACGCGGCTGGGTACGTACCGAAGGCAAAGAATATATTGTGCAAGATGGAGACGTCGTGGAATTTCTCATATGATAAAAACTTTTTATTCAAAAGATTGGGAGGATTACGAACTTCTAGATACCGGAGAGGGAGAAAAATTGGAAAAATTCGGCCGGTATGTTTTTGTGCGTCCATATGAAGATGCGGTCTGGATGAAAACTCTTTCCAAAAAGGAATGGGAGAAAGCGGACGGTAAGTTTTGGAGTTCAAAAGTGGGCGCAAAGCCTGGTTGGAAGTTTGATAAAAAAATTACAGATAAATGGGAGATGCAATATAAAGGTGTTAAATTTTTGGCGTCTCCGACGCCGTTTCGGCACTTGGGATTCTTCCCCGAGCAAGCGAGTCACTGGGATTTTATAGAAAAAACAATCAAAAATTCCCAAAAGACGGTCTTTGGGGAAGAAGCCAAAAGACCGTCTTTTGGGAAAGTAAAGTTTTTAAATTTATTTGGTTACACTGGTGTGGCAAGTCTTTTTGCTTTGCGAGCCGGGGCGGAAGTCACACATGTGGATGCTTCAAAGCAGACCCTAAATTGGGCGAAAGAAAATCAGAAATTAAACGTCGAGCTAGCCGATGCGTCGATGCGGGTGATAGAAGATGACGTTTTGAAATTTTTGGAACGAGAAGAAAAAAGAGGGAATAAGTATGATGCGATTATTATGGACCCGCCGAAGTTCGGCCGGGGACCAAAGGGAGAGGTTTGGAAAATAGAAGAAATGCTTCCAAAACTTCTTTTACAAGTTCGAAAAGTTTTAAGCGACAAACCGCTTTTTGTCATTTTAACTTCTTATGCGACTGATTCTTCTTCTCTTTCTTTGGGTTATGCGCTCGAAGGTATGATGAAAGACTTTCCCGGGAATGTTGAAGCTGGTGAGCTTTGTGTGCTGGAAAAATCTAATGATCGTATTATTCCGCTTGCTAATACGGCTGTTTGGAGTATTATTAATGAATGATTTCACCATATATGTTTTTCTCGTTTATTCCAATGATCGTAATTATTATAATAATAGTTGGCATAGTCGTATTTTTTACTAATCGTAATCATAATATAAATAATATGGATCCAAATATAATAAAACCAAAAACAACTGCGTGGGATTTTCTATTAAACGTCGGTGCAATAATTGCTCTTTATACAATAGTCGGAAATCTATTAAGTCTCGTGTTTACTGTTGTTGAGAAAGCATATCCAAAGATAACCAATGGGTATAATTATTATTCCAGTAGTCAATCCATAAGCTGGCCTGTTTCTATTTTAATTGTTTTATTTCCAATTTTTGTAACTATTATGTGGTTTTTAGAAAAAAGTTATCTCCAAGATCCAGAAAAAAGAAATTTAACTGTTCATAAATGGCTTACATATATTACACTTTTTGTCGGTGGCGCTATTTTGATAGGAGATTTGGTTACAATCCTTTATTATTTTATTGATGGTCAAGAATTAACCACGGGATTTCTTTTAAAAATTTTTTCAGTTCTTGTAATAACTCTGGCTGTGTTCTTGTATTATATTGCTGATGCTAGGAACACGCTTACTTCTTCAAAGAGAAAAATATGGCTAGGTGTTTCTACTGCAATTGTCATTATTTCCATCGTCTGGGGATTTTCTGTGCTCGGCTCACCTCGCACACAGCAGTTGTTAAAATATGATCAGCAAAAAGTTACTGATTTACAGGAAATAAATTATCAAATTACCTCTTATTATACAAATAACGGAGTTTTAGCCAATACTCTTGAAAAGATGACAAGCGGGGGTTATTACGTTGCTAAAGTTGACCCTCAGACACAGAAACCATATGAGTATCAAAGAGTTAGCGACACAACTTATAAAATTTGCGCAGAATTTAACAAAGCCTCAGATAATAATAATAATCTGACTATGCCTTTGGATTCTTATGGTAAATCTTGGACACATCCTCTCGGATATTATTGCTTTACTCAAGTTGTAAATCCAAACCTGTATTCTAAACCTGTTCCAGTGTACCGATAAGACAAAAAATTAAAGAAATATTCAAGGTTGTTCAGTGTTAAAAACTTTTGCAAAAAGGACATATTTTAGGTATTATGGATGGATATGAAAGAATATGACCATAAAAAGATAGAAAAAAAATGGCAGACTGCTTGGGAGAAGAAACAGATTTATCAAGTTAAGGATAAGGTAAAGGGAAAAAAGAATTTTTATACCCTTGTTGAATTTTCTTATCCATCAGGGAACCTTCACGTTGGACATTGGTATGCCTTTAGTGTTCCTGATATTTTTGCGCGTTTTAAGCGGATGTGTGGTTTTAATGTACTGTACCCTATGGGTTTTGATGCCTTCGGACTTCCGGCAGAAAATGCTGCGATTAATCTTGGGGCTGACCCCAAAGTATGGACATATAAACAGATGGCCAAAATGCGTACACAGTTAAGGTCTATAGGAGCTATGTTTGACTGGAAGCGGGAAGTTGTTACTTGTGATCCGGGATACTATAAATGGACCCAGTGGATGTTTGGTCAGTTTTTGAAAAATGATTTAGTATATCGTGCGGTGACGAAAGTAAATTGGTGCCCCAAAGATCAGACAATTCTTGCAAATGAACAAGTGGTGGATGGGCTTTGTGAGCGATGCGGGACTGAAGTCGAACAGCGTAACCAAGAACAATGGATGCTACGCATTACGAAATACGCTAATCGATTAATTGATGACCTTGAAAAATTAAATTGGCCGGAGGAAATAAAATCTGCGCAGAGGAATTGGATAGGACGTAGCAAGGGCGCTGAAATAGAATTTAGCGTTAGGCAAGACCTAACGCAGAAAGACCTAACGCAGAAAATTAAAGTTTTCACCACACGGCCGGATACTATTTTCGGGGCGACTTATTTAGTGTTGGCTCCGGAACATGAATTAGTTCAAAAATTAAAAGATAAAATAAAAAATTGGACTGAAGTAGAAAAATATATTTTAAACACCAAAAAGAAATCTGAACTCAGTCGCCAGCAATCTAAAGAAAAAACAGGAGTAGAATTAAAAGGAATAAAGGCAATTAATCCTGCCACTAAAGAAGAAATTCCCGTGTGGATTGCTGATTATGTGCTGGCGACTTATGGCACAGGCGCAATAATGGCCGTACCTGCCCATGATGAACGGGATTTTGAATTTGCGAAGAAATATGGGTTGGAAATAAAACAAGTTATTACTGATGCTGATTTGTTAGAGGGAGAATCCAAAGGTTTTTATGATGGTGACGGAATAATTATAAACTCCGGAAAATTTGACGGTATGGATTCTGAAAAAGCAAAAAAGGAAATTATAAAATTTGTCGAAGGAAAAGAGAAGACAACTTTCAAGCTTCGGGATTGGGGAATTAGTCGTCAGCGATATTGGGGTACTCCGATACCCATTGTATATGATCCCAGTGGAACAGCTCATTTGGTTCCAGACAAGCATTTGCCTTGGCTTTTACCGAAAGACGTTGATCATAAACCTTCTGGGGTTGCACCACTTGCAAAAAGCAAAGAATTATTAAAAAGAACAGAGAAAATTTTTGGCAAGGGATGGAAACCGGAAGTGGAGACTATGGATACATTTGTTGATTCATCTTGGTATTTTTATCGTTATCTTGATTCAAAAAACAAGAAAAAGTTTGCGGATAAGAAACATTGTGAGGCATGGATGCCTGTTGATTTATATATGGGTGGGGCTGAACATACCACAATGCATTTGCTATATTCGCGTTTTTGGGTAAAAGCTATGTATGATTTAGGAATAGTAAAAGACGCAGAAGCGTACAAAATAAGAAGAAATCGCGGACTAATTTTGGGGCCAGATGGTGACAAAATGAGCAAGTCAAAAGGAAATGTTGTCAATCCGGATGAGATTGTTGAAAAGCTCGGAGCTGATACGGTGCGAATGTATTTATCTTTTATGGGACCTTATGGAGTAACGGTAAATTATCCATGGGACCCGAATGGGGTAGTGGGGATACGTCGATTTTTGGAACGAGTATGGAGATTCCAATATAAAATAGGCAAGGGAAACAGCACCCCCTTTTTACAAAAGGTTATAAAAAAGATGACAGAAGATATTGGGGAATATAAATTTCACACCGCAATCACACAAATGATGATACTCATTAATGAGTGGGAAAAAGCAGAATACATTTTAAAAACTGAATATAAAGTTTTATTGCAAATTCTTGCCCCATTCGCTCCACATATAACGGAAGAATTGTGGAGTGTTCTTGGAGAAAAAAAACTTGCCCCGTCCCGAGCCAAAGGCTCTGGTGCGGGGTCCATCCATCTTTCTAATTGGCCTAAATGGTCCCCAAGCTTAATAGAGGATGAAGAAATAAAAATAGCGGTGCAGATAAACGGTAAAGTCAGAACCGAAATTATGATAAAGTCTAAAGATGACGAAGAGGCAGTAAAAGAGAAGGCTCTACTAGACGAAGTCGTCTTAAAATATTTAGTGGGTGGTAATGTTAAAAAAGTGATTTATGTGAAAAACAGACTGGTGAATATAGTTTTGTAGGGTGAATGTTGTGTTTTATTATTAGTGTATAGTATAATATAGCTTATGCGTTCAAACATATTTGATAGGCTCTCATTTTTATCATTATTTTTAGTAGTAGTGCTTTTGCCAGTTTTTTGTTTGCCTTTTACAAAGATTCCGGTTGAAACCGGGAAGGGGTTGCTCCTAGTTGTGGGGTTATTCGCCTGTGTGATTTTCTGGGCCATAGCTAGATTCTCCGACGGTGAAATAATTTTCCCTAAATCTTGGCTTTTAGCTTCGGGATTTGGGATAGTTTTTGCCTTTCTTCTGTCGTCTGTTTTTTCTGCGAATATACAAGTGTCTCTGTTCGGCACAATGTTTGATGTCGGAAGCTTCTGGTTTATTTTCTCCGGTTTTATTCTGATGTTGATGTCTTCCATTGTTTTTAAAACCAAAGAGAGGGCGAAGGTGGTTCTGCTCGGGGTGATATTGTCCTCGGCCATTGTCTTGGTTTTCCAGACCGCGCACTTGTTTATGCCTAGCTTTCTTTCTCTGGGAATCTTGGCGGGTAAAACAGGCAATGTTTTAGGCTCTTGGAACGCCTTGGGACTTTTCGCCGGGTTCTCTTGTCTGATGTTTCTTTTGGTTGTTGAGTTTTTCCCAATATCTAAAATGGGGAAAATTCTGCTTCAAATATTTATTTTACTTTCAATTCTTTTGGTGGCTTCTGTAAACTTCCCATTAGTTTGGGTGCTCCTGGGTATCTCCAGTCTTATTATCTTTGTTTATAAGACGTCCATCGCTTTCCAGGGGAACAAAGAAGAGGGAGAGAAGAAACATTTTCCGATAATCTCTTTCGTTGTAGTTATGCTTTCTTTGTTATTCTTTATGTCCGGACAATTTATCGGCAATATTATTCCGAGTCGTTTGCAATTATCAAACACCGAAATCAGTCCATCTTTTGGAGCCACAATGTCTGTCACTAAAGGAGTCTTGTCTAAAGACCCCATCTTTGGATTGGGGCCGAATAGATTCAATACTGCCTGGTCAATGTACAAACCACAGTCAATAAACGATACCCAGTTTTGGGATGTTGTTTTTGGTTCTGGCTCCGGACTGATCCCTACGTTTTTGGCCACTACCGGTATTCTCGGCATTCTCGCTTGGCTTGTTTTCTTGGTTTTGTTTTTAGTTGGTGGAGCGAAGTCGGTATTTTCCAACATTAAAGACAAAGTAAATTGGGAGATGTTGGCCTTCTTTGTGTTGTCTCTTTATCTGTTTATTGCTTCCTTCTTCTACTTCACAGGACCGGTAATATTTTTGCTAGCGCTCGCCTTCACGGGAATATTTATAGGCTTGGTTTCTTCCAGGGCAGGCAAAGAAGTGTTGGTGTCCTTTTTAAATGACCACAGGAAGAGTTTTGTCTCTATTCTTGTTTTGATTGTGATAGTAATCTTTTCCGTGGCTATTTCATTCAGATACATTGAACGCTTTGCCTCCGTTTCTTATTTCGGGAGAGCTATCAGCGCATCTACCATTCCCGCAGCCGAAGAATCCATCAGTAAAGCTCTCGGCTTGTATTCAAATGATTTGTACTTGCGTACTTACTCACAAATACATGTTACAAAATTAAATTCTTTAGCTAATTCTGGAACAGAGCTTTCTGAGGCAGATAAGGCGAACTTGCAAACAAGTCTAGACCAAGCGTTAAGTAGTGCGCAACTGGCTACCACCTATGATTCTCAAAATTATTTGAATTTCCAATTGCTCGGTTCTGTGTATCAGAATGTCGGGTTGCTCGGAGTGAAGGATGCTTATAACAAAGCTATTTCAGCTTTTGAGACCGCAACCATTTTAAATCCACTGAACCCCGGAATCAAACTTGCTCTAGCCAATGCGTCTTTGGCGCTTGGAAATACAAAAGATGCCAAGGATTATGCCAAGGCTTCTCTCGCCCTAAAGCAAGACTATGTTGACGCCCTGATTGTTTTATCTCAAATTGCCAAAAAAGAAGGGAATAATAGCGAAGCGATTTCCTATGCGAAAACCGCGCTCTCTCTTTACCCGAACGATAAAAACTTAATAGAATATATGAATTCCTTAAATAATTCTTCAACCACTTCCGCTACCCCGGCGACCAACAAACCCAAGCAATAAAAATATACGAAAAACATGCGAAAGTTACGAAAAGATAACGAAAATTGCCGATGGAGAAGATTTTAAGAATTTTTACCAAAGAGTCCGGGAGCATGAACCAAGCGGCGCTTCTCCTCGGTTGTCTTACGTTGTTCTCCCAGATTTTGGCGCTTTTCCGCGACCGCTCCATTGCGCATTTCATCGGACCTTCCGCATCTCTCGACGCATACTATGCCGCTTTCCGCATACCAGACCTCATATTTATTTCCGTGGCATCACTCGCATCTATCACCGTCATCATCCCTTTTCTTGTTGCTAAAATGGAAGGGGACAAGGTGACAGACGAAGCCCGAAAATATTTAAACGACATTTTTACAGTCTTCTTTGTTTTGATGGTTTTGGTTGCTACGATTGCTTTCTTTCTGATGCCCAGACTGGTGTTCTTTATAGCACCCGGTTTCAGCACATTTTATCAAGAGCAAGTGGTTATGCTTTCAAGGATAATGTTGCTTTCTCCCATTTTGATGGGCTTATCCAATCTCTTCGGTACTGTTACCCAGCTTTTCCGTAAATTTTTTATTTATTCTCTAAGTCCGATTCTTTACAATCTGGGAATTATTGTCGGGGTTATATTTTTCTATCCTGTTTTTGGCATCAAGGGGCTGGTCCTCGGGGTAGTTCTGGGTGCTTTTATGCATTTAAGCATACAAGCATTTGCCTCTCATGGTTGCGGTTTTACTCCGAAATTTTCTTTTCCTATAAACTTAAAAAACATCAAAAGCACCACCCTTTCTTCCTTTCCACGCACTCTCGGCCTTGCCTTTAACAGCATCGCCCTTATCTCCATCGTTGCGCTCGCTTCCTTCTTAAAGAGTGGGTCTATCTCGGTCTTTAACTTTTCCTTCAGTCTGCAATCCGTGCCGCTCAATATCATAGGCATATCATACGCGGTGGCGGCCTTTCCCACTTTGGCGAAATCTTTTTGTGATGGCAAAAAAGATGAATTTTTAAAACACTTGAAATCCGCAGGGAGAGCGATAGTATTCTGGTCTCTACCAGTGATTTTTCTGTTCATCGTGCTTCGTGCGCAAATCGTGCGCGTGATTCTCGGCTCTGGGTCTTTCTCTTGGGATGACACTCGTCTGGTGGCGGCCTCGCTTGCGATTTTTTCCGTTTCTATTTTAGCCCAAGGGATGATCGCTCTTTTATCCCGCGCGTATTATGCAATCGGCAATACCAGGCGTCCACTTCTGGTCAATTTTTTCTCCTCAATGTTGATTATAATTTTATCTTACGTATTTATTAATATTTTTGAAAACGTGCCGATATTCCGCTATTTCATTGAGTCAATATTGAAAGTAGAAGATATACAGGGCACGGAAGTATTGATGTTGCCACTAGCGTATTCCGTGGGAACTATTTTCAATTTTGTTCTGCACTGGATTTTTGTGAAGAAGGATTTCTTACCAAAAGAATCTTTCATCACCAAGACTTTTTTCCAAAGCCTGGGGGCGTCCTTCTCTCTCGGACTGGTCGGCTACTTGAGTCTGAACATATTTTCTACAATCTTCGGCACGACCACTTTCTGGGGTATATTCTTTCAAGGTTTTCTTTCCGGGATCTTCGGCATAACGGCTGCTATTTTCGTCTTATACTTGCTCAAGAATGAAGAATTGAACGACCTCATCAAAACTCTCAAAACGAAATTCTGGCGGGCAAAAGTTATCGCTCCATCCCCCGAGGAGCTTTAATATACGTATACCTATACGTATATTGGTTTTTAAATTTTGTGTGGTATAATGAAAAGGTGACACATTACGTGTCTTTTTTTATATGGAAAGAGATTATTCAAATTTACATAGAGGTTTAGTGCTCAAATACTTTTGGCAAGTAGCCAGGGATTTTAAAGTATCCTTGTTCGCTGTTGTTTTTTCAATGATATTTGCTTCAATACTTGACGTTTACATACCACTTCAATATTTAAAATTGTGGAATGTTTTAAACGCCAATGATTTCACGGTGATTGCTGTGGCCAAATCGATAATTATTTTGATTTTATTATTAAACCTTGCTCGTTTTTTTGTTCGCAGAATTTCAGGTTATTGTCTTTCATATTTTGAAGCGAGTTCTATGGCTGGTCTTCGGGAACAGGCATTTTCTTACATGATGGGACATTCTCATTCGTTTTTTGCAAATAACTTTGGTGGATCTTTGACTCAGAGAATAAATAAATATGCTAGGGCTTTTGAGAAACTAACCGATAGAATGATGGTTGACGGCCTGCCACTTATTATTCGTGGAGGGGGAACGATTGTTGCTTTTTACGTGTTATTGCCAAAATATTCCTATATCCTGGGAATTTTCAGTGTCGTATTTTTGATTACAGCTTTTGTTTATATTCGCTTCAAATTAAAATACGATGTCATCGCTTCGGAAGCTGACTCAAAAACTGTGGGTGCCTTGTCAGATGCTATTGGTAATCACGCATCAATTCAATTATTTACTGGACATAAATATGAAAAAGAACGTGTGGGCGGAGTTATCCAAGATCAAAGAAAAAAAACCACTATAAACTGGTATTTATGGGAGGGTCTTTCAACTATACAGGCCTTTTATACTGTCTGTGTTGAATTTATTCTTTTCTGGGTAGTTCTTGGAGATTGGAAGCTTGGTTTAGTTACTTTACCCATAGTCGTTTTGTTGCAAAGTTATTTTGTGCGTTTAGCTGAAAGTCTATGGAGTTTCGGCGCTATTGTGCGTGCATACTATGAGAGCTTTGCCGATGCTGAAGAAATGGCTGTTATATTGAGTACTCCATATGGAATTAGAGATAGGGTAGAAGATAGTTTGAGTAAAGTTTCAGGAAAAGTGGAGTTTGATAACGTTACTTATATTTATGAAAATAACAATTCAAAAGTGTTGGATAATTTTTCTGCAACAATTCCAGCCGGAGAAAAAATCGCGCTTGTTGGTTCTTCAGGTGCAGGTAAAACTACTTTTGTGCGGTTGCTTCTGAGATTATTTAATCTCACTTCGGGGAAAATTATGATTGATGGTGTTGACATCAGTACAATTTCCCAAGAAAATCTTCGCGAAAAAATCGCTTTTGTTCCTCAAGACCCGATTCTTTTTCACCGCACTCTTTTAGAAAATATTCGTTACGGTAGACGTGATGCAACTGACGAAGAAGTATTAAATGCCGCCCATCTTGCCCATTGTGATGATTTCATTGACGCTCTGCCAAAAGGCTATGAAACCTATGTGGGAGAGCGAGGAATAAAACTTTCAGGTGGAGAACGTCAGCGAGTCGCTATCGCTCGGGCTATCTTAAAAAATGCCCCGATTCTTATTTTGGATGAAGCTACTTCTTCTTTGGATTCCCATTCCGAATCTTTAATCCAAGATGCTCTTAAAACCCTCATCAAAGGCAAAACGACCATTGTCATTGCTCACAGGCTTTCGACCATTAGAGAAATGGATAGAATTATTGTGCTTGATAGGGGGAAAATTATTGAAGATGGCGTTCACGATGAACTTACAAACAAGACAGACGGACTATATAAAAAATTATGGGATCTTCAGGCTGGGGGATTCAAGAATGTAATTTAATTTTTTCTCTGCTAAAATAGTTTTATGGATTTGAAACACATTAGAAATTTCTCAATAATAGCGCATATTGACCACGGCAAGAGCACCTTGGCGGACAGAATGCTTGAAATTACGCATACCATTGAAACTCGCAAGATGCGTGACCAGGTTTTGGATTCTATGGATTTGGAACGAGAGCGGGGAATTACTATCAAGATGCAACCCGTTAGAATGAAATATAATTACCACCCCGCCCTAAAGGGCACCCCTCCTCAACAAGGAGGGGAAGATTCCTCTCCTCCTAAATTAGGAGGAGCACCCGAAGGGGGAGGTGGTACTTTCATTCTGAATCTCATAGACACTCCCGGACACATAGACTTCTATTACGAGGTTTCTCGTGCCCTAAAGGCCGTAGAGGGCTCTATTTTGCTTATAGACTCAACACAGGGAGTGCAGGCGCAAACGCTTACCACGCTTGCTATGGCTCGCGAGGGAGGGCTTAAAATCATTCCTGTGCTGTCCAAGATTGATTCGCCACTATCCAGGGTCTCTGAGGTGAAAGAAGAGGTTGTGAAGCTTTTGAATTGCGACCCGGACGAAATTCTACTAGTTTCCGGGCGTACGGGAGAGGGAGTAGAAAGTCTTTTGCAGGAGGTTATAAAACGCATTCCGGAGCCGAAAGAAATACTGTC
>CAZXCD010000012.1:11716-20907 GCA_964638985.1 uncultured Candidatus Saccharibacteria bacterium
GTCGGGTGTTGGACACCTGAATTCCGGGTGTCCAACACCCGACATACTCCGCGCTTTGGTTTTTGATTTTAAATATTCAAATCACCGCGGAGTAATAGTTTTCGTCAGGGTGCTGGACGGCAAAGTGGCGAAAGGAGACACTTTACTTTTTACCATTTCTGGCGAGAAATTTACCGCTCTTGAAGTTGGCACTTTTTCTCCGGAAGAAACGCCTTGCGAATATTTGTCTGCCGGGGAAACTGGCTACATCGTTACCGGAATCAAAAAGCCGGGCATTGCCTCTGTCGGAGATACAATCACTATGTTCAAGAATCCATTGCCGGCCTTCCCGGGTTATATGCAACCGATGCCGGTAGTTTGGGCTTCTGTTTTCCCCGAGGATGCAGATGACTTTGCGGAATTGAAACTTTCATTGGGAAAATTAAAACTCTCTGATTCGGCATTTTCTTACGAAGAAGAATCTTCTGGTTCATTGGGTAAAGGTTTCCGTTGTGGTTTTTTAGGGATGCTTCATTTGGAAATTATTACCGAGAGACTGAAACGCGAATTTAATTTAAAATTGGTCATCACTACGCCCTCCATAACTTATGAGGTGATAATGAAAAACGGAAAAAGGGAGAAAGTTTACTCTCCATACTTTTTCCCGGACGACGGACTGATAGAAGACGTTTTTGAGCCTTGGGTGGATTTAAAAATAATCACTCCGGTAGAATATATCGGCAACATTATGCAACTCTTATTTGATCATGAGGGTGAAATAGGTGAGACGGATAATTTTGGAGATAATCGCTCCTCTGTGTCTGTCACTATGCCACTGCGAGAGCTAATGCTGAATTTCTTTGATGAATTAAAGAGTACTTCCTCAGGCTATGGTTCTATTTCTTATAAAATCGGAGAGATGCGAAAAGCGAATGTTACACGGCTGGATGTGTTGGTAGCTGATGAAGTGGTGCCCGCTTTTTCCAGAGTTGTGTCCAAAAAAAGAGCGGAAGAAGAAGCCGAAAAGGCGGTAGAAAAACTGGCGGAGATATTGCCTAGGCAAATGTTCACTTTGAAAATTCAAGGCAGGGCGCTGGGGCGCATTATTTCTTCCCATACTCTTTCGGGTATGAAAAAGGACGTGACTCAGCATATGTACGGAGGTGACATCACCCGCAAAATGAAGCTTCGGGAAAAGCAGAAAAAGGGAAAGAAAAAGATGAAAGAAAAAGGGAAAGTGAATATTTCCCAGGATATATTTTTAAAGATGATGAGAAATAAAGTTTAAAAAGAGCTTTGCTCTTTTTAAACGATCAAACCTCTCCTAAATTAGGAGAGGCTGTCGAAGACTGGGTGAGGTATTTTATCTAAACATTGGAGAGTAAAGCAATATCATACTGACGATAATCAGCACACTGACTACTGCCCAAGCGACTTGGATTTTCTTTTGGTGTTTTTTATTGAAAAGCATATACTAAGTGTAACATATTTTATAAAATATGAGAAATTTTCAGAAAAAAAGAGTGTGGAGAAATATTATGCAGTCAAAGCCTGTTTTGATATTGCTAGGTGTTGTGATATTGGTTTTCGCGTGGAGTGTGCTCGGTTTCTGGAACCAAATGAGAGAAACTGGCAGAAACAAACAAATAGTAGAAAATAAAGTAATTGAAATGAAGGAACAAAAAGAAAAACTTGTATCCGATATAGAAAGTTTAAAAACAGAAGAAGGCAAGGAGAAATTTTTCAGAGAAAATTATGGGCTGGCCAAAGAAGGGGAAAACGTGATTGTGGTGGTAGAAGACAAGACAAAACCCACAGATTCTCAAGAATCATCTTCCGGTTTTTGGTCCTTTTTAAAGGGCTTGTTTCAATGAAATTTGTGATATAATTAGGGTATGAAAATAGTATTTTTTGAGGTGTTAAAAACAGAGCAGAGCATTTTCTCTCAATTATTTTCCGGTGCGGATGTTTCTTTTTGTGAGGAAAAACTAAATGAAAGTACTGTAAACAAAGCAGAAGATGCTGAAATTATCTGTGTCTTTAAGGATTCTTTGGTGGGTAAAAATGTTATTGACGCAATTCCTAATTTGAAATTCATAGCTACGCGCACTACGGGGTTTGATTTTATTGATTGTGAATATGCCAAAACTAAAGGGGTAAAAGTTTCCAATGTGCCTGCCTATGGTTCGGAGACGGTTGCCGAGTTTGCTTTTGCCTTACTTCTGACCTTATCCAGAAAAATCAGGGAAGCAAGCCTCGCGTTAAAAGAAAATGGAGATTACTCCACACCCAAAAATGTGCAAGGTTTTGATTTAGACAAAAAGACTCTCGGAGTGATTGGCACCGGGAAAATCGGGAAGAATGTGATTCACATTGCCCGCGGTTTCAATATGAATGTTTTAGCTTATGATTTATATCCTGACCTGGAATTTTCCAAGAAAAATGATTTTGAATATAAAAGTTTAGAAGATGTTCTTTCCGGTTCTGATATCGTTACTTTGCACGCTCCTTATATCAAAGAAAATCACCACCTAATAAATAAAAATAATATTTCTTTATTTAAAAAAGGAGCTTATTTGATAAATACTGCTCGTGGAGAACTTATAGAGACTGAAGCTTTAGTGAACGCACTACGAGACGGGACTATCGCTGGAGCGGGCCTGGATGTTTTGGAAGGGGAAAAGGAATTTAAAAAAGGAGATATTATCCCGATGCTTGAAATGCCAAATGTAGTGATGACCCCGCACATCGCTTTTAACACCCGCGAAGCCGAGGCGAGGATTGAGCAAACGACGATTGATAATATCAAGAATTTCCTTTCTGGGTCTCCGATTAATTTAGTTAATTAAATTAATATGCAAAAAAGTTTTATAAAGAATTTTGATTTCCTGGCGATAAGCGAAAATCGCAGGCTGGCTCTCGGCATAATGGAAGCCGGACTCCGAGCCATTGATACGGAAGAGGTGATTTTGAAGTCCGTCTTGCTTGAGGGTGATATTTTGAGCATCCAGGGAGAGCGTTTTAATTTATCTCTATTTGAAAAAATTAAAGTTGTCGGTTTCGGCAAGTCTTCTCCAGAGGCGGCTCTGGCGTTGGAAAAAGTATTGGGACCAAGAATCAGTGGTGGTGTTGTCGTGGGGCTTTCACAAGCTGACTGCAAATATATTGAAACTTTTGTCGGCACCCATCCTAAACCAAGTGAAATAAATGTTCTAGCGGGGAAAAGAATTTACGAAATAATTAAAAATTCCGGCGAAAAGGATTTAATCATTGTGCTTGTTTCTGGTGGGGGCTCCGCCCTGCTTTGCTCCGGCGAAGATGAATATTTACAGGGGTCAAAACTCTATGATGCCTTTTTGGGAACAGGTGGAACGATAACCGAGATTAATACGGTTAGAAAGCACTTGTCTTCTTTTAAGGGTGGTGGACTCCTGAAAATCGCGTATCCGGCGACGATAGTTGGGCTTATTTTTTCCGATGTCCCCGGAGATGTTTTTAAAGACATAGCCTCTGGTCCGACTTACAAAGATGAGACGACTGTAGAAGATGCTCAAAATATTATTACTGAAAATAATTTGGGAGAATTTAATTTAATTGAAACACCCAAAGAAGATAAATATTTTGAAAAAGTTCATAATTTTGTTCTCGTCTCAAATAAAATAGCCGTAAAAGCGATGGTAAAAAAGGCGCAAGAATTCGGGTTCCAGGCAGATGTGGTTTCTACTGATTTGTATGATGAAGTCGGCGACGTGCTCCAAAAAATATTTTCTTGCAAAAGAGACAACACTGTCGTGTTGGCGGCAGGAGAACCGAGTATTACCGTTCCCAAAGATGCAGGTAAAGGAGGAAGAAATCTCCATATGGGGCTTTCCGCCATCAAAGAAAAATACATAGATGAAGATAGCGTCTTTATTTCTTTCGCCTCTGATGGCATAGACAATAGCGACGCTGCGGGGGCTATCGTAGACGTTGATACAATAAGAGGAGAAAGAGATTTGAATTTGGATGTGAATGATTACTTGGACCGCTTTGACTCATATTCATTTTTTCATAAAACAAAAGACTTGATTGTTACAAATAAAACAGGCGCGAATGTGTCTGATTTAATGATTCTTTTAACTAAAAAACACCAAAAACATGAGTAAAATCAGTAAAATTATTGCAGAAGAGACAAAGGACTCACGGGGCAATCCAACGTTGAAAGTGGTTGTGTGGGCGGGTGGTCAGTGGGGCAGCTTCTCCGTGCCTTCTGGGGCCTCTACGGGGGCTCATGAAGCTCACGAACTTCATGACCAAGACGGGAAGGGAGTAAGGAGTGCAATAGATAAAGTAAATAATATTATTGCTCCAGTACTGATTGGCCAAGATGTTTTAAACCAAAAAGAAATAGATGAAATTATGTTGAAATTAGACGGTACTTCCAATAAAAATAACTTGGGTGGCAATTCTATGATTGGCGTTAGTATCGCTTGCGCCAAAGTTGCGGCGAAAATTTCCGGGTTAGAAGTATTTGAATATTTGCGAACATTGGCAGAAATTTTACCCCGTTCCAGCTGGCGGGGAAAACCTTCTCGTAAAACTCCATATTTATATATGAATTTAATAAATGGCGGGAAGCATGCTAAAAATGATTTAGCGTTTCAGGAATATCATATCGTGCCGGATACTGAAAATATTGAAGAGGCGGTAGAAATAGGAATATTAATTCAAAATACTTTAAAAGATATAATTAGAAGGGATTTGGGTGAAGAATCTGTCGCTCTGGGTGACGAAGGAGGTTTTGCGCCGAAGATAAGCGACATTAGACAGCCACTTTTTTATCTCCGAACAGCCATAAAGCAAAATGAGCTAGAAGGCAAAGTTAGACTTGCTTTGGATGTGGCAGCGACATCTTTTTATGAAAATGGATTATATAAAATTGATGGAAAAGACGTCTCCAAAGCAGAACTCTTGGATATCTACAATTCTTTAATTGAAGAATTTAATTTGCTTTCCGTAGAAGACCCTTTTGAAGAAGAAGATTTTGAAAGTTTCAAAAAATTAAAAGAAAATAATAAAACGATAGTCGTCGGAGATGATTTAACTGTTACCAATAAAAATCTTTTGCAAGAGGCGATAGAAAAAAGAAGCATAAATGCGATGATTATCAAGCCGAACCAAATAGGCACTTTGACCGAGACACTGGAGACTATGCAAAAAGCCCGAGAAAACAGCATAGAGCTCATTGTGAGCCACAGAAGCGGGGAGACGGACGATGACTTCATCGCCGACCTCGCTTATGCCTTCGGCTGTTTCGGTCTAAAATCCGGCGCTCCTCTCAAACCCGAAAGGAAGATAAAATACGATAGGTTGATTAAAATTTCAGAAATATAAAATGAGCGAGGGTAGTCCTCGCTCAGATGGTTTTTCTGTGCTAGGCAAGACCTAGCAATTTTGTAGTTTAGTTTTCCCTTGCCAAAGTCCTGCGGGGGGGGGGTATTATTAGTTGAGTTTTTATTAACTTAACTTTTTAATATGAAAAACAAAAAAATATTAGGTATTTTGGTCTTGATTTTAGTTTTTGCTTTTAGCACCACGGCTCTCGCTTCTCTCACTTTTACTACTGATGCGATAACTGGAACTACTGCTTCCACTATAGATTTAGGCGCAGGGAATACTCTCTACTTTCAAAATACCAACAATGGACCCATTACTACGGGAACGGGTCTTGTAACTCTTGGAGGAAGTTTAACTGTGGCAGGCAGTGCCACTTTCCCCACACTTGTTGCCAATAGAATTCCTTTAATTTCTACCGGGGGATTACTTACCAGCGACGCAGGAATTATTACCCAAGGTGTTGTCGGAGAACAGAAAATTGTGGGAACAGCCAACGCGACACTCACGGTATGCGCTTCTAATTCTTTGAACAAAAACAAGTGTGATTATGTGGCTACTGGAACGGCAGATGAAGTTACTATCCAGGCTGCGATAGATGCGCTTCCAGTGGGTGGAGGGCATGTTCTGCTTATGGAGGGAACGTATACAATTACATCTCCCATTACCCCTGTCGATGGAACTTGGCTTCAAGGATCTGGGGCTGCGACGATTATAACGTTACCAGTAGCTTCGGCCGGAGGATTTAATATGATTTCAAATTATAATTCGGCGCACAATGATAATATTACAATCTCTGATTTGACATTAGATGCAAATGCAGCACCAACCATGCTTGGAATTTATCAGGCAGCAGGTACAAATCTTAGGGTTGAACGAAATAGAATTCAAAACAGCACTGCTACAAGTTATGGAATTCAAGCTGTGGGAACTACTAATGTTTCCATAATTGACAATTTTATTACAGATTGGGGTGACTCTGGAATTGAAAATAAAGCATCTGGTGTAGTTAGAATTACGGGGAACTATCTCAACAGGGCGACACTTCAAATTTATGCGCAGATAGATGCTGGAGGGGTTTATTCTCGTGATTATATTGTATCCGATAATCATTTTACCGACTCTAACGTGATAGTGACATCTGCAGGAACGACGATGGTCAATTATATTTTTACCGGGAATACGTTTCTTCGAACCGTTGGTCACATAGGCGGCTCAGTTTATTTTAGAACAATTAATAATGTGATTTTTTCTGGAAATATACTTGACGGTGGAACGAATGTTACTGATAATCATCCGCTTTTATATGTTGAATCAACAGCGTCGAATATGTTGATTTCTGGAAATATATTTAGGGCAACAACAATTTATAATACTTATGGTTGGGGCGCTGCATTATTAGCGGGAACAGGAATTACATTTACAAATAACGATATATACATACCAAGCGATTTAAACTACGGAGTTAAAGCAACCACAACAACATCCGGACTGGTTATTCGCGGAAATAGATTTGTGGGAGGTATTCAGGGAGGTTTTGCTGTTCTTACTGGGACATCAGGAATTGGTATGGTTGATTTATCTAATACATCTGGAACAATTGTTGAAAACAATACATTTTCAACATCTATGAAAGGTATTGTCGTTGCCGTATCATCTACTGGAACACGTATTTTGAACAATACATTTTCGTCTGTTACGACGCCCTACGCAAACTCTGATACAACCTCGGCTGTAGCTTCAAAAATCATTGGGGCAGGAGCAAATCTTAATGGACTCTCGGTCTACGCGAACAATGCAGCTGCGGTTGCTGGTGGGCTTGTGGCAGGAGATTTTTATCGTACGGGGGGCGATCCTGATTTGGTTGGGGTGGTCCACTAATTTTTTAAATTAAATTTTATGTTACAATGTACTCATATATTTAGTGAGATATTTTATTAGCGTTAATTAGAGCGTCGCGTTTTAATGGAGTTACGCGACGTGATTTAGCAAAATCATATGGCACAAGAAAATTTTGTAAAATGGTACAGCGAAGTTGGTATTGATGATGTTCCGTCTGTGGGGGGTAAAAATGCGGCATTGGGAGAGATGTATTCAAATCTTGTACCGCTTGGCGTAAATGTGCCAGACGGTTTTGCCCTAACAGCAGATGCTTACCGTCATTTTTTTAAGGAAACAGGGTTGGACGATGAAATAAAGAAAATTCTGGCAGATTTAAATACCAAAGATATCCGCAATTTGCAAATTCGCGGGAAAAAGGTTCGCGAGACGATATTGAAATCCAGTTTGCCTCAGGACCTGCAAGACGCGGTGGCGGAAGCATATAAAGAACTTTGTGATAAGTATGGTAAGGAAAGCGCAGTGGCTGTTCGTTCTTCAGCTACTGCTGAAGATTTACCGGGTGCATCTTTTGCCGGACAACAGGAAACATATCTGAACATTCACGGGATAGAAAATGTACTTGTTGCTACCAAGAAATGCATCGCGTCGCTTTTTACCGACAGAGCTATTTCTTATCGCGCGGATAAAGGATTCTCGCATTTTGACGCAGCTTTATCTGTAGGCGTGCAACGTATGGTGCGTTCTGATTTGTCCGCTTCGGGCGTGGCTTTCACGATTGATACTGAGACAGGTTTTGATAAAATTATCGTGATCAACAGTATTTACGGCCTTGGTGAATTTATCGTGCAAGGGAAAGTCATTCCGGACGAATTTGTTATTTTTAAACCAAGTTTGGAAAACAATATAAAGAATCCAATAATTGGTAAAAATATCGGCAAGAAAAATATAAAACTTGTTTATGCCAAAGATGGTACGAAAGAAGAAAAAGTAAAACCGGCGGAGCAACAAAAATTCTCTATTACAAACGAAGAGGCTATCAAGCTTGCCAAGTGGTGTTTCCAAATTGAAAAATATTTTTCCAAGAAACATAATCGCTATCAGCCGATGGATATAGAGTGGGCGAAAGACGGTAAGACAGGTGAGCTCTTTATCGTGCAGGCGCGTCCCGAAACGGTTGTTTCCGGAGAAGATAAAAATATTTTAAAAGAATATAAATTAAAAAATAAAAGCAAGATATTGGTCTCTGGTATTGCCGTCGGATCCAAGATAGGCGCAGGGAAAGTTCGTGTTTTGCACAATGCAAAAAGCATAAATTCCTTTAAAAAAGGAGAAGTGCTGGTGACTGAAATTACCGACCCGGATTGGGAGCCGATAATGAAAATTGCGAGCGCCATAGTCACGGACAAGGGCGGGCGTACTTCTCACGCGGCCATCGTTTCTCGCGAGTTAGGCATTCCTTGTATTGTGGGCTCTAATAATGCTACCAAGGCGCTTAAAAATGGCCAGGAAGTCACTGTGGACGCTTCGGGAGGTCAGGTGGGCAATGTATATGAAGGTATTATTTCATTTGAAGTAATTGAGCACCATCTGGATAAAATACCGAAAGTGGCTACGAAAATAATGGTAAATATCGGTTCACCTGATGATGCCTTCAAGAATCACAATATCCCCGCGGAAGGCGTGGGGTTGGGTAGATTGGAATTCATCATTGCTTCACATATTCGTTTGCATCCGAATGCCCTGATTGATTATCAGAAATTAAAACAAGAAAATAAAAAGAAGAAAACTCCAGCCATAACAAAATTGTTAAAAGAAATTGAAGCGATGACATTTCTTTATAGAGATAAGCCTCAATTTTATGTGGACGAGCTGGCTCTGGGAATTGCGAAAATCGGCGCCGCTTTTTATCCCAACAAAGTTATCATTAGATTTTCTGATTTCAAGACCAATGAATATCGCACGCTCGTGGGCGGGGAACTGTACGAACCGCATGAAGA
>CAZXCD010000013.1:0-19738 GCA_964638985.1 uncultured Candidatus Saccharibacteria bacterium
AATATCCCATAGAGCTAGTTTCATTTAAGGTTCTTTTTTTGCTAATAATCATATTTTTTATTAGTTTTAAGGATTGGAGTATGTGGTTTTCTGAAAAACTAAGTACGCCAATTAATAGTATATTCAAAAAAAATCTAAATAAGAACGTTTAACCCTTATTATTAAACAAAAAGGTTCCAATAGCGTACTAAACACCCAGTAAATTACTTTTCTTGACAAAAAACTTTTAGTATAGTATTCCTATGAAAGAGTCTGAATGTACCAAAAGAGGGGATATGAAAAAGAAAGAGAAGGCTCGTCTCGTCAAGAGAGCAATCAAGCTGACATGGAGCTCCCTGAGAAGTCATCTGCCCTACACCCGTCATCCCTACAAGAAGGGAGAGCCAGTCAAGCACCATAAGCAGTGCGTCCGAGAGTATGCCGAGGTTCTCCACACCCTCTGCCGGCTCCTGTGAGCCAACATCACGCGTCCCCAGAGAAGTCGCCGACTCTCCTGGGGCGGCTTCGTTTTTATATGAAATTTTAATTTGGTATAATAATTCTATGACCACCCCAATCAAAATTCCGGAATTCGGGATAAAAAGAGAAAACGAGGAAAGACGAGACGGCGGATGCGGAGTTATTTTTGACCCGCAGACTCAAAAATATGCCGTCGGGAGGAGGGAAAACGGGCTTTTTATTCTCTATGGGGGAGGAGTAGACCCCAATGAAAATATTAAAGATGGGGTGGTGAGGGAAGTGACGGAAGAAAGTGGTCTTTATGATTTTCTATATATTGAAAAAATAGAAGAAGTTATTTGTCATTATCATCACAATTACAAACATTTGAATCGTATTGCTCATGCCACTTGTTTTCTTTTTGTATTAAAAAGTAGCGACCTGGTGCCCACCAAACACGAAGCGCACGAAAATTTCACTCTAGACTGGTCAACCCCAGCAGAAATGTTAGAAAATTGGGAGGCGCGAAATCAAGAAAAAAATTATGACCATTGGATTTATTTTCTAAAAAAGTCTGTAACACGTCTGGAAGAATTGGGATACATTGCTTAAAAAAGAAGGTGTGGAAATCTAGTCTTTTTTGCCTAATACCTTAAAAAGTAGTATAATAATATAAATTACGTGTAATAAATACCCCTATATCCTCGTCATAATATAGAGAAGGTATTTAAGTCCTTATTATTAATTAACAATATTATTAGAATTTAATAACAAATATTTTTATGAAAACAAAAATTATTTCTATGGTTCTGTCTCTTGCGGTCGTATTCGTCGTAGGATTCGCAAGTACGAAAAACGCAAACGCGCAAACTGTTTCATATCCTGAAGGTTGTTCATCAGCGCTCGGATACAGTGTCACTACCGGACATACGTGTAATGGCAAATCTACTCCGATAAACGCTCCTATGCCTGGATGTACTACTGCGCTAGGCTACAGCGTCACCACCGGTGAGCCATGTAGCGGAAGCTCTGTTGCCCTCCAATACCTTGCCGGATGTAGCTCACTTTACGGATACAGCACCTTTACTGGCCGACCATGTAATGGCACCTCTGTAGCCGTCCCCATCCCTGGAACAATCCCGGGCCTGCCAAGAACTGGCGTTGAAGGCAATGCTTTAGTAAGTATTTTGCTTATGACAGTTTCCGGACTTGTGGCAATCTTTGGGTTAGCTTACCTTTCTAAACAATCGCTAAAGGCTTAATGAAAAAGTTTCTTATAAAAAGCGCAGTCATTCTAGCTGTTTGTGTTTTTAGTGTTGTGCTTTTTAGAACACTTTATTACATACCATCGGATGAAATTCCTTTACCGGAGAAGAATGTTTCCGCTAGTGTAAGTGGAGAACATCCCATCAGCCTATCAATACCGAAAATCAGCGTTGACACGAAAATCCAAGAAGTGGGCATCACCCAAAAAGGAAACATGGCCACCCCGAACAATTTTATGGATGTCGGGTGGTATAAATTCGGCACCGTACCGGGAGATATAGGTAGCGCGGTCATCGCCGGACACGTAAACAACGAGCTTGGTTTATCCGCCGTATTTAGCAAATTGGGAGAGCTCAAGGAGGGAGATGATATTTATGTGACGATGGAAAAGGATAAACAACTGCATTTCAAGGTGACTAAGAGCAAAACTTATGACTTTGATGCTTCGGGAGAAGAAGTTTTCAGTGAGGATGACGCCAAATTATTAAAATTAGTTACTTGCACCGGTAGCTGGATTGAAAAATTTAAAACACACGACGAACGCCTCGTAGTTAGTGCTATACTGGTCCCATAATGAATATGTTTTTCATTGAGCCCATCCGAAATTTCTATGGCCGGTTTGAACGGCCGATTTCTTCATTGTCTCTTATCGCGGGATTCGTTTTTGATGCAATTACTCTCAAACGAGTGGACACACTCTTCGAAAATGTTTGGATTTTGGGACATTTGATTATTGTCGGTTTATTTATAATTTTAATTCACACACAAGAAAATGAAGCAGGGGATGAAGCGAACCCGAGTAAGAGACATTTCTGGTATGTGAACATATTGCAATTCTTTTTCGGGGGAATTCTTTCTACTTACTTGGTTTTTTATTTCCGCAGCGCCGATATTTTCTCCACTTGGCCGTTTATCGCTCTTCTCCTCTTAGCTTTCTGGGCAAATGAATCGTTGAAACGGCATTATATGCGGTTCAGTTTTCAAATAAGTTTGTTTTATATTTCAATTTACTCTTTCTTCATCTTTTTGATACCCATCATTTTGCATCGGATAGGGGACTACGTATTTCTGCTTTCCGGACTGGCAAGCCTCATTTTTATTTTTGTTTTTATCCAGATTTTATCTTCTTTCGTGAAAAGAGAGTTTACTGAAAGTAAAAAAATGATTATGTCTTTGATTTTGGGTATTACTGTCTTAGTAAATATCCTTTACTTCACCAACCTTATCCCGCCGATGCCACTCTCACTCAAAGATGCGGGTGTATACTATTTTATTGAAAAAAATAATGATGGGAATTATGTGGTAACTTATGAAAATACCGGATGGAAAAAATATTTTACCTTCTATCCTGACTTTAAGAAAGTTAGTGGTGCACCTGTTTACGCTTTTAGCGCTATTTTTTCTCCCAAGAATCTTAATATCACCGTGGTTCATGAATGGCAGTATTACAATGAGACGCAAGGAGAGTGGATAACCGACAAGATAATAAACCTGCCGGTGCGAGGCGGACGAGACGGTGGTTTCCGCACATATTCTATGCGTTCAAATTTAAGAGAAGGGAAATGGCGAGTAAATATCAAGACTGAACACGGTCAGACCATCGGCCATCTGCGATTTCAAATTTTGTCGGCTGACACAGAGCCGGAACTTACGACTGAAGTAAAATAAATAAAATGCCATATTTTACAGGCTAACTAAAGGCATAACATCCTTAAATAGGGACTCAATGCGTTCTTGTGACTTTGCTTCTCCGTATATGCGTATTATGGGTTCGGTATTGGATGGACGAATTTGGATCCAAGAATGATCTACCCAATCAAGTCGCAAACCTTCTAATTCGTCAGCTGATGCATCTGGAAATTTTTCTTTTACATTTTTATAAATAGAATCTAAGTTTCCCAGGAAAGCGGTTTTTTCTTTTTTTTGAAAATACTTCGGCAGAGAATCGGCAATTTCAGAAACTTTTTTATTTTCTCGCGCCAAAAGCTCAAGAATAAGCCCAATACCCACCAGACTATCTTCCGCCAAATTTATTTTCGGAAAAATAATTCCACCACCACCCTCACCTCCGATGATAGCATCAACTTCCTTCACTTTCTCTAGCACATCATAATCGCCAACCTTGGCGCGATAAACCTTGGCGCCCAAGGTTAGGGCTACCTCCTCGTTCACACTTGAAGTGGAGGTGTTCATAACCACAGAACCTCCTTTTTCGCGCAACACACTTTTAAATGTTAGAGCGAGAGTATATTCTTCACTCAACACTTTTCCTTTTTCATCTATTAAAACGAGCCTGTCTGCGTCCGGATCTTGAGCAAAACCAATATCGGCCTTGTTTTGTAAAACCACTTGCCCTATTTCACCCAAGTTCTCCGGTTTGGGTTCTGGTATATGTGTAAAATCCCCATCTTGTTTTCCATTGATCTGAAAAATGTCACATCCGAGTTCCTCTAGTAATTCTCTAGTGATTACGCTTCCAGCACTATTGATTGAATCAAGAGCGACTTTAAATTTCTTGCTTTTAATTAAATCTGTATCTATGTTCTTAAGTATCTCATTGATATGTAACTTCCTGAACTCCGTGTTGTCGCGAACTTTATTTTCAACTACCATATTTTTTTGATATTTCTCTTTTTCTTCTAAATTACTTTTTATTTTTTCAATTTCATTAATTTCTTCCGGAGAAATAAACATTCCTTCTTTTGTAAAAAATTTAAAGCCATTGTATTCCGCTGGATTGTGTGAAGCTGTAATCATTATCCCCCCATCATAGGAAAGTTTTTTTACCAGTAAAAGCACTGAGGGAGTAGGAAGTATACCAAGATACTCATATCCCAATCCCTCTTTCTCAAAGGCGGATCTAATAGCTTCAAACATATGGCTACCGGTGGGACGAGCATCCCGAGCGATTAAAATTTTACTTCCGCCCTTTTCTTTTATTGTTTTTGCAAAAGCAAGCGCGTATTGAAAAGTAATTTCTTCGGTTAAATTTTTACCCCATACGCCCCTGTATCCGGAAATTCCAAACCTTTGTTTTTTCTCTGTGTTTTTCATATATTGTTAATATATTAGCCTAAATTTCGATATTTTGCTATATTTAGCCTCATGTGTGGGATTGTCGGATATGTGGGAAATAGGGAAGCATACACGGTTTTAATAAAAGGATTGGAACGTCTGGAATATCGTGGTTATGATTCTGCGGGAGTAGCCTTATTGGAGAAAGACGCTCTTTTTGTCTATAAGAAAAAAGGAAGAGTCGCAGAATTGAAAAAATCTGTAAAAAATATTCCCATTGGAGGGGTTGGCATTGCGCATACTCGCTGGGCCACTCACGGCATTCCATCCGACAAAAACGCCCATCCTCAATTATCAAATTCCGGAGAGATTGCCATAGTCCACAACGGCATCATTGAAAATTATCTTTCTATTAAAGAAGTCCTGCAAAAAAGAGGTTACAAATTCAAAAGTGACACAGACACTGAAGTCCTCGCTAATTTAATTGAAGATATAAAAAAGAATTCCAAGGTTTCCATCGATGAAGCCGTGCGCTTGGCGCTTTTGGAAGTCGTCGGGGCTTATGCTGTCTTGGTTTTATCCAAAGATGCCCCGGATACTGTCATAGTAGCGAAGGTGGGAAGCCCGGCCGTCATCGGAGTGGGCAATAACGAGTTTTTTATCGCTTCCGACGCCACGCCAATCATAGAATACACCGACAAAGTTATCTATCTGGAAGACCGAGAAATGGCGGTAATTAAAAATAAAAAACTTTTAATCAAAACAATAGACAATAAAATAAAAAGTCCGTATATCCAAAAACTGGAAATGAAAATTGAAGAATTGGAAAAGGGAGGTTTCTCCCATTTTATGCTTAAAGAAATTTTTGAACAGCCGGAATCCCTGCGCAATACCATGCGAGGCAGAATTATTTTAAGTGAAGGTAATATAAAGTTCGGCGGATTGGAACCATTCAAAAAAGAGTTAAAAAATCTTGGGAATCTCACCATCGTAGCAATGGGGACAGCGCGCTTTACCGGGCTGATAGGGGAATATGCTTTTGAAGAATTGGCTGGAATTCCCACGAAAGTGGAATATGGTTCGGAATTCACCTATCGCAAAACAGCGCTCAATAAAAACACGGGGCTGTTGGCTATTTCTCAATCCGGAGAAACGGCAGACACCTTAAACGCGGTGAAGGAAGCAAAGAAGAAAAAAGTGCTGACCCTCGGCATCGTAAACGCTATCGGCTCAAGCATCGCGCGAGAAGTAGATGCCGGAGCATACAATCATGTTGGTCCGGAAACAGCCGTGGCTTCCACCAAAGCATCCACTTCGCAGGTATTGCTCCAAATTATGCTCGCAATTTATTTAGGTAGAATGCGTGAACTACCGAAATCTAAAGCCGTGACAATTTTAAAAGAAATACAAAAGCTCCCTGTCTTGGCTGAAAAAATATTAAAAAACGCTAAAAGTATAGAAAAATTGGCCAAAAAATATAAAAATAGTCGTGATTTTTTCTTTCTTGGACGCAAGTATAATACCGGCACGGCGATGGAAGGTTCGCTTAAAATGAAAGAATGTTCTTATATCCACGCTGAAGGAATAAATGCCACCGAACTGAAACATGGGCCACTTTCGTTGATTGATAAAAATCTCCCTTCTTTCGTCATAGTCCCCGAAGACAGTATGTACGAGAAAAACAAAACCTGTATAGAAGAGATAAAAGCTCGCGGAGGGCGGGTGATAGCTTTGACCACCCTAGGCAACAAGGAAATTAAAAATCTGGCCGATGATGTGATTTATATTCCGAAAACCTTGGAAATACTGACCCCAATCCTCGCCTTTATCCCGATGCAATTATTGGCGTATTACGTGGCGGTAGCGCGAGGGAATGACGTAGACAAGCCTCGCAATCTGGCAAAAAGCGTAACTGTGGAGTAAAAATTTTATGAAAATCACACCCAAAAATAAGTCACAAAAATTTTCCCTGCCTTTAAAAATTTTTGAATCTGTACATATTGCCGACGCCATATCCAAAGATGGAGAAGAATTCAGCATATTTGTCGGATTGGAAAAAAGGTATGTGGAACAACTGAAAAAACTTTCCTTGGATGAGAAAGATTTGGATTTACAGAAAAATACCAGAGACAGAAAACGTTTCGGGGAAAATCCATACGAAGATTGGTATGGGAAAAATCGTACACCTTTTTGCCTGATTCATAAACAAACGGACGCCCTCGCTGCTCTGGTTTGGTTGGGGCCGGAACCATTATTTTCGGGCGAGAATAATTGGCACACGATAGGCTGGCGCTCTTATGGGGCATTTAGGGGGAAAGGCATAATGAAAAACTTTACACAGTTCGCGATAGATGTTTATACCCGCAATTTCCCTGATATCACAATTTGGTGCGCCATCAAAAGAGGAAATGCGGGTAGTTCCAACCTGGCCACGACTCTCGGTTTCCAAATTTCGGAAGAAACGTCTGATGATGCTTCTTTGGTCATGATTAAATAATTGTGTATAATAAAAAGATGGAAAAAATTTTAATTATTGGAGCCTGTGGACAAATAGGCGTGGAATTAACCCTCGCCCTGCGAAAAAAATACGGCAAGGAAAATGTCATAGCTTCCGATATTAAAATTGAATCTCCGTTATTAAAAGACACTGGGCCTTTTGTGGTATTGGACGCCATGGACATAGAAGCGACGAAAACCCTGGTAAAAAAAGAAAAAATCACCACTATTTATTTGTTGGCAGCTCTGCTTTCGGCAACCGGTGAAAAAAATCCGAAGTTGTGTTGGGATTTGAATATGGGAAGTTTAAGACAAATTTTAGACTTGGGTAATGAAGAAAAATTAAAAATATTCTGGCCTTCTTCCATCGCGGTTTTTGGCAATACGACCCCAAGAGAGAATACTCCGCAAGAAACCGTGATTGAACCCACTACTATGTATGGCATCACAAAATACGCCGGAGAACTTCTCTGTCAGTATTACAAAAATAAATTTAATTTAGATGTGCGGAGTGTGCGTTACCCGGGACTTATCTCCTGGAAAAGCGAACCAGGCGGAGGCACCACGGATTATGCCGTGGAAATCTTTTACGGCGCAATAAAAGAGGGTAAATATGCTAGTTTCCTTGCCGAGAACACATATCTGCCTATGATGTATATGGACGATGCTATCCGCGCAACGATAGAATTAATGGAAGCGCCCAAAGACAAAGTAAAATCAAGTATGGCATACAATTTATCTGCTATCAGCTTTTCTCCTAAAGAACTTGCCAATACCATCAAAAAATATATACCGGATTTTCAAATCAGTTATAGTCCGGATTTTCACCAAGCGATAGCGGATAGTTGGCCGAAGAGCATTGATGACAGCGTCGCGCGAGCGGATTGGGGTTGGCGTCATAAATACGATTTGGATAAGATGACCGAAGAGATGCTAAAATATTTAAAAGGGAAGTTAAGTAAATAATTTTATGTATTCAAAAAAATTAATGAAATCAATAGAGGGAGAACTGGAAACACTCAAGCAGGCGGGAAAATTTAAGATTGAAAGGGAATTGGATGGCGCGCAAGAATCGGAAGTGGAAATGGGAGGTAGAAAAGTTTTAATGTTTGCTTCAAATAATTACCTGGGACTGGCCAATCATCCGGAAATAGCTTGGGCGGGGAAGGAAGCGATTGATAAATACGGTTTTGGCTTGTCTTCGGTGCGTTTTATTTCCGGTACAGAAAAAATCCACAAAACATTGGAGCATAAGTTGGCGGAATTTTTAGGAGTGGAAGATAGTATTTTGTACACTACAAATTTTATGTCAAATTTGGGCTTTTTCGCAACTATAACGAATGAAACCTTCGGCGAAAATAGTCCATATATGGATGTGATATATAGCGATGAACTGAATCATGCAAGCATTATAGATGCATTCAAACTTTGCAAGAAAGAATCCGTGATCAAAAGAATTTATCCCCATGGAGACATAGCAACTCTTGAAAAAATGCTGGAAGAGGATAAAGATAAAAATTATCGCTTTAAAATAATAGTGACGGACGGAGTTTTTTCAATGGAGGGATATTTGGCGCAATTGCCTGAATTGAAAAAATTGGCGGAAAAGCACGAAGCGCTTCTGTTCGTGGATGATGCTCATGCCGTTGGGGTGTTGGGCAAAACTGGCGCTGGCACCCCTGAACACTTCGGCTTATACGGGCAAATTGACATTCTCTCCGGAACCTTTGGTAAAGCGCTGGGCGGAGCTGTCGGCGGATACATCGCCGGTAAAAAAGAAATAATAGAATTACTCCGACAGAAATCTCGCACCTATCTTTTCTCAAACTCTGTGCCTCCGTCTGTAGTTATGGCTTCCATTCGGGCTCTTGATTTACTGAAAGAAAAACCTGAATTATTGATACAGGTAAAAGAAAATTCAGAATACTTCAGAAACGGGGCAAAAAAATTGGGTTTTGAAGTACTGAACGGTATTCATCCAATCATACCGATAATGCTGGGTGATGCCGCCAAAACGCAAGAAATGAGCAAAAAATTGCTGGAAAAGGGACTTTTCGTGGTGGGATTATGGTTCCCAGTCGTGCCTGAAGGCACAGCCAGACTGCGTTTCCAAATCTCCGCTGCTCATACCAAAGAACAAATAGATCAAGCCCTAAAAATTCTATCCGAAGTGGGTAAAGAAATGGGAATGATCTGATTTTTTGTATTTTTAGCGCAAACCGTGTAGTATAGAAATATGCTTATCAGGATTCTAGCTTCAATTTTGCTCTTATTTTTGGTACTTTTTATGCCTTTTTGGGTGTCTGTTTTATTAGCACTTGTTGGAGTATTTTATTTCAGTGTTTTTTGGGAGGCGGTCATTTTGCTCTTGCTGTCAAATTTGCTTTACGGGGCAGGGGACCCGTCCGCTATTTTTATTTCTCTCCTAATTTATACTATAATCCTCATAGCGATAGAAATGCTAAAAAAGAAAATAAAATTTTATGATACCGAGAATTACAAAAAATAAAATAAAATATAAAAATAATTTCGTAGACCCGGATGAAATTTTTCTTGATTCGCAAAACTTGCAAAACTTTGACCGTCAGCAATTTGAAGGACGCATAGAGAGACCCATTCCCAAGAAGACAATCATTCTGCTCGGGGTTTTATTTATTTTTTTCACGGGAGTCTTCGGTACTCGCCTCGCTTATTTGCAAATCCAAAAAGGTGAAGTGTATTTTAAACGAAGCCAGAATAATGTATTAGAAAAAGTATTGATTTTCACTGACCGGGGAATAATTTACGACCGCAATAAAGTGGAGATGACTTGGAACAAAAGAGGCTTGGGAGCCGAGCTCCCAAGTGGGAGCTCGGCTCCCAAGGAGAATGTTCCCACTCGCGCATACTTGTCGCCCGGCTTTTCTCATCTACTTGGCTATGTCAGCTATCCGACCCAAGACAAATCGGGTAATTATTGGCAGGGTGAATTTATCGGGAAAGATGGCTTGGAAAAGCAATATAACGAGCAATTAAAAGGGGAAAACGGGTCAAAAATAATAGAAACCGACGCTCTCGGCAAGGTATATTCGGAAAATATCATAAATACCCCAAAACAAGGTACGGATTTGGTGACGACTATTGATTCGCGAATTCAAAAAGAATTATTTACTCTTATTAAAAACTTATCCGAATCTGGACCCTTCACGGGAGGAGCAGGCATCATTATGGACGTGGAAAAAGGAGAACTTATTACTTCCACCAGTTTCCCGGAATATAATTCCGAAATCCTTTCTTTCGGGAAAGATACTGCTAGTATTAAAAATTATTTAACAGACAAAAGGAAAGCATTCCTGGATAGAGACATCTCCGGACTATACACTCCGGGGTCAATCGTGAAGCCGTTTTTCGCTCTGGGCGCACTTGCTGAAAATGTGATAGACCAGTATAAAGAAATTCTTTCAACGGGTTCTATCTCTATTCCAAATCCATATTTTCCAGACCAAAAAACTGTTTTCAAAGACTGGAAGGTGAATGGCTGGACGAATATGATGGAAGCGATTGCTGTTTCCTCCGACATATATTTTTATGCCATAGGAGGAGGCTTTGAAGACCAGAAGGGGCTTGGCATCGCTAACCTGGAAAAATATGCGCGACTTTTCGGCTTCGGAAGCAAAACTGGAATTGACTTACCAGATGAAAAGAGCGGAACGATTCCAAACCCAGAATGGAAATTAGCAAACTTCAACGGAGATCCTTGGCGCATTGGAGATACTTATCATACTGCCATCGGACAATATGGCTTCCAAGTCACTCTAATGGAAGTAGTCCGCGCTACAGGAGCCATCGCGAACAACGGGAAGTTGTTAAGTCCGCATTTAGTGTTAAATGATATTGAAAAAGAGAAGACTTTCTCCACAATAAACCTGGAAAAAGGATATTTTGATACGGTGCACGACGGGATGAGACAGGCGGTGACTTTCGGTACGGCCGTGGGGCTAAACGTACCGTATGTAAAAGTAGGCGCCAAGACCGGTACCGCCCAGATAGGTTTAGCCAAAAACAAAGTCAATTCTTGGGTTGTCGGTTTTTTCCCTTACGAGAATCCGAAATACGCTTTTACAGTAATGATGGAAGCTGGACCTTCCACCAACAGCGTCGGAGCAACCTCAATTATGCGCCAACTCTTGGACTGGATGTCCATAAATACTCCCGAATATTTCAATTAAAACATTTTGCATTTTTACCCCCTTGTTGATATAATGTACCAATGCGTAAAGCACGAATACTTTTAGCTTTAGGAACTTGGGTGACAATTTTGCCTTACCTTGGATTTCCGTATGCTTGGAAAAATATCTTATTTACTATTACCGGATTGGGGCTCATTTATTTCAGTTATGTTCTTTATAGAAATTACAAAGCGAAATCTGGTGTTAAGACTTTTGACAATTTCAGAGAGAATTATGATTTTGAAAAAAATCAAAACTCACAAGAACAAGTATAAAAAATTATGGAAAAATTTTCTAAAACGAAACATATTGCGATTATTGTTTTATTTGTCTTCCTGTTTTTCGCTTTTGGCCTTTACGTCGGAGGCAGTAATTACAGAGAGATAGATAAAATTCTCGGTGTTTCCGACAAAGAACCACAGATTGAAACACAAGCGGATTTTTCTCCGTTTTGGAAAGTCTGGAACACTATTGATGAAAAATATCCCACTGCTGGCGCAGTATCAGACCAAGACAGGATTTACGGAGCGATTTCCGGCCTTATGAGCTCTTTAAATGACCCATATAGCGTGTATTTCAACCCAGAAGAGACGAAGTCCTTTGAGGAAGAAATCTCCGGCAATTTTGAAGGAATTGGTATGGAGGTCGGAATAAAAGACAAGACGCTGACTGTCGTAGCTCCACTCAAAGATACTCCCGCCTACAGGGCTGATATTAAATCCGGAGATAAAATTCTTAAAATTGATGACAAGGTTACCACCGGAATGAGTGTGGAGGAATCAATTAAATTAATCAGAGGGCCGAAAGGAACGACCGTCACTCTGACTATCTTGAGAGTTGGGTTAAACCAACCGAAGGAAATAAAAATAGTGCGTGATACGATAGAGATACCGACTTTAGATACGGAGATAAGGAAAGACGGGATTTTTGTCATCAAGCTTTACAGTTTCTCCGCCAATTCTTCGAGCCTCTTCCGTAATGCGATGAAACAATTTGTAAACACGGGAAGCAATAAGCTGATATTGGATTTGCGAGGAAACCCCGGCGGATATTTGGATGCATCTGTAGATATGGCGAGCTGGTTCCTAAAAGGAGGAAAAGTCGTCGCGACAGAAGACTATGGCAACAACAGATCGCCTGTGGTGTTTAGAAGCAAGGGCTATGACGTCTTCAATGAAAAATTAAAATTTGTAATCTTAATAGATGGCGGTTCCGCTTCGGCCTCTGAAATCTTGGCAGGCGCGATGAAAGATCATAATCGCGCGAAATTGGTGGGCACTCAAAGCTTCGGCAAGGGTTCTGTGCAGGAAGTCATAGATGTGACTCCGGACACCATACTGAAGATTACCGTAGCGAAGTGGCTGACCCCGAATGGAAATTCAATTTCAGAGAAAGGACTAACCCCGGACTATGTGGTGGAAATCACAGAAAAAGATTTGGACAACAAGGTTGACCCACAGATGAATAAAGCAGTGGAATTACTAAATAAGTAGAAAGTTTATAAAGTTATAAAGTAAAATGAAAGTAATATTTTTACAAGATGTCGCCCGGGTAGGGAAGAGACACGACATAAAAGAAATCAATGACGGCTACGCCATGAATTTTCTTTTTCCCAGAAAATTAGCCGAACTTGCGACTCCAAAGGCGGTCTCAGAGCTAGAAAAAAGAAAGAAAAATATTGAAATAGAGAGGGAAGTTCAAGAAGAACTTTTATTAAAGAATCTAGAAGAAATAAAAGGTAAGACTGTATACTTGAAAGCAAAAGCAGACGATAAAGGACATTTATTTTCTAAAATTCACAATAAAGAAATAGTGGAAGAAATGAAAAAACAAAACCATGCAGATATCAATGAAGAATTTATCGTCTTAGAAAAACCAATCAAAGAAATAGGGGAACATGACATTCTGATTCTGATTAAAGGCAAAAAATCTTCTTTTAAATTAATAATTGAACAAACTTAAAAAAAACCCCCGTTTTGGGGGTTTTTTTAAGTTTGTAATTTATTTAGATTACATTCACCACTTTCTTGACTGAAGTACTACCATTGAAGGATGTCTTGCGCTTGGAGCCAAATTTAACGGTGCCTGGCTTCAGGGCAAATAGGGTATGATCCTTGCCTATAGATACATTTGTACCCGCCATAACGGCCGTACCACGCTGGCGGACGATTATAGAGCCCGCTTGAGCCTTTTGTCCATCGGCAAGCTTTACCCCCAGGTATTTAGGTTGTGAGTCTCTTAAGTTTTTGGCGGTACCGCCGGCTTTTCTATGTGCCATTGAATTAGGTTCTAGTTTATAGCTTCTAGTAGCTGGTTATTGTATAATTTAAAACAAATAGAGTATAAACAATTTTATGGAAAAAATCAAGCAGTTTATAGAAAGTGAAAAAGGGAAGGATATTTTAGTAGTAATCATCGTAATTTTAGTTGGTCTAGGCTCCTTTGAGCTAGGTAGACTATCCAAGGAAAACGGCTCTGGGGGCATTAAAATTGAATATGGAGACCAATACCAGGGCACCAGCCAAACCGCAAACGCCATTTCGGCGGTTACAGATGTTGGACGTCTGGAGACTAATTCTTCTTCTTCCGGAAAAACTTTTTTCGCTTCCAGCAGGGGAAGTAAATATTATTCTACAAGTTGTTCTGCGGGGAAAACTATCAAACAAGAGAACCGAGTCTGGTTTACGACAGGGGAAGAGGCAGAAAGAGCCGGATACGTCCTTTCTAGCTCATGCCAATAGAATATACCCGTGTCGCACAATATATGTTTGCGGTATTCATTAAAATGTCGCGCAATCTGCATTGCGACTATTGCTCCTATTGTTCTATATCTTTATCCTTTGGGCCGCGTTGTCTAGGTCTGTGGGCTTCCCATCGCGTAGACGCTCCATATTAGAAATAAATCCTTTCCAAAAAATATTTACCCATACATCCTTCCATAAATATAGAGCCGGTTCGGCTAGATATTTGGTCCAGAAGCTCTTGGCGGTGTCTTTAACGTAAGTCACATTTTCCTGACCCGTAGGGCTCTCTACGACGGTTCTTAAATTAATATTGAAGTAACTAAGAGCGAGAATAATAAGAATGCCGATGACCAGAGCCCCCAAGATGCTCATTCCGCCCTCTTTTGTCTTTAAATATTTTTTATTTTTCATAGTAAAGATTTACCTAAGCACACTAGCAAAAAATGTTTTGAACCAGATGACAACTTCAGAAATAGTCACCCCATAATATTTCATGATAAGGAGAGCTACGATGATGACAACTATGATTTGTAGAAATCCGCCGTTTTTTATATTACTCTTTTCCATATTTATATAATATCACACCAATTTATCAATTTCCAGAATATGGGGGTAAATACTTCATCGGGTCAAGATAAGCTTCAGTTGCGGATATTGGTTGAACCAGAGTTTTTCCGGGATAAGATTTACTTGGGAAAGAAGATATGTTGACCCCGCTTGATATATATAAGGATAAATGAAGGTGCGGACCCGTAGATGACCCCGTATTGCCACTGTAACCTATTACCTGTCCCCTCTTAATTTTCTGCCCTTTGGTTACAGATATGAGTGAAAGATGCGCGTAAGTGCTAGAAAGTCCGTTGGTGTGCTCTATAAATATCCATCGGCCGAAAGATGCCCCGGGACAACAAAGATCCGTGTCTCCGGTGCCTTTTACCACCCCATCAGCCACCGCTTTGACCTGGGTGCCGACAGGAGCCCTAAAGTCAGTGCCTCTATGAAATCCGCCCCATCTCGGAGCATATGGCGAGGTTACAAAAATGCTATAAAGTGGCCAGCTCAACACACGCCCTTTTGGAAGTTGTGAAGGATCAAGAATAAATTTAAGTTGAGCCTCAAAAGCCTCCAACTCCTTTTCAAAGGCTTCTTTTTGCGCTTGTCTTTCTTTAAGTAATTTTTGATAGTTGGCTTCGTTGTTTTTCGTTTGGGTTAGAAGCTTGCTTTTTTCATTGGCGTTTTGCACCACGATTTTCTGCTGGTCTGAAAGCTGAGACTTGAGCGTGGTAAGCTTGTTTTTTGCCTCCACTGTCACCTTTCTGGTATCTTCTAGTTCACCCTTTTGTTGTTTTAAACTGATTATGTCTTCTCTGAGCCTTTCCCGGACTGCGACTATGTTGTCTATATCATTCCAGACAGCGCTAAAACCGTCATCAGAGAGCATCGTCTCCAATAAATCGCTCCGCTCAAACTCATTTACATTTCTGATCTCAAGCGCGATGGAGTTTAAGTTATTTTTTATGGAACCCTCTTTACTTCCTATGTTTTTGCTTAAATTTTGTATTTCTAAATTAGTTTTATCAATTTTATTTTGCGTCACGGAAATGTCCGCATTTAATTTTTTCTTGGTTAGGTCCAGTTCTTTTAGTGAGTTATTAAGGGAATCTTTTTGTTGTCCCAAACTATTCAGTTGTGTCTGGTAGGCGACTATTTCTTTCTCCAATTTCTCTATGGCGGAGTCTTTTTCGTCTATTTTGTTCCTTATTTCTTGCGCCGTCTGCGCAGAAGAAAAAACAATGGGAATTATGAGTAAAATCCCCAAAAATAAAAACCTGAAATAAGTTTTGTAATTATGATAAAATTCCATATTTTAAAACCCTACTATGATAGTATAGCAGAAATGGCAATATTAGGGCAGATTGTTTTATTTATTATTTACGGTTATATATCCCGTATAGATAGTCTCCCCTTCGTAGTTTAATTTTATTTTTTGGGTCAATTCTCGCGGAATCTGGTAACCGACTATCTTGTTCAAGAAATTGCCTCGACCGTTTGCTCCGATGTTTATTTTGGCCGGGATTTTCAATATCGTTCCTTTTTCATCTAGGAATTCAAATTCCACATCGTAAATACCCGGATTTTTATTTTCAAATCCCACCACGATGCTCATTGATGGATGCATCGCAGGGAAGTTCTGCGCATTGATATTCTCAAAGATACCGATAATGGAAAGATTACCAGTCCCCTGCTCGATCAGCGCGTTTTCGCAAACATGGAAAAAATTTACTTTAAGCATGTGTGTATTATAACAAATTATTTTTTAATTGTAAAATAGCGTTATCTATTCTTCTTTGGGTAGCTTCTACTCCAACGGCTTTCATTATCTCAAATGGGTCTGGAGATTTTTGTTGTCCAGAGAGCGCAAATCTAAGTGGCCAGAGTACTTTTCCCCTTCCCCTTTCTCCGGCATATACCCATAATTTATTTTCATCATCTTTTTCCAGAATTTTTTTCCAATCACTTTTTTCAATTATTTTTTTTATCTCTATCAAATATTTTATAGTTGTGTCTTTGTCTGAATCTTTCGGAATCAACAATTTCGGCTCAGATATTTTCGGGTCTTTTTCTACCGAAGAAAGCAAATAATCATTCGGGCCCGAAACCAAAACCACAATATTTTCTTTTTTGTTTGAGGTGACTGAAGTATTGTTTGACTCATTTAATATATGTCTACCTACTCCCGCCACTGAACCATTGATTTCGGTTCCTTTTATAAATTCATTCAGAATGCTAAATTTTGTAATTCTATCTCTGAATGTAAGAATTAGACTGTTGAGCTCTGCTTCACTTATTGGGGTAATAAAATTTATATACTGTCTAGCCTTTTCTATGAATTCTTGATTGGTTAATTTTTTCATATGCTCCTTATTCATCCAATCAAGCTTCTCATCATTCCACTGCGCGCCGGAACGTTGGATTTTAGTTAGGTCAAAAACAGAAATTAATTCGTCTCTGGTATAAATCTCTTTTTCTCCTCCGGGATTAAAACCAAGAAAGGCCAGATAATTAAGCATAGCATCGGGCAGGTATCCTTCTTTCTCATATTCCATAATATCTTTCGCTCCGTCGCGTTTGCTTAATTTTTTCTTTCCATCCGGTCCCATTATCGGAGGCGTAGTGGCAAATAATGGCGGGTTCACTCCAAGTGCTTCATATAAAGATAAAAATTTTGGGGTGGAAGAAATAAATTCTTGCCCGCGCATCACGTGAGTCACACCCATTTCTATATCATCAATAATATGCGCGAAGTTATACGTCGGATATCCGTCGCTTTTCATTAAAATAAAATCATCCAGCGCCTCTGGCCCGGCCGAGAGTTCACCCCAGACGACATCGTTCCAAACTGTTCGCTTTAATTCTCCGGTTTTAAATCGCAACGGCATGGTGCCGTCCCATTTGGGTGGATTTTCTGGCCTATGGTCTCTATACATAAAAGGTTTTTTATTTGTTTCAGCTTCAAGCCTCCATTTTTCTATTTCTTCTTCGGTATAGGGGTCAGCATAAGCGAAACCTTTTTCCATAAGAGTGTTGGCGTATTTTTTATACAGTTCCAATCTTTCTGATTGAATATACGGCGCGTATGGACCACCAATGTCCGGCCCTTGATCCCAATTTAAACCGAGCCATTTTAAAGATTTCTGTATGTGCGCTATGGAACCTTCCACTTCTCGCACCTTGTCCGTATCTTCAATGCGGAGAATAAATTGCCCACCATTTTTCCTGGCCCAAAGCCACGTATAGAGCGCTGTTCGCACACCCCCCACGTGCATAAAACCCGTAGGTGACGGCGCAAATCTGGTTACAATCTTGTTATCGGACATAAATATATGATAGCACAAAAATTCAACCTCAAAAACATCACCCCTGCCTGCCAGCAAGCAGGCTTTTCCCCTCTCCATAATTAAGTTATGGAGAGGGGTGGATGCAGCAGCAGACGAGGTGAGGAAAATTAATTAATTGGCATTCATCTTCGCCTTAGTCTACCGCACAAAATACAAGTACAGTAATTTTTACAGAAGAAATATCTAAAAATCTATTTTTAGAAGGAGCTTTTAACTCTCTCTCTCTCTCTCTCTCTCTCTCTCTCGAATTTTTGCATAAATTTTTAGACATCTTATTTTGATTTCAATTCAAGTTTTTCTATCCTCTTGTCTTGAAGCAGCAATGAATCATTGAGATCATCTATGTCGACTGTATGTTTATTTATAGAATCATTAGAATCTTTCTTGAAACTTTTAAAATCCATACGGATATCATGTATTTCAGTTGTAAGTTTCAGCTCAAGTTTTAATAAATCATCCTTGGTAGCCATTTTTGTTTCCATTTTAGAAAAGCTTCTATTTATTGATTCAAGAAGTTCTGCGTTTGTTATTATTTTTTCTTTTTTCTTGATCATTTTATTTTTTCTTCTTTATCTAATAATTTATGTTTTTTTAAAAAATCTAGTATTGGCTTCCCGCACTTTAAACAAAAATCATTCCCCATAAAATAACCAGTACCGGCTTTCACTGGATAACCTTTTATTCCTTTTTTGCAAATGTCACATTTGGTAAGATTCATACCTGAATTATACTAAACGCTGTTTTTTAAGCAAATTTTATTCAAAAAATCCTTATTTCTCATGACTCAAAGCAATATCCACCAATTCTCTGGCGATTTTTTCCGCAGCGCCGGGTTTACTGAAAGTTTTCGCGCTTTGTGTCATTCGTTCGTAGCCTTCCGTGTCTCCTAGAATTCTTTCAATTTCTGAACTGAGAATATTTGCAGTCATATTTGCTTCTTCAATCACACTGCAAGCCCCGGCTCGGGCATAATTGAAGGCATTTTTTCTTGAATGATCAGCATTGGAGCTGGTAAATGGAATCAGAATAGAAGGCACACCCCAAGAGGCTATTTCAAACAAGGTTGACCCCGCACGAGAGACAATGATGCTGGCGGCTCCGGCAGCCATTTTTAACTGCAAGGGATTTAAGAAGGCAAAAGGAATGTATCTTGATTTATATCTACTGTCCTCCAGTATCACATCCGCTTGCCCAGAAACAATTTTAAAATTATTTATGCCGGTCTGATGAATAATCTGATAATTCTTCGTCAACCTCGGCAATGCATCCAAGACGGTATTATTTATCAGCTCGGCGCCTTGTGAACCGCCAATGATGACAATAACCGGCAACGACTCTTCAAGTTTGAAATATTCAAGCGCTTCTCCACGCAAGGCCCCGTGTTCTATCTCGGCTCTTATGGGTTGGCCGACCCAGGCGGTTCTTTCTTTCGGGAAATAATCCGCCGCTTCAGGAAAAGAAATCGCGATTTTTTTGGCAAAACGTCCCGCCCATTTATTCACCCTGCCCGGAGCGGAATCCGATTCGTGAATAATGACGGGAATACGGAGAATCCTGGCGGCGAAAATCACCGGAAATGATGCATAACCTCCTTTGCCGAAGACCACATCCGGATATATGGAGAACAATTTAAAAATCGCGTTGATGACGCCGAAAAAAGTTTTAAAAATAT
>CAZXCD010000014.1:0-19537 GCA_964638985.1 uncultured Candidatus Saccharibacteria bacterium
TATGAGAAATATGGATAACAAAGAAGAAAAACTGCATAATTTAAGGCATACCCTAGCTCACCTACTAGCGGCTTCGGTGGGAGAAATTTATAAATTTGATAAAATCAAACTTACTCTCGGCCCCTCAATAGATAATGGCTTCTATTATGATATTGATTTCGGCGACCAAAAAGTAGCGGACAGCGATTTACAAAAAATAGAAGACAGAATGCGAAAAATTTTGCCTAAATGGACGGAATTTGAACACAAAGAAATATCCAAAGAAGAAGCCATAAGCTTTTTCAAAAATGAATACAAGCAAGAATTGATAAATGAAATAGCCGACCGTGGCGAAAAAATCACCACTTATACTTGTGGAGGATTTACAGATTTGTGTCGTGGAGGACACTTGGAAAATCCAAGCAAAGAAATAGACCCCGACTCTTTCAAGCTGGACCGCGTCGCCGGGGCGTATTGGCGCGGAGATGAAAAGAATAAAATGCTTACGCGTATTTACGGATTAGCTTTTGAGACCAAAGAAGAGCTTGAGGCTTATCTAAAACAGCGCGAAGAAGCGGAAAAAAGAGATCACAAGAAATTAGGGAAGGAATTGGATCTTTTCACATTTTCAGACTTAGTGGGAGCAGGCCTTCCTCTTTTCACTCCTAAGGGAACTATACTGCGAGATTTATTGGATGGATTTGTTTGGGAATTGCGTAAATCTGCGGGGTATGTGAAAGTAGATATTCCACATATAACTAAAAAGGAACTTTATGAAGCTTCTGGACACTGGGAAAAATTTAAGGACGATTTGTTTAAAATAAATACTCGTGAAGAACATGTATTTGCCATGAAGCCAATGAACTGCCCACACCATACGCAAATTTATAACCGCAAACAATGGAGTTACAAGGAGCTTCCCCAAGCATATGCCGAAACTACAAAAGTGTATCGTGATGAACAAACTGGTGAACTTGGAGGATTATCCAGGGTGCGCTCTATTACGCAAGATGATGCGCATGTATTTTGCAGATTAAATCAATCCGGAGAAGAAATGAGGAAGATTTATAAAATAGTAAAAACATTTTATGGTTCTTTTGGTTTTATATTAAAACCCCGTTTATCTCTCCATGATCCAAAAAACATGCAGGCTTATTTGGGGACAGAAGAGGTGTGGCAAAATTCAGAAAATGCTTTAAGAAAAATTATTGAAGAAAATGGAGAAATAGCGATAGAAGCGCTCGGAGAAGCTGCCTTTTATGGGCCTAAAATAGACTTCTTGGCGAAAGATGCCATAGGAAGAGACCATCAAGTAGCCACGATCCAGCTTGATATGAATATGCCAGAGAGATTTAATTTGTATTGTATTAATGAAAAAGGAGAACAAGAACGTATCGTGATGGTTCATGCGGCTATTATGGGATCAATAGAAAGGTTTCTTGCCGTTTTGATTGAACACCTTGCCGGTAACTTCCCTCTCTGGCTCGCTCCTGTGCAAGTAAAAGTCATTCCTGTACGCACTACTCATAATGAGTATGCGAAAGAAATATTTAATTTATTAAAAGAAAATAATATCAGAGTAGAATTGGATGACGAAGAATCAAACCTCGGTGGAAAAGTTCGTGATGCAAAAAATAACAAGCTCCCCTACTGGATAGTCATTGGAGATAAGGAAATAGAAGCTAATAAAGTTACATTAGAATCTCGCGATGCTGGCCAACTCGGACAAATGACCAAAGAAGAGCTCATCTCAAAACTCTTGGAAGAAATTAAAAACAAAAAATAGTTTATTCAAAAAAATTACAAATAAACTATTTTTATACCAAGCTTTTTGGCTTCTTCGTGTTCCCACTTTGCACCAAAGGAGGTTTGCCAGTTGGGCATAAAATAAAATGCAGAAATAGCTCCTGATTTAAATATTGGTAAATAAAAATCATTTAAAATATCGTTTACGACTTTTTCGGTTGAAAATTTCTTTTTTAAATTTTGCATTTGATCTTCAAAAGGCATTTGATCAAAAACATTCAACCCTTTTCCCTGTAATTGTATTATCGTATCATTGAAAATTTCTAGATTTTTTTCTACCGAGCCCAACCCTCCGGTTCCAACCGGACCACAAACTTGGACTAATGGCTTTTCCATACGAGAAAATATTCTTCCAGCGATAGCGTACAAATCTAGCGCACTTTCCACTTTTTCCAAGTCTTTCCAATCATTTTCTCTCCAGTATTCTTTTGTTATTTTACTGAGTTTCATTTTTAATTTTTAGAGCCTACACAGGTCCGACCTGTGGGAGATCAATTATCCATTCAAAAAGCTCATTAACATGATTATATTTAAAAGACTCAGGTAATGAATCTTTATTTATTATTCTGCCCTCCTTCCTAGAAATACCATAAAAGTCTTGGAAGCTTGAATATGCAAAATCTACAAGATAAGAAAGTGTCTCTTTTTTATTTTTTATTCCGTTCTCCTTCCAGTCTGATTGAATTAATTTCACCGGGTTAAGATGAATATAAGAAAATAAGTAATTAAAATAATTATCTATTCGAACGTGTTTAGATTTAAACTTTCCTTCAAAAAGTGAACCTGTTCTACCGTATTTTTTATTAAAATACATAACATAAGCAGTAGAAAGTTTTCTCATAAATTCTGTAATAGGATTATATTTCTCATTCCACAGGTCAGACCTGTGGGAAACTAAAATAATATGGAAATGATTAGGCATTAATACCCATGAACATATTTCTACGAGTGGTTTCCCCGTTTCAACATCCCAAGCATCTATTTTCTGATCTATAAAATCTCTAAATTTAAAACTTTTTTCTGAATTACAAACATATAAAAGTTTGGTAAAGCGATCATAATCTTCTTCGGAATTGAAGATTTTGTTCTTGCCATTACCGCGATTGTAAATATGATAATATTCATTTTCTATTAAATCGGAATCTCTAAAAGCCATATCTATATTGTATCACAAACCACAGGTCTGACCTGTGAAATTTGAGATTATTTTTAATTCTCTCAAATAGTTTTTATTCAATAAATCCAAGTTTACGTAAGGCCTCTTCTCCTTTTGGTTTCAAGCCTTCAGTATTGCCGTTGAATCGAACTACAAATGGTTTGCTAGGATGTTTTTTGAAGTCGTCATCGGAATAAACTTCACGGGGTTCTGTTCTGTCTCCATTGGTAATTTCATGTTTAAATGGTATCAACATGCCTGATTGTAAACCACGTCTTGTAGATTCACTACCTTCGCGTGTATTCCAGAAAGCTTTTACTGCCTCCTCGGCTTCTGCTTCAGTTGCAAAATATAATTCATATATAAAACCACCACGAGCCGGATGTTTTTCAACATCGAAACTGCGACTCTCTCGTGTCTCTGATTTTAAATTTTGACTATCAAATTTTGGTTCTTCCATAAATTTATAGATCAATCTCCGCCAATTTAGCATTGGATTGGATGAAAGATTTACGAGGAGGGACTTCGGAGCCCATCAGAATGTCAAAAATTTCATTGGCTTCTTCAGCATCGGAAATATCTACTCTCTTCAAGATACGGTGTGCCGGGTCCATGGTCGTTTCCCAAAGTTCCTCCGGATTCATTTCTCCAAGACCTTTGTAGCGTTGGATATGAATTTTGTTTGATTTCCTCTTTATCTCCTCTTCAGGCTCTCCTCCCTCGCTTTGCTCGGGACCTTCGCCTTCAGCTACGGCTTCCACCTCCTGTATATCACTCACATCTGCGCTCTTACCTACAATTTTCAATTTCTCATCATCAGTATAAGCATAAGAAATTTCTTTACCTTTTTTGATTTTATAAAGTGGAGGCTGGGCAATATAAATATACCCCGCGTCTATGACTTGTCTAAAATATCTATAAAACAAAGTCAAAAGAAGTGTGCGGATGTGCGAACCGTCTACATCGGCATCTGTCGCAATGATTATTTTATGATAACGCATTTTTCCCAAATCAAAAGTATCCCCTATGGAAGTACCCATAGCAATGACAAGCGACTTCACCTCTTTGGAGGCGAGCATCTTGTCTATGCGAGCGCGTTCAACGTTCAGAATTTTTCCTCGGAGTGGCAAGATGGCTTGAGTGCGCCTGTCTCGGCCCTGTTTGGCTGAACCTCCCGCGGAATCTCCCTCTACCAGGAATAGTTCTGATTCTGAAGCATCTTTGCTTTGACAATCCGCAAGCTTGCCGGGAAGAGTCATTCCTTCAAGGGCACCCTTTCGGAGCACGGAATCTTTTGCCGCCTTCGCCGCCTTGCGGGCTTTTAGCGCGAGAACTGATTTGTTGATTATGGCTTTCGCATCATCCGGGTTTTCTTCTAAGAAATTAGCGAAGGCTTCCCCGAAAACGGTAGCTACAGCCCCTTGCGCTTCCATACTTCCCAGCTTACCTTTCGTCTGTCCTTCAAATTGTATTTCGCGGAGTTTGACAGAGATGACAACTGTCAGACCTTCCAATACATCTTCTCCGGTGAATCCGCCTTCGGATTCTTTCATCATTTCATTCTTTTTGCAGTAAGTGTTGAGAGTTCTGGTCAGCGCTGTTTTAAAACCGGTAACATGCGTTCCACCTTCTTGAGTGTAGATGTTGTTGGCAAAAGGAAAAATTCTATCCACAATATCATCCACATATTGGAGAGCTATCTCCACCCCCACACCGTCCAACTCTTTATTAACATAAAAAATATTATTCTGGGCGGGTTTCTGGAATTTGTTGTAGTATTTTACCAAAGACACCAATCCTCCTTCAAAATAAAAAGAGACTGACGGAAGCTCTTGTTCTAATTCTCTAAAATAAAAAACGTCGGATTCATTCATCCCCTTCTTGTTGTCCCATCCCCGAGCGTCAATTATTGAAATCTTCAATTCTTTCACCAGATATGCTTGCTGCCGGATATGATTTACCACTGTATGCCAATCAAATTTAATATCGCCGAAAATTTTCTGGTCCGGTTCAAAAGTGATAACCGTACCATGAAGTTTGGAAACGCCGGTTTTTTTCACCACCGCTTTTCTCTTTCCTTCCGAATATTCTTGCAGATACTTACCTCCATCTCTAAACACCTCGGCCTTGCAGTAAACAGACAGAGCGTTAACTACAGATGCGCCGACTCCATGCAGACCCCCTGAAACCTTATACCCTTCCCCGCCAAATTTGCCTCCGGCGTGAAGCGTGGTCATCACGGTCTCAAGAGCGGAGACTTTTGTCTTTTTGTGTGTATCCACGGGAATACCTCGGCCGTTATCTGCCACTCGGACACGATTGTCTGGCAGGAGCACTATTTCAATATCATCGCAAAAGCCTCCCATGGCCTCGTCGCGCGAATTGTCAAAAATCTCCCATATCAAGTGGTGCAACCCTTCTGGGCCTGTTGTACCAATATACATGCCAGGACGGCGCCTAACGGGCTCTAGACCCTCTAGGACGGAAATGTCAGAGGCATCATAATGATGGCCATTTCCGCCATCTTTTTTATCTTCTTTCTCCTTTGCCATATATAGATATTATATCAGATTTTATCTCACCTGCCAACCATTATTCTCTTTGATTTTATTGGTTATTTTTGTCATAACGCTGTTGATTTCTTCGTCTGTAAGAGTACGTTCAAAAGATTGGAAAACCAACCTGAAGGCATACGAGATTTGTCCTTCCTTTTTAAACTCATCAAAAAGCTCCGGGCCTCGTACTACCACATCTCCTGCATTTTCTTTTATAATCTTTTCTACTTCTTCACTCTCAATATTCTCTGGGACCCATACAGCAATATCTCGCGCGATGAATGGAAACAGTGACCACATTTTAAATTTAGCTTCTAGGTTATGGTTTCTAGATTCTAACTTGAAATCAGAAAAGGATTCCCCAGAAACAAATTGACTTAAGGTCGTTTCTTTTATTTCTTTTTTATCTGCGTAGGCAACATGCATCTCTTCCCCACTTTTTTTGAATATTGTTCCAATTTCAAAAATTTTTATCTCTTTCATGCCCAAAAGTGGCATATTAATCTGATTTAATTTTAAACTCTCTTTTAACCCATCAGTTAAATTAGTCCTCAAAAATTTTTTATCAGAAGCTGAAGCTAAAACACCTACTTCCCCTTTATCTCTAAACACATAGGTCATTACTTCAGAATATCCTTCATTTAACAACTTACTTCGAGCCAAAAGCATTTTAGCAAAAGTTTCATTTATTTTTGATTCTAGTTTAATTTCTGGCAATTTCTCCTCAAGTCTGTCGTATCCTAAAATACTTATGACATCTTCAGTTAAATCATACGGACCTGTTATATCAATTCTCAAAAACGGAACTGTAATCTCATACTCACCATTTTTTTCTGTATATTCAAAATTTAATTTTTTCCAAACACTTTCTATCTCTTCTTTGGAAAAATTTGAACCGAGGCGTTTGTTAATATAATTTACCGAAACAGAAACTTTTTTCTGTTTAGCTTTTTGAGGATAAATGTCTACAACATCTTCAAATGATGCTTCTGGACACATTTCTAAAATAAGCGCTGAGAATTCAAGCATTGCATATGAACCTAGCTCTGGTGAAAGATCATTTTCAAAACGCTTTTTGGCGTCAGTAAAAATATTTAACATTTGAGCTGTTTTCCGCACACTCGTCGGGTCAAAATTGGCAACCTCAAGAATTATATCCTTAGTGTCATTATCCACCTCGGCAATCTTTCCCCCCTTTACCCCAGCGATAGCCAAGACATTTTTCGCATCGGCAATAACTAAATTGGAAGATGTTAGTTTGCAGTTCTTATTATCCAGTGTGGTAAGTTCTTCCCCGTCTTTCGCAAATCTTACAATTAATTTTTCTTGAATTTTATTCAAATCAAAAACGTGTGTCGGCTGACCGCAATCATACATTACAATATTTGCGGCATCTACCATATTATTTATACTTCTCTGCCCTATTGATTCCAGATGTGCAACTGCCCACTCTGGACTAGGACCAATTTTTACCCCCCTCAATATTCTACCCATATATCTACGACATTTATCACTTTCTATGTCTATTTTTAAATTGGTTGATTTAGATTCAGGAACTTTGTATTTTGGTGTGGGGTCAATAAACTTAATATCTAAAAGTGAAGCAAGCTCGTGAGCTATACCCCGATGAGAAAGTAAATCATGTGCACGATTTGGTAAAATTTTTATATCAAAAACTACATCACCGTCCAGCAACTTTTCCAAACTCTCAACTTCACAAATATGAAAAGTAAAAATATCAGAAAGTTTTTCTACTTCTGGAACATCGGGTATGTATGATTTAAGCCAATTATAAGAAATTTTCATATAAAAAATTAAACTTGATTAAATCTTAAGTCTCCTTGATAAGCTGGACGGATATCTGGCATTACATATTTTATAACCATAGCTCTTTCTAAGCCTGGACCAAAAGCAAAACCTTGATATTTGCCTGAATCAATTCCGCAGTTTTCTAAAACTTTCGGATGAACCATTCCTGCTCCACCCATCTCAATCCAACGCCCCTTATATTTTAAATCAAATTCAATTGATGGTTCGGTAAAAGGAAAAAAACTTGGACGAAAACGAAGCTTGGTATCTTCCCCTAACATTTTTTTATAAAAATGAGAAAGAACCCCTTTTAAATTTGCCATTGAAATATCTTCTCCGATCATAAGACCCTCAATCTGATAAAACTGCATTTCATGGGTTGCATCTGTGGCTTCATTGCGAAAACATTTACCAACGGAGATAACAGCGAATGGTGGTTTTTTACCAGACTTCGCAAAATTTTCCATAAAACGAATCTGCACATTTGAAGTATGAGTTCGAAGTACTTTTCCTTCTTCCCCTTTAATATAAAAAGTATCTTGCATGTCTCGCGCTGGGTGGTCTTTTGGAACATTTAAAGCATCGAAATTATGCCAAACATCTTCAAGTTCTGGCCCGCTAGCAACTTCAAAACCCAAATCCGTAAAGATTTTTACAGCTTCATTTATCACCATAGAAAGCGGATGCTCTCTTCCTTTTGTATTTTCCTTATTCATTTATATATGTCTTGGTCTAATATTATAAACTCCATCTTTATGTTCCATTGTAAATTTTCTCCCCTCAGCATCTTCAAAGTGAGCTTTTCCGTGTTCCTCTGCATGTTTTAAATAACCCTCTACGATATGTCTATCCTCACCTCTTAAAAAATCTTTAGACTCTTTCGCACCTTCATGAATACCAAAATTAGTTCCATGTATATCGTGTATGTCCATAAAATTAAAATTAACCTAATAATAAATTAAATTATACCAAATTTATCAGTAAAAAGACAAAATTACAAGATTTTGCTAGTATATGAGAGTGAGCAAAGAAACACGAAAAATCTACATACTTTTAATCATTTCCATAATCATTTTAGCTGGTATCGGATTCTACTTAGGCTGGATAGATAAAGGACCAAACTTTTAGTAATTTTTAGTGATTTATTTTAAAAAATTGTTAGAAACTCAGCGATGGCAGAAAAACTAACAAATCTATCATTCCTTATCTTTATTTTCAAAATCGTATCCCCTCGCGAGTTTGAATGTTTTTACATTTTCCTGAAGACCAATACTTTTAATATAACCTAGAAAATCTTTTGGTAAAGGAGATGGTCCGACCCAAACACTTTTTTGTATCATTAAGTAACTAAACTTTTTAAGGTGCCAACGCAACCATTCCCTTTCAGCCTTTTTAGATTCTGGAACATCAAACATCACTATTAAATTTTTAGGAATATCTTTACTAAAATAAAAATCAAACTGTTTTAAAGAATCAATTTTTTTATTGATATAATTTTTTCCCTTAAGTGTAATCTGTAATTTTTCACAGTCTTCAACAAGTCCCGCTTTTAATAAATAAGACAAAGTTGCTCGAAGTGAATTTTGGGGATATTTTTTAAATTTTGGTAAACCTAAAAAATTTACACGACCACCTTTATAATTAAAAGATTTTTCATTGAGTTCTTTTAAGATGTTAAGAATTATAGTCATGTGTAAATAATATCAATTTGTTAGAAAATCTGCTATCGCAAAAATTATAACATTATTTGGATAATTTTATAATTTTTGTACCTAAAAAAATTTATTTATAGATCTCTGCTCGTTTGCAATACTCACACACAGAGTCTTTACCGAAAGATTTATAATAACACGGACGATTTACCCACTCACCTGTTTTAAGTAAATTATCATAATCAGTTATATCTTTTAACAACAAATCTATTTGTTTATCTTCTATGTGCGTAGAATAAAGAGCATTTTTGTCTCCCTCGCTCGCCTCAAGGAAAAGTAATTTAGAAGTTTGCACATCTCTACCTTTTTCAGCACCTCTTATTAAATACGAATACATTGCAAGCTGTCGCATCAAAGATGAAAGTCGTCCTTCTTCATCTATTTTCTCTATTACTCCTTTAGTTTTAGTACTACCAGTTTTAAAATCAGTCACCACAACATCCCCACTTGGTAATCTTTCTGTTAAGTCTAGTTTTCCATACATTAATAATTTAGGGAAATTTGAGTCACGAAATTGTAAAGATCTTTCAGAAGTAAAATCTTTTTCTAAATGCTCATAATAGTTCTTCATCCAATAAGACACAGCAGAAAAAGCATCTTTTGAAAGTTTCTTCAATTCCGGACCATCTCCCACACCCTCCTTTTCTAACTCAATTTTTATTTTTTCTTTTATATCTGCATCTTTTGGAAGAGTATCGCTCTTTAAAATAAACTCTATAATACTATGCACAGCAGAGCCAAGGCCGAGAGAAACGCTCTTTACTTCCGGTAGTTTCAAGAAATTCCTAAAATACCATTTCCACGGACACTCAAAGAAGTTATTAAGCAATGATACAGATACTCTACTATCTTCAAAGTTTTCTTTCACAAACTTTCTTATATCTTCCAAGATGTCCCCTTCTTCTTTTTTTACAGACACAGTGTATACCTCGGGTCCATAAGATAAAATTTCTTTTTCAGTTTCTTCTTTATTTTTTTTCACAAAATGCGCATCTGGTAATTCGCGGATAATCTGCGCGAGCTCCATTTCACCACCATTATAATTCTCTCCTGCATAAGAAATATTACAAAACTCTTTGGCTCGAGTTATTGCCACATAAAGTTCTCTTTTTGTGGATTCAATATCTCGTTCGGCAATATGCATTTTCACTTTTTCTGGCAGAGAAAAACTATTTCTTTTTTCAGACATCAGGACTTCTTCGTTCATATGAGCTATCCAGACCGCCCGATATTCCAAACCTTTTGATTTATGCAGGGTCATAACTTGCACCCCACTCTCTCTTCCAAAACTAGCCAGATTTATATGATTACCATAATTCTCAAGTCTTCTTAAATATCTCAAAAAATCTTCTAGTTTTTTATTTACATTTTTTTCCTCAAAAAGCAAAGCCAGATGAATAAAACTTCGCACTACCTCCACATTACGTATCAATTCTTCGTGAGTCTTTGATTCATTAATTAAAAATTCATTACCAATAGTGCTCACAATTACTGAGAGTTTTTCATTAGAAAGTGTGTTTACCCAATTTTTCAAAACATTACCCCATTTAGAAATAGAATTTTCTTTGGCAAAAAGCCCGTCTTCTTTACCACACGATATTAATTCTTCAATCTCTAATTTATTGTTTTTTGCAGATTTTAAAAATTTATGAGCTTCAAAAGTAGAAATATTTGAATATTTATCAAGTAATGAATGAGATAAGGAAATAAAGTCAAATGGATTTGCAACAATATTTAAAACCCTTAAAAGACTTTGTGTTTCTGCTGTATCAAAAAAGGATAGATTTTTACCGGCTGAGACAGGCACCCCTATATTATTTAATATCCCTATAGCATTTCGTACATGATAATTTTTCGGCACTAAAAGAGCGCATTCTTCGGGCTTTGTGCCCTCTTTTATTTTTTCTTTAAAATACAAACCAGCTCCCAGTATCTCATCACGGGGATAAACATACTCATTTAATGTATTTTCATAATTTAAATTTGTATTAGTATGTAATTTTTCTTTATTTATTTTACTTTTCAATAAATCATCAGCCAGAGTGAGTATATTTTCCGTAGAACGATAATTCTCTATGAGGATTATAAGTTTTGCTTTTCCAAAAAAGTTTGCAAATTCTTCAAAATAAGACATGTTTGCCCCAGAAAAACCATATATGAGCTGCCGATCATCTCCCACTACAAAAATATTCGGATTTTCTTCCTCTTTCCATACAGCTTTCAAGAAGTTGTTTTGTACCCCGCTCGAATCTTGGTGTTCATCTACTAAAACATAATGATAATTTTCTTTTATATCTGCGCGTATATCTTCAAAGTCTTCTACGAGCTTCACCGTGTATTCTAAAATATCATCATAATCCATAAAGCCTGCTTCGCGCTTTTTCTCTTCATAAATTCGATAAAACTCTACCACTTCCTTTGTGCGTTCTAAGGATTCTATCTTTGTTTGAATTTCCTTTTTTAATTGCCCCTTGCTCTCGCCACGGGTAGAAATACTAGCTTCGTCATTCTTTAAAAATTCTATATCATTTTCCACATACAATAAAAATTCCTCTGGGGTCAGCCTCTCTCTCTTTAATATTGAAATAAGTTGTTTCAAATCAGAAAAATACATTTCCGGATTCGCTCGTGGACGCAAATACTCCCAAACATTCTCTTGTAAAATATCATCAACTAAAAAAACTGCTTCCTCATCAGAAAGCAATTTCGGCATCATGGTAAAACCAAGCAATAAATAATTCTTCTCTATAAGCTCTATACCAAAACTATGGAAAGTAGAAATGTGCACTTTCTCTGCTTCTCCCCCTATATATTCATTTAAGCGATTTCTCATCGCTTTCACCCCAGAATTAGTAAAAGTAAGGCATAGAATACTATCTGCGCTTGTGTCAGTCTTTAAGAGAATATTACCTATCCTAAGCGTTAAAATCTGCGTCTTGCCCGTCCCAGGACCCGCTACCACCATCACTGGACCGTCTATGGCGTCCACGGCCTCCTTTTGGGCTTTATTTAACCTTTTATATTCTTCTTTAAAGATATCCGTAGACATAAGTCTATTATATTACAAAATCAAATATTTAGGTCTAAATTTTTTTCGGGAAAATTAATGACAAAATAATAGATGAAACAAGTGCAAACATTATAATTCCAAACGAAACCAGGGAATGCATGTGTATGCCGAACAAAGGAGCAAACATTTTTAACCCTATAAAGATCAAAATAAAAGCGAGGCCTTTCTGTAGATGATGAAAACGATGCAGGATATTTTCAATCAAGAAGAATAGGGCTCGTAATCCCAAAATGGCAAAAATATTTGAAGTGAATACGACGAAGGTATTCTGGGAAATGGCGAAAACTGCCGGGATAGAATCAACAGCAAAAATAATATCAGTGGTTTCCACTAAAAGAACTATCATAAATAGTGAGGTAAAATAAAATTTGCCGTTTTCTCTGAAAAAGAACTTGCCATTATGATGACTATTTGTGAAAGGCAATATTTTATGAGCAAACTTTATAACTTTATTATCTTTAAAATCTATATGCTCTTCTTTTTTATCACGCAATAATTTTATACCTGTATAAAGTAGTATCGCTCCGAAAATATACAGAACCCAGAAAAATTGATGAATGATGTATGCGCCCACTCCAATAAAAATTCCACGAAAAACTATCGCCCCCAGAATACCCCAAAATAGAGCCTTATGGTGATACTTTTCCTCCAAGCTAAAGAAGGAAAAAATAAGCATAATTACAAAAAGATTGTCTACGGAAAGCATCTTTTCTGTCACATATGCGCTAAAAAATTGAATTGCCACTTCTTTACTCACAAAGAGGAAAATCAAAAAACCGAATACTAAAGAAATAGCAATCCAAAAGATTGATTGCAGTAATGCTGCTTTAAATTCTATTTTATGGCTCTTTTTATTAAAAAATCCAAGGTCTAAAATCAAAAAACCAACAACAATAACACCAAATAAAATTGTTAAATTTGTTTGCGCATCCATATGAATATTACATCATCAAAACAGCTGAAAGAATCATCCTTCCATCTTACTACGTTTTTAGTTTTTTGTCTTATGTTTATTTACGAAAAACGCTATTACCTTTTAACTGCGTTAGGCAACCAGTGCTAGGCACGGCCTAACACAAACTAGCTATTTATACAGTTCCGCATGAGTACCTATATCCAAAAATAAAATATAATCTTCATTAATATATTTAAATACTGCTCTAAAATTACCAGTAATATTTATACTGCTACATTCTTTATATTCTCCATGGAGTTTGTGATTATTTAAAACAGGGTTAAATTTATCTTTTTTAAATAATTCGAGTCTTTCAAAGAACTTATTAACTATTTTGGAAGGAATTTTGATTATTTTTTTATTAAGATTTGAAGACAAAGCAATGTGCATAAAATATTTATACACCTAATGACTTACGCATTTCTTTTATGTCTGTATAAAATTTCAATTTACCATCTTTGTATTCTTGTTCTGCGTCTTTTATTGCTTTTCTCAAACGAGCATTTGGTATTTCTGGTACAGTAAATTCTATCCTTTTCTCTATAATCAATCGCCTTAAATACGCATTTAATGCAATAGAAAAATTCAACCCCATTTCGTCTAGGACTTGTTTTGCTTCACTTTTTAATTTAGCATCTGTATTAAAATTTATAACTGTTTGAGCCATATATATAGTATATACCTATCATATATATAAGTCAAGCAAACTACTAGGCAAGACCTAGCAATTTTATTTATGGTACTAGTGTTTCAACTAGTGGTTCCGGGGTAGGTGTTGGAGTAGGTTCTGGAGCAGGAGTAATTTCTGGGACGGGCTCGGGAGTAGGTTCAGGAGCAGGGGTTGGGACTGGTTCCGGAGCTGGCATCGGTTCTGGAACTGGTTCTGAGATTGGTGCTGGAGTAGGTTCTGGTTCGGGAATTATTTCTGGCTCTAGAATAGGCTCAGGTATTGGTTCTGAGATTGGTGTTGGCACAGGAGCAATTCCCGCCCCGCCAAGCAAAGTATCGAGTTGGGTTCTTGTATAACAAGATGTGCCATTTGTATCTTTCAAACAAACTTCATCAAGCGTCGCTTTTTTTGCAAAAATATCTGTAATCCCATTTGTAGCATCCGCAAGCCAAGTGCTGATTGTCGTTTTAAGATTATTAAAGAAGGTAGTTACAAAAGTTTCATTCGCAGATCCTTCAAGCGGAGTAATGGTACCAGATATTCCTTCTAAATTCAGATTAAGCTCTTGAATCGCTTTTATAGCTGGCACCACCAGGGTAGTGTAATCGATACCCAAATAATCATCATAAATCGTGCGAACTACATTTGGATAAATAGACTGCACCTCTTGGGCTATCAATCCCATATTTTCGACTTGATCTCTTGTTGTATCTTTCCAATTAAAAATAACCGGCCTTAGAGCCATTATATGACTTAATTCACTTTCCATGTCAGTGACATTATCCTTTAATCTGATATCTGAAGTACAACTTGTTCCTCCTGTCCCATCACCTATCACGCAAGTAGTGCCGGTACCGTAGACTGTAATATTACCAGTGTTGGTTGTTGCCGTTCCAACTGTCAACATTGTGCCTGGAGCGGTGTTGCCGATACCAGTAAATCCGCTCCCCAATATTGTCATTTTTTCTGTCGGGGTTCTATCGGTTGTAGCACTCACTCCAGCTGTGGCTGTATAGAAATGAATCGCAGAAGAACCTGAACCTGTGGAAATCCCAGATTTTAAAGTGAGATCTCCCCCAGCCAAATCAGCTGTCCCTGCGATAGCTCCACCGGATGACAAGGTTAAACCTTGTCCGGCAGTAACAGCGGTGGTATTTCTTTCCATCCAAATAGTACGGGCTGCTACACCACTCAATGAAAGCATCTTAGTAGGAGCAGTTGTGCCAATCCCAATATTGCCATCATAATTTAATCTTAATTTTTCCGATGGAGAACCCGCATTTCTAGTGGAGAAAGCCATATTAGCACTATTGTCGACAGAATCCCTGATAACACTAATAGAGGCCACATCGCTGTCGTATCCAGCATCTTTATAGGAGAAGTCCAGGGCGGGACCAAAACCGGCAACCATATTGCCAGTGGTATAAGCCTTGATATCCATCATTTCTCGTATTTCATTTGTGGCAGAAGTGGTTTCCATTACACTGAAAGTCCTAGATGGGGAAGTTGTGCCAATTCCAACATTTCCGCTCCCCAATATTGTCATTTTTTCTGTCGGGGTTCTATCGGTTGTAGCACTCACTCCAGCTGTGGCTGTATAGAAATGAATCGCAGAAGAACCTGAACCTGTGGAAATCCCAGATTTTAAAGTGAGATCTCCCCCAGCCAAATCAGCTGTCCCTGCGATAGCTCCACCGGATGACAAGGTTAAACCTTGTCCGGCAGTAACAGCGGTGGTATTTCTTTCCATCCAAATAGTACGGGCTACCGTACCGCTTAAAGAAAGTAAATTGGTTGGAGAGATTGTTCCGATGCCAATGTTGCCTGACTTTAAGATAGCTATCCTTGTGCTTGCATTGGTTAATCCACCCACGCGAAAATCTAATCTCGCACTATCACTAGAGTCGTAAGCGTTCGCCAAATATCCTATTGTGGTACCTCCCTCCGAATAACCCATGGCTAGATGATAACCGCTGTTTGCACCTATTGTAAATTGTTCCAAACCATCATCAGTACCGGAAGAAGCTAGCACTGTCAACCCCGCAAGAGGTGAGGCTGTTCCGATACCGACGTTTCCCAAATAATTTATCACCATACCGATATTATTGCTAAATGACCTGGATAAGAAAATAGCCGGCAGTTTAGTAATAATCGCCGAAGCTGTATCGGTAAAGGCAGTGTTGACGGTAAGGCTGGTATCACTCGCGATGGCGGTAACCGTTCTTATTTCCGCATTGATAGTAATTTTATCTCCAACAACTAATTCAGTAGTAAAGAAAGTATTAATACCAACCAAGGTGGTACTGGCAGTAGGGTCAGCGGTGCCAGTCAAAATTGAAGAAGCTTTTCCAGTAAATCTTCCCCCACCCGTCACATCAAGTGTTTTGAGTGGATTTGAATTCCCTATACCGACATTTCCTAATGAATTAATAAATAGATTGCTTGAACGTGCAACTTGACCGATACCCTGCTGAAGCATTGGGGATTTGGTGTCATATCGAAGAACCCGGGCATGGGTAACAGTTCCATCATAGTAGGGCACAAAATAAATATATCGGCCATCAAAACTTCCACCAGTAAAGCCCACCGTGTTTAAACCTCCGGTGCTACTAGCATCATAAGTGGACCACGAAGTTGTATCTGCAAAATTTTGTGTAGTGTCATAACGCATTACTGTCCCATGATAAGTACCACCAGCACCATCAATATCTTTAAAATAGGGCACAAATGTTACATATCGCCCATCAAAAACTGCGCCCAAATATCCTCTCAAATTTGCTCCTCCTAAGTTGTTTCCATCAAACGAAGACCAAGAGGAAACTGACGTAAAACTTCCAGCTGTATCATACCTAAGCACCCTACCGTGATATTCAGTAATAATGGATATTGGAACATAATATACATAACGCCCGTCAAAAACCGCACTGGAATATCCCTTAGTCACAAGACCACCAATCGCTGAGGCATCAAAGGCCACCCAAGAACCGGAATCGGTGAAGCTGGCAGTCGTATCATAGCGAAGCGCATTGTTGGATTGGGTTGACCCGTTATAATTATTGGCAACAAAATAAATATACCGGCCGTCAAATACAGCTGATTTATAACCCCGAGTGACAAGCCCGCCAGTGGCGCCTGCATCATAAACCGTCCATGATCCAGAAGTGTTGAAATCTGTGGTTGTGTCATAGCGAAGGACACGCCCGTGGTAACCAGCAGCCTCGGAATTTGTGCGAAGGGGAATAAAATAAACATAGTGTCCGTCAAAAACCGCATCACGATATCCACGAACATCCAGACCGCCGGTGGCACTTGCATCGTAAGCCGCCCATGAAGACGCGGTAGTAAACCCGCCTTGTGTGTCTAATCGAAGAACACGCCCGTGAGTAATTCCGGTGGAATCCTGCCAGGGAGCAAAATAAATATACCGTCCGTCAAAAGTTCCGCCTGAATATCCAGTCGTATTAAGTCCACCGATAGCACTGGCATCATAAGCTGACCACGAAGACGCAGTATCATAATCTCCTGATGTATCATACCGAAGCACTTTCCCGTGGGCCGTCCCTGTGTTTCCTGTCGGAACAAAATACACATAACGTCCATCAAAAACTGACCCCCAATAACCAACAGTCTCGGTAAGACCCCCGGAATTCCCGGCATCATAAGCTGACCAAGCTGATGCATCAGACATATCTCCCCCTCCGGAGATTGAAGAACCCAGTCCGCTTTGTCCAAAAAGCAAACTACCTTGTTTTGCAACACTAATATTATAACCGGCATAATCTTTGATAACCGGAACCGACAGGCTTCCATCCGAATATGAAAGAACGTGACCAGAAGATGTAGCTTTTAGATTTCCATCTATTTCCAATTTATATGTCGGGGTTATCGTTCCAATCCCCACATTTCCGTCTTTGAAATAAATACCAGTTGTTGAAGATGGTCCAATCCAAGATTCAGCCAAGGTAGTAAGAGGGTTGATAAGAGACATTGAGTTTGCAGTATTGGTATAAACTCCATTTGTAACTGTACCCGCATTACCAGTAACACTTCCAACTATCGCATTACTTACTTCCAAATCCGTAAACCATCCCTTAGTCAGTCTGGCACCAGTAGACCCAAGAGAACCAGTCATAGTCAAATTATTCGTACCTAAAGATAAATCCCCACCCAGGACAGAAAATCCTCCCGTAGCGGAAGCAACTGTAATATTGGCTGTACCATCAAACGAAACCCCGCCGATAGTTCGAGCGGTTTCCAGAGCCGTCGCAGTATTCGCATTACCAACAATGGTTCCAGTCATGGTCCCAGTAACAGTCAAATTTCCTCCCACCGTGGCATTACCAGAAACCGAAAGCAGATCAGTACTTACACTTTCCCCAATAGATTCAGATAAACCCTGTGAGCTGTTTTCTATTGAATTAAAGATTCCATTGAGTTGATTATCAAATTGCGTTCGTGAGACAAAAGACGAAGTGTCAATACTCCCGCTACCACCTCCGCTTGAGCCAGATGAACCTTTTGGACCCTGTATTCCTTGTAAACCAAGCGGACCGCGAAGTTTGTTCTGAATATCTGATTGAGAAATTAATCTTTGGAGGATAGAGAGAACGGTGGAATCTGAAATAGACCCTATCACAGTGATGGGAGAAGTTTCTGGCACCCTCCCCTTAATAAGGGGAGGGTTGGGAGGGGTCGGATTGGGGGAAGTAGTAGCTGGAATTACTACAAGCGGCGTAGTATAACTTTTATATAAATCAATTAGTGAAGTTATTGGATTCCATGCAAGAGCGAGAGTGGAATATGAAAAGACAATTAATAGAACCCCCCCCCAGAGCAATATCTTCTTGTATTTCATGATTCTTTTAATTATACCCCCCCCCTGATGGTTTAATGAATATAATGGTGTGGATAACTCTTTATTTAAACAAAGTAGCGACTCTGGCTAAAATTTCATTTATTTCAACTCGCAAAAATTAAACATTCTTTACCATACTTCTTTACCCCTAGGTGATCCCCAGTCAATTTCTTTATGTTTATTCTTTCTAGTAATCCCTTTTACCATATCTTCTAAAGTATATTTCGGACGACTAGAAGTGATACAAATTGCATTTCCTAGTTGTTCAAAATAAATAGTAGTACCCTTTTTCCAATTAAGATTCTGAATAAATATTTTTGGTATTCGCACCGCCAAGCTATTTCCCCATTTTTGAATTTTAGTGGTCATAGTTAAAGTATATACAATGTATCTACAAAGTCAAGTCTGCTAGGCAAGACCTAGCAGTTTTTCTATTCTGTTGTTACTCCATCAAATTCCGGACCATCGGCTTCGGCTTCAGCCTTTGTGGCTCTCACTACCCCATCTTTATGGTGAGCTGGAGAATAAATCGTATAAAGTTTTAAATCTTCTGTCGTTGAAGTATTGATGATGTTATGTTGTGCTCCGGATGGGACGATAATAACTGACCCATCGGTAAGTGCATATTCATTGCCATCTATAATGCATTTCCCTTCTCCTTTTTCAAAACGGAAGAATTGATCATTGTCCGCATGAATTTCCATGCCAATTTCTTCATTCGGTTTCAAACTCATCAATACCAACTGACAATGCTTGCCAGTGTACAAAACTTTACGAAAATTTGTATTCTCTAATGTATCTTTTTCTATGTTTGCGTTGTATCCTTTCATATATTTTTAAAAGAAAATAAATCTGTTAATAGCACTATTATACACCCTGTATGGCTTCGGCCCTACAAACGGTTTGCCGTTTATGAAGATAGTCGGTGTGCCATAAAGATTGGTTTTATTTAATTCTTTAATTTGATTTT
>CAZXCD010000015.1:0-18985 GCA_964638985.1 uncultured Candidatus Saccharibacteria bacterium
TAGAACGCTGTCCTGATAAGACAGAGGCCGATGGTTCGATCCCATCCACGCTCACATGGTTGAAAATAAGTCAAATTTTAATAGTAAAGGCCCCTTGCCCCGCCAAGGCGGGGTGAACTGGAAACCCGCCATGCAGATCATGAGTGAGATTTCCACCTGGATAGTAGTGCCCATTGTGATGGCTTTAATTTTCGGTAAAATGTTGGATACACGTTTTGGGACAAAACCGATTATTTTTCTTTCACTAGCAGCAATAGCTTTTTTATTTTCGTGTTTTAAAATAGTACGTGTTGTAAAGAATTACATGAAGAAAAATTAAGTTACTTGTCCCGTATTAAATTTTTGAGAAAATACATTATGATAAAAAATAATTAGAAAGAAAAAAGAAATGAAAAATATTATTAACAATTTAAAATTTTAGTACTGGGATGGAAAAGATATCTCAAGAAATTACATTATTTGCCGAACCCATTCATCATTTTGATAATTTTACTATTACAAATTCACTGTTGACTAGCTGGGTTGCGGTACTCATCATTATTTTTATATCTTTAATTCTTCGTTTTAAACTCAGCAACATTCCGGGTAAATTTCAAAATATTTTTGAAATAATGATAGAGGGTGCCCTCGGTCTGTGTGATCAAGTGACGAATGACAGAGCTCTTTCGGTGAGAATTTTCCCAATTGCTATTTCCGTTTTCTTTTTTATCCTCGTTAGTAACTGGCTTGGTATCATGCCACTCGGTGGATTTGGAATAATAGAAAAAGGTGAGCATGGGCTTCTGTTTGTTCCTTTGCTTCGTGGGGCAACTGCTGACATAAACACTACGATTTCACTTGCCGTGATGGCTGTGGTTGGCGCAAATCTCTTTGGTGTTTTTTCTATCGGTATCTGGAAAACTTTTAACAAGTATGTTAATCTAAAAGTGCTTGGGGGAATATTTACGAATATACGTAAAGATCCGACGATCATTATCATAGCCCCAATCACGTTCTTTGTTGGATTAATTGAAGTTGTTGGTGAATTTGCGAAAATTGCATCCCTCTCGTTTCGTCTTTTTGGTAATGTGTTTGCTGGAGAGGTGCTTTTAGCATCAATGGCGGCCCTTGTAGCATATATTATTCCAATACCATTTCTTTTTCTTGAAATACTTGTGGGGGTTATCCAAGCGCTTATATTTTCAATACTGTTGGTTGTTTACTTTACCATCGGAGCTTCTGACCACGACGAACACGAAACAACACATCATAAAGAGTCGATTATTATTAGTAATAATGCCGCGTAAGCGGATAAAATTATATGGAATTAACACCATTTGCAAAAGCAGTCGTTATGGCAGTCGGAGCTGTGGCTCCTGCTATATCCATTGGTTGGATTGGCTCAAAGGCCATGGAATCAATCGGACGCAACCCAGAAGCCGCTGGTAAAATCCTTGTGCCAATGCTTCTTTCTTGCGCATTCGCAGAAGCAATCGCTATTTATGCGCTTGTTATCGCATTTTCGATTTAACATTTTAATTCTCCCTCTCCTTGATAAGGAGAGGGTTGGGGTGAGGTGAATTAATTAAGAACCCCCTCTCAATCTCCCCCTTGTTAAGGAGGAGAGGAATAGATACAAACATATGGATTCAATCATATCTACATTTCACATAGACTGGAAAATTATTATTGCTCAAGCGATTAATTTCGGAGTTGTTTTTGTTGTTTTATATATTTTTGCCCTTAAGCCTCTTTCCAAATTAATGGCAGAAAGAAGCGAAAAAATAGGGAAGGGAATTGAAGATGCAAAAACAAATGCCACGCTTGTGGCAAAAACAGAGAAAGAATATGATGAAATGCTTACAAAGGCTAAGAATGAAGCAGACAAAATCTTTCAGGATGGAAAGAAAGAGGCTTTAGCAAAAAAAGCAATGATGTTGGAAGAGGCAAAGGCTGAAGTGGCAGTGGTCATAGAAAATGGGAAAAAAATGCTAGAAGCAGATAAGGTAAAAATGGTAGAAGAAGCAAAAAAGGAAATTGTAACTCTTGCGATGCTTGCAACTGAGAAATTAATTAACAGCAAACAAGATTTAAATAATTTGTAATATGACAGTAATTTTAAATAAAAATATAGCTCATGCCATTTATTTGGCATCGAAAGATAAAAATCACGAAGAACAATCTTTGGTTTTTAAAAAAGTCGCTCAATTTTTGATAAAAAAAAGATTATTATCAAAAACAAAAGAAATACTTTCATTTTTAAATAAAATAATTAACGAGCACGAGGGGAGGGTTGTGGTAAAGGTTTCTAGTGTAGAGAAAATTAATGAAAAGATACACAGAGAGATTACACAAGCACTAGCTCATCGCTATAAGGCCAAAGAAATAAAAATAGTTGAGAATTTAGATAAAAAATTATTAGGCGGATTAAAAATAGAAGTGAATGACGAAGTTATAGACTTGACAATAAAAAATAAAATTGGAAAATTACAAGAACATTTAACAAAATCCCTATGAGTAACAATACAATCGTAGAAAATTTAAAAAGAGAGATAGAAAATTTTTCCGTTCAAATAAAAGTTGAGAAAATTGGAAAAGTACTGGAAGTTTTTGACGGTATTGCAAAAGTTTCCGGACTTTCAGATATTAAATCTTCTGAAATGGTAATTTTCCCAAACGGTGAGACAGGTGTCGCCCTCAACTTAGAAGAAGATGCAGTAGGTATCATCATCTTGGGTGATTTTTCTAAAATAAAAGAAGGTGATGAAGTAAAGGCTACAGGGAAAATTTTAGAAATTCCAGTTTCGGATGATATTTTGGGACGGGTAGTGAATGCTATCGGTGCACCCATAGATGGCAAAGGAGCAATAAAATCAAGTAAAACTTATCCAATTGAAAAAGTTGCTCCAGGAGTCATTACTCGTCTTTCTGTCGATAAACCAGTTGCTACCGGTATCAAGGTTATCGACGCCATTATTCCTGTCGGTCGTGGCCAGAGAGAGCTCATCATTGGTGATCGTCAAACTGGAAAAACAGCCCTAGCTATTGATGCGATTTTAAATCAAAAAGGAGAAAACATGATTTGTGTTTATGTTTCTATCGGACAAAAAGATTCTAAACTTAGAAAAATTGAGGCGCGCCTAGAAGACGGAGGTGCTATGGACTACACAGTCATCGTGAAAGCTTCAGCATCTGAAGCTGCTTCTCTATCATACATTGCGCCCTATACCGGTGTATCTATCGCAGAATATTTCATGGATCAAGGGAAAGATGTTTTGATTATTTATGATGATCTATCCAAGCATGCCGTCGCTTATCGTGAGATTTCTCTGCTTTTGCGCCGTCCTCCGGGCCGTGAAGCATACCCGGGAGATGTTTTTTATTTGCATTCACGCTTGCTTGAAAGAGCTTGTCGAAGAAATGAAAAATATGGTGGTGGTTCTATCACAGCTTTCCCAATTATTGAAACTCAAGCTGGTGATATTTCTGCTTATATTCCCACAAACGTTATTTCTATTACTGATGGACAAATTTTCTTGGAAACAGATCTTTTCTATAAAGGAATTCGTCCGGCAGTGAATGTCGGAAGCTCTGTGTCACGCGTGGGTTCAAGCGCGCAAATTAAAGCTATGAAAAAAGTGGCTGGAACATTGAAACTTGACTTGGCTCAGTTTCGCGAGCTTGAAGCGTTTTCTCAATTTGGCTCTGACTTAGACGACGCAACTAAGCGTCAGCTTGAACGTGGAAAAAGAGCGGTAGAGGTATTAAAACAACTTCAATATGCGCCAGTGAGAACAGAACATCAAGTCGTTACTCTTTATGCTCTTACTCATGGTTTTATGGATGATATAGCAATTGAAAAAATTAAAGAGTTTGAACAAGGACTTACAGAATATAGCGAACACAATGCAAAGATTTTTTATAAACAAATCTTGGATAAAAAAATGTGGGATGATAAAGGAGAAGAGGAGTTAAAAAAAGTGATAGAAGATTTTAAAAGTAACTTTACCAGATAGAGCTTTAGACTCTAGATAGAGTCTAAAGCTCTATCTGAGCAACAATCATATGGCAGGAACTAAAGAGATTAAAAGAAGAATAAAGAGTGTAAAGAACACGAAGAAAATAACTAAAGCTATGGAGCTAGTGGCTGCTTCCAAGATGAAGCGCGCAGTATCTTCTACTTTGGCTTCTCGTTTATATGCTGAATATTCTTACGAAATTCTCACTTCTGTTGCTAAAAACATAGAAAATATTTCAAGTCCTCTTTTTCTAGAACATGATAAAAAAGACGAAGAGCAGAATATTTTAATTATATTAATTACATCAAATCGCGGACTCTGTGGAGCATACAATGCGCAGGTTATCAAAAAGGTGCTTCATTTAATGAAAAAAGAATCTGAAAAAAATGTAAATTTTTTAACAATAGGTAAAAAAGGTGATGTGGCAATGCGCCGTATTAATAAAAACGTTATAGCTAGTTTTTTTGAACTTCCAGATAATATTTCTTTGAGAGACATAGTCCCGATCTCCAAGCTTTGTATGGATGAATTTATCCTTGAAAAGTATGATAAAGTTTTTGTTGCTTATACTGATTTTATTTCTGCGCTTAACCAAAAACCCAACATCAAACAAATTTTACCAGTTTCTAAATCCAGTTTAAAAGAATTAATAGAAGATTTAGAGGAAAACTTTAATCATCGTGATGAAAATAAAATAGAGAAAAAGATCGATTATCTTTTTGAAGGTGATCAAGAAGCGCTCATTTCATCTTTAGCCGAAAAGCTTACCAGAATGCAAATTTATCAGATGATCCTTGAATCAAACGCCTCAGAACAATCATCTCGTATGGTAGCAATGAAAAATGCAAGTGAGGCTTCCGGTGAGATGATTGATGATTTGACGTTAGTATTTAATAAGGCCAGACAAGCCAATATTACCAGAGAGATATCAGAAATTAGTGCAGGGATGGTGAGTGTGAATTGAATTTTTCTCCCCCTGCGAAGGGGGAGAAACAGAGGGGGTCTAATTATTAATAAATTATAAAAATTATGAAAACAACAGGTACAATTAAAAGAATTATAGGTCCAGTTATTGACGTAGACTTTGGAGACAATTTGCCCGATATCTATACTGCCCTAGAGGTGATGCGAGATAACCCCGCCAAGGACGGGGCAAGTAAGAAAATTATTCTTGAAGTAGAACAGCATTTAGGCGGTGGAATCGTCAGATCAGTTGCGATGGATACAACGGATGGCTTGGCTCGCGGAATGGAAGTCACTAGTACTGGTGCTCCGATTTCTGTCCCCGTTGGAGCTGTTACCCTTGGTAGAATTTTTAATGTTCTTGGAGAAGCAATCGATGACGGAAGTCCAATTGCAGTTGGTAAGAAATTACCAATTCACCGCAAGGCTCCAGAATATGTAGTTCAAGCTACAAAAGTTGAAATTCTAGAAACTGGGATCAAAGTCATAGACCTTATTTGTCCTGTTTTAAAAGGAGGAAAAGTGGGACTTTTCGGAGGAGCTGGGGTAGGGAAAACTGTTGTCATTCAGGAATTAATTCATAACATTGCATCAAACCACGGAGGATATTCTGTTTTTGCTGGAGTCGGAGAACGTACTCGTGAAGGTAATGACCTCTATCATGAAATGAAAGAATCCGGAGTGCTTCCAAAAGTTGCCATGGTCTTCGGACAAATGAATGAACCGCCAGGAGCTCGTTTACGTGTGGCTCTGTCCGGTCTTACGATGGCGGAACATTTCCGCGACGCAGAAGGCAAAGACGTGCTTCTTTTTATAGACAATATTTTCCGCTTCACTCAAGCCGGCTCCGAAGTGTCAGCCTTGCTCGGACGTATTCCTTCTGCCGTGGGATATCAACCGACACTTTCTACAGAAATGGGAATCTTGCAAGAACGTATTACTTCTACCGATAAAGGTTCGGTGACTTCAGTACAAGCTGTCTATGTGCCAGCAGATGACTTGACCGACCCAGCTCCAGCTACGACTTTTGCTCACCTAGACTCTACTGTCGTGTTAAATCGTTCACTTTCAGAAATTGGAATTTATCCGGCCGTGGATCCGCTCGATTCATCTTCTACCATTCTTGATCCAAATATCGTAGGAGCTGAACATTATGCTGTTGCTCGTGAAGTCCAGCGTGTACTTCAACGTTACAAAGATTTACAAGATATTATCGCCATTCTTGGTATGGAAGAACTTTCTGAAGCTGACAAAGAGCTTGTGCAGAGAGCGCGTAAAATTCAAAAATTCCTTTCTCAGCCAAATTTCGTAGCTGAACAATTTACAGGAGTAAAGGGGGTTTATGTTCCACTGAAAGATACCATTAGATCATTTAAAGAAATTTTGGAAGGTAAACACGACAGTAAAACAGAAAGTGATTTTTACATGCGAGGTGCTATATAGCACTGAAGTCCTGATGAACGTAGTGAAGAAGGAAAGGGTTTATAAAAAATTATGTTAAAACAATTAAAATTAAAAATAGTTACTCCAGAGAGATTAATCTTGGAAGAAATGGTTGATCAAGTAAGCTTGCCGACTACCCTCGGAGAAATTACTGTATTGCCAGACCATATTCCACTCATTACAGAATTAACATCTGGAGACGTGGTGGCATATGTAAATGGAGAACATGTGCCCATGGCCGTGGTGGGTGGTTTTATTGAAGTTAAAAAAAGTGATGATGGAATTACAGAAGTTGCAGTATTGGCGGATTTTGCCGAGCACGTTTCCGAACTCTCCGATGAGGCGATAGAGAAGGCAAAGGTTCGCGCGGAAGAATTGAAAAAGCAGATGGGGGACAAGGAACAAGTTGATTTTGAACACTTTGAAGCGGAACTTGAACGCTCGCTCACTCGAGTAAAAATTGCGGACAAATGGAGAACGAGAAAGTATAGAAAATAAATGTCTAAATTTTATGTTATTGCGACGCCGATAGGGAATATGGGGGACATAACCCTCAGGGCTATTGAGACGCTCAAAAGCGTAGACTTGATATTGTGTGAAGATACTCGCGAGACTAAGAAAATTCTTGATAAATATAACATAAGTAAGCCGACTATGAGCTACCATGCTCAGAGCAAACTTTCAAAGATAGATAAGATTTTTGAATTGTTAGAAGCAGGTAAAAATCTAGCTTTAGTATCAGACGCAGGCACTCCAGGGATTTCAGACCCGGGGGCGATGCTTGTATCTCAGATAAAAGAAAGATTTTTACAAGGACAGTCCTTAAGAGAGTTTCCCCAAGGACTGTCCTTAGGAAAAACCGAGGTGCAAGTTATTCCGATACCAGGAGCAACGGCTTTGATTACCGCACTTTCTGCTTCAGGTTTGCCAACTCACGAATTTACCTTTTTGGGTTTTCTCCCGCACAAGAAGGGGAGAGAGACGCTCTTTAAAGAGATCGCGCAGGCGAAAAGAACGATGGTTTTTTATGAATCACCGCACAGAATTCTAAAAACATTGGAATCATTGGTAAAATTTTGTCCAAACAAAAAAGTCTGCGTCGCCCGTGAGTTGACAAAAATTTATGAAGAATTCCAAAACGGCACTCCGGCTGAAGTTTTAGAATATTTTAATAAGAATAAAGATAAACAAAGAGGAGAGTTTACTGTACTGGTTGGTTAAATTCTGGTTTGGGTGTTTTTAATTCTTCCCCCCATTCTCCTTTTATAAAGTCATATTCTCTATGCGCAATTACATCAAAATAATCAGATGTAAATGTGGCTTTATCATCTGTTACTAAAACAGATAAAAGTTTTTTTGGGATTTCACCCTTGATCTCTTTCTTTTTTGCTTGTTGGAGTACTTCATCAATTAATTGATAGACTTCTGTTTGTCTTTTTATTAAAATTTCCTCATCCCCATCTATTGTTACCCCGTGGTATTCTTTTATGTTTCCCCCCGATTCATTAAGAGGAATTTCATCAATCATAGCAGAAACTTCTTCAGTTATATTTTTTTTAGGTGTCTCAGTCTGAGGTTTCCTTTCTTCTTGTATTTTACGTACTTCCTTAGGATCCAAGAGTACATTAAATTTATTTATTCCATCCATATCTATATTTTATAAGATTAATTAATAATGTCAATAAAAACGTAAAAAGTTGTGGGGCGAGCTCGTTTCCAAGCTCGCCCCTTTGCGTGATACGAGCCCTACTTGGGCTCGCTGAGAATCCTTCCCTTAGACCGAGCGACCGCCGTCGTGGCGGCGAGTCCCTTGAGTTGCCGTCGGACTTCTTCCGACGGCGAGCCAGGGAGGGGGAGAAGGGGAAATGGGAACGGGTTGGTGGCCGGAATGATTTTCATCTTACTCCTCCGCCGTCCGTAGACGGCTTTGATACTTATTTCTTACACATTATACACCCTTTGGGTCGCAATGTCAAGGGCTAAAGGAGGTCTTCGGGGTCAACGAGGATTTCAAAAATTGGTGGTAGGGAAAGTAATTTATTATATAGATTCTCATCAATACTTGAGTTTATGGAAAGTTCTGGTAAAGACCATTTTTTTGGATCTATTTTTATAAGCGCATTGGTGACATATTTATCTTGTAATTTTGAGACAAATCCACTGAAAATTACAGGAGAATAGCTTTCGAAGGTTTCTTCTAATATTTTCTTTGCTTTTGTGGTTTGTTCTTTATTGCCTAAATGAGAAATTTTTATAAAACGTTTAAATGGCGGATAGCCTAGATTTTTTCTGTCTTCCAATTCTTCACGCACGAATGGTAATAAATTTCCAGATTTGACCGCGCGGAGTGTTTCGTCATTTTCATTTTTTGTTTGGATTATGAGTTTTTTTTCAGTGTTATTGATTATTGAAAGTATTATTTGAATAATTTTTTCGCTCATTTTAAAATTTGGGATACTCCAAAGTGAATCAAAAGAGGCAATAATTGAAAGGTTTATTTTTTCTTTTAAATAGAAAAAGGCCATTTCTGTGCCGATAAGGACTGAGCCAGAACTTTCTTCGAATTCTTTTATAACTTTTTTTGCGCCGGTAGCATTTTTCGCAGACTCTTTATCCAGTTTAAAAATCTTTTCTTTTGGAAATAATCTTTTTATTTCTTCATATACAGTATCTGTGCCAATACCGAGTGGTATCAAATTCCAGCTTCCGCAAGATGAACAGACAGTATCTCCGTCCACATCTCTCTCGCATCTATTGCATACAAATATTCTTTTTTTGCCTTGGTGTGAGGTGTAGAGCACTAAAGGCGCTCCGCAGTCTTCACAGCTTATGGTTTCGCTGCATTCTCGGCAGATGGTCATTGTGGCTAGACCCTTTCTTAAAGAAAAAATAAAAACGTTTTTTTTGTTTGAGACTGCGGACCCTATTTCTTCTACACTTTCTTCTTTTAAGACTTTAAATTTCTCATTTTTTCCCAAAATTTCAATGTCGCCCATAAAATCAATTCTGAAAGAAAGTGGGTGCAGGGGAATCAGGTTATCCGTATCTTTTCTACCTATCGTTTCGTATCGGAGCATTTCGTCAGCTAAGATAAACTTCGCGTTTATCTTAGAAGCGTAAATTTCAGCGAACACCCTTAAATCCAAATGGGGCCCGCCGACTGTTTTGTAAGCGCTGGAACTTTCGTGTTCCAAGATTATGGTGCCGAGATTTCCCTCTGGAATAGATAAAAACGGCGGAGTGCCAATAAGTAAAACCGGATGGGAAGAAGCCAATACTTTCTCACAGGTTATTAAATTCTTCTTGGCGCTTATCCCACTATGGAGGGGAAAGGTAAATTGTTCAATTCCTTTAGATATCTGGTCTTTAAACTTATTAATATCACTCTCTGTCGGTAGGACGAGGAAAACAGATTTATTTCTGGCGAAAGATTCCCGGACTAGGGTTTTATAAATGGAAATGCGGTCCAGAAATGGCGCTTGGAAAAGTAATTTTTCGGATTTAATGGAAGATGAAACATTAGAAAAATTTTTCGGAGAAGTTATTTTTATTTTTGCCAGGTTATCATATCCTTCCAAGAAAACATTCGGAATTAGGGAAGCTATGGTGTTGTTTTTATTCTGAGCGAAATATTTGTTGGTGTCAAAAATGGTTTCTAAAAGTTCTTTCAGAAAAATTGAGTCTCCCTTGTTCTCAATCACCTTTTTTAAATTAAAATTCATTCCCTTCACATTGCTTTTTTTGTCTTTCAATTCTTCCACTGAAGTTACTAGAGCCAAGATTTTTTTACTTTTAATGGAGACGGTAACGATGTTTCCTACGGCTACTTCCAGGCTGGTAAAATAGGTTAAATCGCTTTTCGGAAGACCTTTTTTGAATGGAATGACGGATATTATTTTCATAATTTTGTCCGCTTTCGGCGCGGTTTTATATATTTCATTCTAGCATAAATATGTGTTATATTAGCCTTATGGGATTTTTTTCACGCAAACTTGGGATAGATTTGGGTACTGCCAACACCTTGGTATTTATGCCGGGCAAGGGAGTGGTTTTAAATGAACCCTCAGTAGTCGCGGTTTCTGAACAAGATAATAAAATTTTAGCTATTGGCGCCGAAGCCAAGGATATGATAGGTAAAACTCCTGATAATATTATTACTTACTGTCCGATGAAAGATGGAGTCATCGCTGATTATAGGGTCACTGAAGCGATGCTTCGTTATTTTATCGGCAAAGCGATGGGGAAGTTCAGCTTTTTTAAACCGGATGTGATGGTGTCTGTACCGGCGGGAGTGACTTCCACAGAAAGGCGAGCCGTAGTAGAAGCCGCCATTCGCGCGGGCGCCAGAAATGCGTATGTGGTCAAGGAACCCATTTTAGCCGCCATTGGCGCGGGTATTCCCATTTATGAATCCAAGGGTTATATGGTTGTTGATATTGGAGGAGGTACGACTGACGTAGCGGTCATTTCTCTCGGAGGAATTGTCGCTTCCACTTCGGTCAAATGTGCCGGAAACAAGATAGATGCCGCTATCGCGGATTACATCAAGAAAACTTTTAACCTTGCCATCGGTGATAGGACAGCCGAAGAAGTTAAAATTAAAATCGGCGCAGCGGTGCAACTGGAAGAAGAACTGCGTGTGACTATCAAGGGTAGAGATTTCATCCAAGGACTGCCGAGGTCTGCTCAAGTGGGAACAAACGAGATAGTGAAGGCGATAGATGCGGAGTTGCGCCAAATTATCAAAGCAATCAAAGATGTCTTGTCAGAGACGCCCCCCGAGCTCGCCTCTGATATTATTGATCACGGCATAATTATGACCGGCGGTTCGTCTCAACTCAGAAATTTGACCGATTTGGTCTATAGGAAGACGGGCGTCAAGGCTACTTTAGCTGATGACGCTTTGTTCTGTGTGGCGAACGGCACGGGCATAGCTCTTGAGCACTTGGATGTCTATAAAAAAGCGGTTTTAAGCAAGAAATAATCCGTCGGGTGTCCAACACCCGACGGGTCTGAAATATATGAATATTTCACAACATTTAAATAAGAATAATTTGCATCACGCTTATCTTATAGAAGGCCCGAGGGATGAAATTGTTCCGGAGATTCTGGCCTTTTGCGAAAATATAAATATAAAGACTTCCGGCAATCCGGATTTTTGCCATATCTCAATTGATAATTTTAAAATTGATGAAGCTTTTGACTTGCGAGCGATGTCTACGAACAAAAGCTTTTCTTCCGAAAAAAGAATTTTTTTAATCTGCGCGAATAGTTTTTCTCTTGATGCAGAAAATGTCTTGCTGAAAATGTTTGAAGAACCTGTGCCGGACACACATTTTTTCTTGATAGTGCCGGACGCAAATGCTCTTTTGAAAACACTAGTCTCCCGTTTCTATCTCATTTCCCCGACACCTGGTGTCGGGGTGGGGATAACTGAAGTGGAGAAATTTATTGCAATGCCACTGCGAGATAGAATTGATTTTATAAAAGAATTACTGACAGAAATAGAAGAAGAAGATGAAGAAGGGAATGAAATTGTGGCGCAGGACTCTACTCGTTCTAAGGCTATTAAGTTTCTAAATGCGCTTGAATCTATTCTTCATAACAATTTTCTAAAAAATAAAGATTGCTTTGAGCATATTTTTAAAGTTCGGGAATTTCTCCGTATGCCTGGGAGCTCCACCAAGTCCCTAATGGAGTCCGTGGCGTTAGTTATACCCAGTTTTTAATTTTTCTCATAGAGTGTTATACTAAGCTAATATGCAATCCCGTACGAAGTTTATGTGATATATTCTTACGGGGAAAAAGTTTTGATTATTATTTAACTTAAGTAAAAACAATAAATACCTTTTACTTCGTTCGGGATGCAATACAATTTTTCAAATTTCAAATTAGAAATTAAAAAGGTAGAGGAGTTTTTAAGCAAAGAATACAGCCAACTCAATATCGGAAGAGCTTCACCGATGGTGTTAGACGGCATAAATGTGGAATCCTATGGCTCTTTTGTTCCGCTCAAGAACGTCGCTTCTGTTTCTATTGAAGATCCGAAGACACTACGTATTGCTCCTTGGGACAAGACTCAGATAAAAGGCATAGAAAAAGCGATTGTCGGGTCAAATTTGGGATTGTCTGTCGCGACTGATGATCAGGGCATAAGGGTGATTTTCCCCCAGCTCACCACCGAGACGAGACAGACCCTCGTGAGAGTGTTGAAAGAAAAGTTGGAAGAAAGCAGGATATCCGTCCGCCGAGAACGTGAAGCAGTAATGGAAGACATTGAGGCGAAAGAGAAAGAAGGTAAGATGACTGAAGACGATAGATTTAGGGCTAAAGAAGAATTACAGAAAATTATTAACGAAACTAACAACAACCTGGAAGCGATTTTTGAGAAAAAAGAGCATGAGGTAATGGGATAATTTATGAGCATTGTAATATTTATAGTGATTCTACTGGTTTTAGTTTTAGTCCACGAATTCGGACATTTTTTTACCGCGAAAAGATTCGGCATCAGAGTGGATGAATTTGGTTTCGGTTTTCCTCCGAAATTATTCAGTTTCAAGAAGGGGGAGACGGAGTACAGTTTAAATCTATTGCCACTGGGTGGATTTGTGAAAATATACGGAGAGAATTTTGACGAGGCTGATTTTGTGGAAGTCGGATTTATGGATAAAGAAGCTCCCGCTCCGGATTTATCTCGCAGTTTCGTCCATCAGAAAAAATGGAAACAAGCGTTGGTGCTCGTGGCTGGAATTTTCGCCAATTTTCTTTTGGCTTGGCTTTTGTTTTCTATCGGCTTTATGTCCGGACTTCCTACTTCTGTCGGCAGTGAAAAAATGGGTTATGAGCTTTCCGACGTGAACCTAGTGGTGGTTTCTGTTTTGGAAAATTCTCCGGCTTATGACGCGGGGTTGAAAGTTGGCGATAAGATAGTGTCTATAGAAAGTGGGAAGGAAATGGTCTCCGATATCAAACCTGACACCTTAAAATCATTTGTGGTTTCTCATCCCGATAAAGAAATAAAATTTGGTTATCTGAGAGGAAAAAGCAAAGAAGTAAACTCTACCAGTCTAACTCCAGTGGCAAAAACTGCGTTAGATAAGCCTTCTATGGGTATATCTATGGATATGATTGGAGTGGCTAAATTGCCCTTCTTTTCGGCTCTTTGGGAGGGGCTGCGCTTGGATTGGCTTATGACTAAAAGCACCGCTCTTGGGCTCTATACGCTTATTTCGGAGGGTATACAGGGCAAAGGTAGCTTCTCTGGGGTCACCGGACCTGTCGGAATGGTAGGTATCGTCGGGGATGCTTATGAATTTGGATTTGTCTATCTTTTGTCATTCGCCGCTCTTATCTCCATAAACTTGGCGATTATCAACCTGCTTCCTTTTCCAGCGCTGGATGGCGGACGACTTTTCTTCCTATTGATTGAAAAAATAAAAGGTTCGCGCCTGAATCCAAAGTTTGCCAATATGGCGAATATGATTGGCTTCAGCGTCCTCATTCTCTTGATGCTGGTCATTACCTATCATGATGTAATTAAGTTGTTCTAAAAATGACAAATAAGAAACTAACACCGCCAAGGCGGGTCAAGAAAATCGGGGTTTTGTTCGGGGGAAAATCGGCAGAGCACGAGGTGTCTCTACAGTCTGCAAGGAATGTCATTGAGGCGCTAGATAAAAATAAATATGAAGTTATTCCCATTGGAATAGATAAAAATGGTAAGTGGCAGCTAAATACAACCGCTAACTATTTGTTGAATACCAACAATCCCAAACTAATCAAATTAAATAAATCAAACAAAGAAGTGGCTCTGTACGCGCAAGGACAAGGGGCACTTACTCCTATAAATAACAGTTCAGGGATAAAAGGAAAGATAGATGTGATTTTCCCCGTGATGCACGGGCCGTTTGGAGAAGATGGAAGTATGCAGGGGCTTTTGAAACTCGCAGGGGTGCCCTTTGTTGGCCCCAGCGTGCTCGGTTCAGCTGTGGGGATGGATAAAGAAATAATGAAAAGAATTCTTCGGGACGCGGGCATCCCGATTGGAAAATTTGTGGCTGTCAGGGAAAACGATAAAATTGATTTTAATAAAATAAAAAAAGAGTTAGGCTTGCCGATGTTCATCAAGCCCGCGAATATGGGTTCATCGGTAGGGATAAGCAAAGTACGAAACGAAAAAGAATTCAAGAAGGGAATAAGCGACGCCTTTAAATTTGATAGGAAAATAATTATTGAAGAATTTATACAAGGGCGAGAGATAGAATGCGCTCTCCTCGGCAACGATATGCCAATGGCGTCTGCGCTGGGAGAAATTATCGCCAATCAAGATTTTTATTCTTACGATGCGAAATATATAGACACTGGCTCCAAATCAGTCATCCCCGCACAAATTGATAAAAAAACAACTAAAAAGATTCAGGAACTGGCGATAAAAACTTTTCAGGCGCTAAATTGCGAAGGAATGAGTCGGGTGGACTTTTTCCTAAAGAAAAACGGCACAGTCTTGGTAAATGAGATAAATACCATTCCTGGATTTACAAATATCAGCATGTATCCGAAATTATGGGAGGCAAGTGGTATCCCAGTGCCTAAACTCTTGGATAGGCTGATAGAGCTTGCGATTGAAAGGTTTAATAAAGAGAAAAAGTTGAAAACTTCAGTTTCTTAAGATTTAAGGTTTATTTACTTGCGTTTTTGGGCTTTTTATATTAATCTGTATATATGTCACAAGATAGACTTATAAAACTTGGATGCGCGACCTGCAAACGTATAAATTACTGGTCCAGCAAGAACAAGAAACTCGTCACTAAAAAGATTGAGCTCAAAAAGTACTGCAAATGGTGCCGAAAGCAGACCAAGCATAAGGAGGTTAAAAAATAGATTTTATTGTTATTTATGCTACACTAAAGACGGCCTAGGGTCGTTTTTTAGTGTTCGGGCGATTAGTTTAGTGGTAGAACGAAGGTCTCCAAAACCTTTGGCGGGGGTCCGATTCCCTCATCGCCCGCAAAATTTATGCAAAAGAATTATAAATATTTGGGTGCGATAAGCGTATTTTTTGTTTCAGTTTTATTAATTTCCAATTATATTTTTAAAACAAGTATAGAAATATTATTTACTCCTGTTACATAAGAGATACGAACTTCAATCCATTTGTGCAGTAAAATGGTATACTAAAAAGTATGATAGGAGGTCAACCACAACCATCAAAAAATGTAGAAACAGTTTCAGTACAAAAGATCTGTGAGGAAATGAGAGAAATTGCAAAAAAATTACCAAAACCAAGCGGTGATATTAAAGAAGAAGGTTACGAACACACACAATTTGGACATAACTTTTATCTTCTGTTTGTTTCTACGCAAAAAGGTAAATCTGTCTATGGAGAAAAGTGGAAAGAATTTTTGTCTAAAAATGTTGATTTAATGAATCAAATTCAAAAAGCATTAATACCGATTGATCTTTATTTCCAATTACTTTATCGTTTTAATAAAATCCTCTATAATCAAAAAAATAGTGACTTGGCCTTTCAGATGGGACAAGAGATAAATTTAATTGGTATTTGTGCTGAAGCTTGGGATAAACTTAATCCATTACTTAAACAGGCAAAAGAAGCCATGATTGTAAACGGGATGAATCCTGAAGATTTCTACTAATAAATTAAAATTTAATTTTCTCTTTCAAATATTTGCAATACGTAGCTCACGATTGCGAGCACGATACCGAACAAGAAGGCATACCAGAAACCGGCAACGGTGAACCCAGGCACTATATAACTCGCAAGCATTACGAGGAGCGCGTTGATAACCAATACGAAAAGTCCAAGCGTCACAATAGAAAGGGGTAGAGTAAGCATTACAAGCACGGGGCGGATAAAAGTATTTATCACTCCCAAAATCACCGCTAGAATAAACGCGGCTAAAATACCATCCACGTGCACTCCCGGCAAAACATAAGCGGTTATTAATATAGCGACAGCAGAAACCAAAAAATGTATTAATGTCTTCATCCCAGTACTAAAATTTTAACTAATAATTTTTATCGACATATTCCCGTAATCAAAAATTTAGTACGGGACAGGTAATCTTTTTATTATATCACGATAATTTTTACTAGCATCAAACCATTTGATTTCTTTGTCTCTTTTAAACCAAGTCATCTGGCGTTTGGCATATTTAATAGTTTCTGAAATAACCCTTTCCGGTGTTGGGTTAAAATATTCAAAGCCGAGCTCTTGGAGCATCTTATTTGATATTCCAGAGCGTTTTAATTTTTTAATTTCATTGAGTAATCCGTCTTTAAACATTTTTTTTACTCTTTGTTCTACTTTCTTTTTTAATTTATCTTCGGGTAAATATAAACCAATTTTTATAAATTTATACACAGGCGTTGCCTGTGTAGTGGGTGGGACCTTGCCCAAGGCATTTGCTATTTCTATGGCTCTCACTAGTCTAACTTTATTGTTTTGCTCGTTTTTTTCTTTGATATTTTTAGCTCTAGCGGGATCTAATTTTTTTAAGGTACCAAACAATGCGATAGCAGAAAGTGGCACCAATTTTTTACGAAGTTTCGGGTTGGGGGGAACTTCAGGAAAAACAATACCCTTGGTAATTGCATCAATATAAAATCCCGTACCCCCGCAAATTATGGGAGTTTTGCCTCTTTTTAAAATATCAGCCATGGCGTATATTGCTAATTTTTGATATTCGGCGACAGTAAATTTGTTTTTGGGATTTGCAACGTCAATTAAATGATGGGGCACACCCTCCATTTCTTTTTTAGTGATTTTCCCCGTGCCGATATCAAGCTTTTTATAAACTTGTCTGGAATCGGCGGAAATAATTTCCCCGTTAATTTTTTTAGCCAAACTCACAGCCAAAGCGCTTTTTCCTGTAGCTGTTTGACCCAAAATTACGAAAATTTTCTGCATATGTTTGCTAAAATAAATAATAATTTTTCGGCATTACTCCGCCCTTCGGGCAGAACCTTCCGCCTTTAAAATTATTATTTATTTACTTTATTATTTTAAAATTTTAATGTCCGCGCCGATAGAATTGAGACGTTCAGCTATTTCTTCATATCCGCGATTGATCATATACACATTTCGCAGAATAGAAGTGCCGGGAGCCGCCAACATTGAGATTAGGATAATCATAGAAGGACGCAGAGCCGGTGGGCAGACGACTTGCGCCGGTTTGAGAGGTGTTCCGCCTTGAATGTAGACTCGGTGCGGGTCTGCAAGGGTGATGTTTGCTCCTAGGCGGTTTAATTCAGTAAAATATATAGCCCTATTTTCATAAACCCAATCGTGAATCATTGTTTGGCCTTTGGCTCGGATAGCGATAGGCACAAAGAAAGGAAGGTTGTCTATATTAATTCCCGGATAAGGATTGGAATGGATTTTATCAGGAAGCGCAACCAATTTGCTTTGGAAAATCTCAATGTCAGCGAGCTTGGTGCGGCCGTTGTAAGAACAATATTTTTTTAAGATTTTATATTTCAAATTCATCCTTTTTAATTTTTCCAGTTCAAGGGAAAGAAAGTCTATGGGGCACCTGGTTATCGTTAGTTGGGAATCAGTGACGATGCAGGCTGAAATAAACATCATAGATTCTATCGGATCTTCACTATTCCAATATTCAACATTTTTATTTATTTCCTCCACACCATGAACCACCAAAGTAGAAGTTCCAATTCCATCTATTTTTACCCCCAGGGTTTCAAGGAAAAAACATATTTCCTGCACCATATAATTTGCGCTGGCGAAATAAATTGTAGTATCTCCACGTATCAGAGCAGCTGCTGTCAAAATATTTTCACAAGCAGTATCCCCAGATTCATACATTACTATCTCTGCTGGTTTCGTTTTCTTTGCAGACATTTCATAATTTTGTGAAGTTGTTTTTATTTTTACTCCAAATTTCTCCAATGCATAAATATGCGCAGAAATAGTACGTTTTCCTAGAGTGCAACCTTGAGCGTGAGGTAAAGAAAAAGAAGGAAGGAAGTGGATGAGTGGACCCATCAGCATCACGATGGAACGAGTCTTCACGGCTGATTCAATATTTATATTTTCCAATTTGAAAAATTTAGGCGGGACAATTTTTACTGTGTTTTTTTCTAACCAAGAAATCTTAACTCCAATGCTTTCCAAGATTTCTATTACTCTGTTTACTTCTTCAATACGAGCGATGCCGTGTAGAGTAGTCACGCCTTTATTTAAAAGAGAAGCGCAAAGTAGCCCCACCGAGCCATTCTTAGAAAAGTTTGTCTTGATACTACCGCTCAATTTCCTTCCGCCGTTTACCAGGAAGTCGGTGGAAACACTTGGCTGTATTTTTGTTTTTTTGGTTTTCTTTTCCATACTCTTGTGCCGGAGGAGAGAATTGAACTCTCATGAGGTTACCCTCGAACGATTTTGAGTCGTTTGCGTCTACCAATTCCGCCACTCCGGCAATCCACACATTCTACACAAAATTATGCCCAAAATCAATTATCTTAAAAAAAATCTTTGTGCTAAAATACACTTATGTCCAACCTGTATTCCAATTCAATTTTCTGGATTGACACCGATAAAATCAAAC
>CAZXCD010000016.1:0-13545 GCA_964638985.1 uncultured Candidatus Saccharibacteria bacterium
TGGAACGACGACGGCTGGAACGTCAACGCGAACGAGGTCTCAAACCCGAACAGCTGGAACGCTGGCAATCAGGTGTTCTCTCGAAACTATTGTTTTTCTCCTTCATTTATTTGGGGGAGTTTTCTTTTCCAAACCTTTTCTCCAGCCACCAAGCATCCGTCCGATTTCTTGTAGGTGTAGAGAGAGTGCAGAATATTTATCATCTTGAATGCACTTATTTTCCCAAGCTATTTGTAAAAAGAATTTAACACCATCAAGTTTGGAAATTGCTATAGTAAGACGAGGTACTTTTGTTTCTGGTGGTAGATAGATAGAGATAAAAATGTTTTCTAAAAGTCCAAGAAAATAATCTTCTATTTTTCCACCCAAGGTGTAACGATGTGCCTTTGGAAAATCATTATATATTTTAAACCAAAAAGAGTAGGCGGTTTTTGCTTTCAAAAGCGCTCCTGGCGCTGCGGGGGGGGGTCCCAGAAATATGAAACAATTTATTCATACATACGATAATATCATAACCACAGAAAAACTGCTCAAAGCTTGGCAGGAATTTTTACGTGACAAGAAAAAGAAGAAAGATGTGATTTTGTTTCAAGCTAAACTGATGGATAATATTTTTAATTTATATGTTGACTTAAAGAATAAAACATACAAGCATGGCGAATATCACGCATTTAATATCTCAGACCCTAAACCAAGGCAAATTCACAAAGCGACAGTCCGAGACAGATTATTGCACCACTTAATATATCAAGAGCTTTATGAATATTTTGACTCCAAATTTATCCACGACTCATATTCCTGCAGAATAGAGAGGGGGACACATAGGGCGACAAACAGATTCCGTGATTTTTATAGAATAGTTTCAGAAAACAATACAAAAACTTGTTGGGTGCTGAAGTGTGATATCAGAAAATTCTTTGCAAATATTGACCACAATACGCTGAAAGAGATTTTAGAGAAGCATATAAGAGACAAAGACGTGCTCTGGTTACTTGGGCGAGTAATAGACAGCTTCAACTCAATATACGCCATGGCTGATATTTTTAAAGGACTTCCTCTGGGAAATTTAACCTCTCAACTCCTAGTAAATATCTATATGAATGAATTTGACCAGTTTGTAAAAAGGGAATTGAAAGTTAAATATTACATACGTTATGCAGATGATTTTGTAATTCTTGCGAAAGACAAAAATGAGCTTCTGCTTAACCTCTCATATATGAGAGACTATCTAGAAAACAAATTAAAACTAAATATGCATCCGGGTAAGGTTTATATTAAAACCATTGCTTCTGGAGTGGATTTTCTGGGATGGGTATCTTTTCCCAAACATAGAGTTTTGAGAACGAGTACAAAGAGGAGGATGTTGAAGAAACTAAAAAACAATCCGAAAGAAGAGGCTATTCAATCTTATTTAGGAATACTGAAACATGGGAATGGTTATGAACTTCAACAAAAATTGCAGGGAAATCATTAGGGAAGTCACTAGTGACATATATACGCTATCGCTGATATATGTAAAATTTGATTGCCGAAAGATGGAAGTGTCAGTATACTTAGGGAGTAGTATAATAGAAACATATGTCACAAAATCACGTTTCATTTTTAAAAGCATTGTTTGGTGAAAACGAAGAAGCCAGAAAGAGGGTGTTTCGCAGTATTAAAGCGAAAGCTGACGCGAGAAGAACTCTGATGGAAAAAACGGCAGATTGGATGACCGCAAGATTTGGCAGTAGCGGTTTTTTACTGTCAAACGCGGGCTTGTTTATAGCCTGGATATTTATTAATACCGGCCAAATCAAATGGATTCCAATATTTGACCCCTTTCCTTTTGTGCTTCTCACCACCATCGTATCGCTGGAGGCGATTATTCTTTCGGTTTTTGTCCTTATCTCCCAGAATCGCACAGCCAAGATAGATGATCTGAGGGAAGAAACGGATTTGCAACTGAATCTCATTTCGGAAAAAGAAGTTACAAAATTGGTGAAAATGATGGCCTTGCTCTTGGCCAAGGAGGGGATAGACTTGTCGCAGGACCCGGAATTGCATCAGATGCTTCGTCCAGTCAGCGAGGAAGAAATAGAAAAGAGACTGGAGAAGGAAATTTTAGGTTAAAAATTAAATGCACATAGAATCAAATTTTAATTTATCCAAACTGAATACTTTTGGCATTGCGGCCAAAGCGAAATTTTTCGTGGAAGTGAATAACGAGGAAGAGCTCCGAGAGCTTTTTGCCAATCCTGTTTTTGTAAAAAATAAAAAATTCTTTCTGGGCGGAGGAAGCAACATCCTGTTTACCAAAGATTTTGACGGGATAGTCATCTTAAACAAGCTGAAGGGGATAGAAATCAAAGAAGAAGATTCTGAAATTGTTATGGTGAGGGCGCTCGGCGGGGAGATTTGGCACGATCTTGTAATGTTTACGGTAAATCATGGGTATTGGGGTATTGAAAATTTATCCCTTATCCCGGGAACGGTCGGTGCGGCCCCAATGCAGAATATCGGCGCATACGGCGCTGAGCTGAAAGATACACTTTTAAATGTTGAAGCTTTTGAAATTGAAACAGGACTGAAAAAGGTTTTTAGCCAAGCAGAATGCAAATTAGGCTACCGAGATAGTGTTTTTAAAAATGAATTAAAAAATAAATATTTTATTTCAGCTACCACTTTAAAATTAAGCAAAATAGAGAAGAAAAATATCAGTTATAAAATCCTGAAAGAATATTTAGAAACAAACGCAATAGAAATTCACAATCCTAAAAATATCAGCGATGCCGTAGCGTCTATTCGTCGTAGTAAATTACCGGACCCGAAGATTATAGGCAATGCGGGGAGCTTTTTTAAAAATGTTTTTATAAATAGAGAACAATTGGAGAAATTACAGGATACATATAAAGAAGTTCCTTTCTTTGAAGAAGACGAGGTGATTAAAATTCCGGCCGGGTGGCTGATTGAGCAGTGCGGCCCCGCAAACGGGGCAAGCTGGAAAGGTTATAGGATAGACAATGTGGGGGTGCACGAAAAACAAGCGTTAGTTCTGGTAAATTATGGAGGGGCAACCGGTTCTGAAATAATAGAATTAGCAAACAAGATTATAGAATCAGTAAAAGAAAAATTTAACCTAACGATAACGCCGGAAGTCAATATTGTTTAAAAAAGTATATAGTCTATAATTAGGAGATGGAAAATAAAAAAGAGATGAATATAATTTTGGCAGTGATTGTGTGTTTAATATTAATAGGAGGGGTCATTTTTATCAGCGTAAATAATAAAGCAAATATGGCAACAGAAAATGAGGGCAACAATGCGAACCAGGAGGTTTCTTCGGGAGAAACAGCCAAGGCGGGGGACATCGTCGCGATGAATTATACCGGTCGTCTGCAAGATGGCACGGTTTTTGATTCTAATGTTGATCCAAAATTTCAACACGTAGAACCTTTTACGTTTACATTGGGCGCCGGGCAAGTGATTGCTGGTTGGGATGAAGGGATAGTTGGAATGAAGGTTGGAGAAAAAAAGACCCTAGTTATTCCACCAAGTAAGGCTTATGGTCCGAATGATTATGGTCCTATCCCGGGGAATTCCACATTAACTTTTGAAGTAGAATTATTAGCAATTAATAAATAAAGAATATTTGTATGGAAATAACAACAAACGAAAAATCAAGATTAGTAAAGATAGTTGTGGTGCTTTTAATCCTTTTGTCTGTTTACTTTGCGGTAATGACTGTTTCTGAGATGAAGAATTATAGATATATCGGAGGGGGAACTTCCGCTTCCAATGTCATCAGTTTTGACGGCAAGGGAGAAGTGATGGCGAGCCCTGACTTGGCTACCGTCAGTTTTACTATCCGTGAAACTTCAAAGGAAATGAAAGATGCGCAGACTAAAGTTACAACTAAAGAAACTGCAGTATTGGATTTCCTAGATAAAAGTGAAATTGCAAAAAAGGATATAAAGACAGAGAGCTACAGCTCTTATCCGAAATATGATTACGGTACACCTTGCTACTATGGCAGTATGATGCCTTGCAGGCAGGACACACCCAAGATAATAGGCTATGAGGTTTCCGAATACGTTTCAGTAAAAATTCACGACCTAGCCAAGGTTGGTGAAATTGTGAAGGGCGTAGGAGTGGTAGGAATTTCTGAAATAACCGGTCCTAATTTTTCAGTTGAAAATGAAGACGAATTAAAAGCAGAAGCGCGCAAAATGGCGATAGACGAAGCTAAAGCAAAGGCTAAAACTTTGTCCAAAGATTTGGGTGTGCGCCTGGTTCGCATTGTAAGTTTTTCTGAGAATGGAAATGGATATTATCCTATGGCATATGCCACCAAGGGTATGATGGATAGTGTTGTGAGCGCTCCGACTCCAACCCCTGAACTTCCAACAGGAGAAAATAAAATTACCTCCAACGTTACAATTACTTACGAAATAAGGTAAAGCCTGTACTTCTTTTTAAGCAAAATAAGCAAGAACCGTTCTTGCTTAACTTTGTTTATTGTACTTGTTGCTATATTTTTTGGATTTGGTAAAATACAAATATGAAAAAAGTGGCAAAAAAGGTAAAACCAAAATTTAATGAAAATGTTCATTATTCTGCTACGGAGATGAATCGTTATTTAGGTGCACTTAATGAAGTGCATGGCGAAACTCTAAAGGTAATTAGAGAAAATTCTGTTGTTACTGACCGAAAAATAGATAATATTACAAAAGTTTTAGATGAACACACTAAAATCTTAAGTGGACATACAAAAAAATTAGATTCGCATACAGAAATGATAGGTGTTTTAATGGAAGATGTTTCTGTTTTAAAGACGGATGTTTCAACCCTAAAGTCAGATATGGTAGTAGTTAAAGAAGATCTTTCCATCATAAAAAGCGATTTAAAGAAAAAAGTTGACTATGATGACTTTCTATCCCTAGTGAGAAGGGTTCAAAAACTAGAAGCAAAAAGTTGACTATTCTATAAAAAAAGAGTACTATTAAAGGAGCCCTTTCGGGGGCTTTTTTATAAGATTTTTAAAAAAGATATGTCAAAAATTACCGAATATTTTAAAGACACAAAAGCAGAATTAAAACACGTAATTTGGCCGTCCAAAAGCCAGACTTTCTACTATACTCTGATAGTCATTATTCTGTCCGTTGTCATAGCGTATTACCTGGGTATTTTTGACTTCATCTTTTCTTCCTGGTTGCAGAAAGTAATTGCTATTTAAATTATATGTCAAAGCAAGAAACAGAAGGAGCTAGAAATTGGTATGCCATACACACTTACGCCGGATACGAGAACGTGGTTCTGCGTAATTTGAAACAACGCATTGATTCACTCGGCATGAATGACAAAATTTTCAATGTCATTGTTCCCATTGAAAAGAAAATAAAAATTAAAGCCGGTAAGCGTGTGGAAGTGGAAGAAAAAATTTATCCCGGTTACGTGTTGGTGGATATGATTGTGACTGACGATTCTTGGTACGTGGTGAGAAATACTCCTCGGGTGACAGGTTTCGTCGGCGCAGGAGTGAACCCTGTTCCATTAAAAAAAGAAGAAGTGGATTTCTTGTTTAAGAAAATGGATGCAGGTACCGCTAAACACAATATAGACATGGTGGTGGGTGAGACTGTTCGCATCAACGATGGTCCGTTTAAAGATCTTGAAGGCAAAGTAAGTTCAATTGATCAGGATAGAGGAAAGGTTAAGGTGCTAGTTTCAATGTTCGGTCGCGAAACCCCGGTAGAATTGGATTTCTTGCAAATTAAGAAAATTTAATATAATCTATAGATTCACATGGCAAAAAAGATAACCAAAAAAATAAAACTACAAATTCAAGCTGCTAAAGCAACCCCGGCGCCGCCTTTAGGTCCTGCGCTCGGACAAGCAGGTATCAACATCGGGGATTTCGTTACTAAGTTCAACGCAGCTACAGCAAAAATGGCAGGGGACAAAGTCGGAGTTTCAATTACTGTCTATGAAGACCGTACTTATGATTTCGTTGTAAAGACTCCGCCCGTCACAGGCCTTATTTTGAAAGCAGCCGGAGTAGAGAAAGGCTCAGGCAAGAATACCACCACTAAGGTAGGGAAAATAACCCGCGCTCAAGCTCTGGAGATAGCCAACAAGAAACGCGCAGATTTGAATGCAAAGGATGACGAAGGTGCAATCAACATCGTCGCTGGTTCTGCTCGAAGTATGGGGATAGAAGTAAAATAATTTACTTCTATCGGCCGGAGCCCGACGGGGCGAGGCGTGCCCAGGCAATTTTTCAGCAGAAAAATATGTGTGGGTTGAAGTTAAATAAGAGTATTAAAAAACATGCAACAACTTTCTGAGAAAGATTATAAAAAAATTCTCGTTTGTTTAACTCTTTATGTGACTTCTCTTTTTGCTGCCAATACTCTAGGAATAAAATTAATGCCTTTCCTTTTCGGTACCCATCTTTCAGTGGCGGTTTTTTCTTTTCCATTGGTTTTCATAATGACCGACATAATCGGAGAAGTTTATGGCAAGAAAATGGCGAAAAATTTTGTTCTAGCTGGAATTCTAAGTATTTTTATTTTTTTATTCTATTCTTTTATCTCAATGATTCTGCCTTGGGCCCAAAGTGGTCTATGGGCCAAGGATGGGTATAATTTAATTTTTGGTATTTCGGTACGTTTTTCTATTGCTTCGCTGGTAGCTTACGCTATAGGTGAATATCAGGATGTTATTTCTTTTTTCTTTCTTAAAAAATACACGGGTGAGAAATTATTTTGGTTGCGCTCAAACCTTTCCAATTTATGGTCTCAATTGCTTGATTCCACTGTCTTTATGCTTATCGCTTATCTGGGCGTTTTACCCATGAAAACAATTTTATTGATTATCATTCCTTGGTGGATTTATAAAGTTTTTATGGGATTTTTATATACCCCTCTTTCGTATCTAGGGATTTATCTATTAAGGGGTGGAAATAATACTAATGCAAGTCAAAACAATCAAAACTAGAATATTCCAGGAGAATGAAAATCTGCTTAAGTTTATTCTCCAGTATGTGAAAAAAATTCCAGAGGATTCCGTTCTTGTTATTACTTCTAAAATTGTGGCTCTGTCTGAAGGCAGGGTGGTGGAGTGTAAATCAAAAAATCAAAAAATTAAACTTATAAAAGAAGAGAGTTATTTTGCAATTAAAACTAAATACACATGGCTAACTATTAAAGACGGTATGGTAATGGCCAACGCCGGGGTGGACGAATCCAACGCTGGTGGAAAAATAATTCTTTTACCCAAAAACAGTTTTTGGTCTGCGGACTTAATTAGAAAAAAATTAAAAAAAATATTTAAAGTTAAAAAACTGGGTGTGCTTATTACCGACAGTAGAGTTTTCCCCCTGCGCGCGGGAGTTGTCGGCGTGGCGCTTGGCTATGCTGGATTTAAGGGTGTTCGTGACTATCGCAATACGCCGGATATTTTCGGCAGGATGTTAAAAATGTCTCGTACGGATGTCGCCGACAGCTTGGCGACCTCCGCGGTGCTTTGTATGGGGGAGGGGAAGGAACAACAGCCACTCGCGCTAATCAGCGATGCCCCTGTTGTATTTACAGAGAAAATAGACAAGAAAGAGCTCTTGATAGACCCAAAAGAAGATTTGTATTTGCCTATTTTTAGGAGTATATTAAAGAAATGGTAGACCTTAAAGAATTACAAAAGGAAGTGATGGAAAATAAGATTAGGCATGGTTTTACCACCAGAGATGCTGCCCTCGACGTTGCCTATGAATTTTGTCGGGCGCATGAGGAGCTTTCCGAAGCATTTAAAAAACATAACACCAATGAACCCGGAGTGGCGGAGGAGTTTGCCGATGTTACGATCTTTATTCTCGGAATGTGTGAGACTATGGGTTTTGATTTGGAAAAAGAATTGGTAAGGAAAATTGAAATAAATAAAAATAGAAAATATAAAAAAGAAAAGTCTCCGGAGGGGAAGGACGTTTTTATTCGTATTAAAACTGACGAGGATCCTTAGAAAAATTTTTCGTAAATTGAAAAAGTGTAGTCAAAGGGGTTCTCTGAATCCTTTGTGTGTTCTTCGTGCGATGTCTCATTCCAAACGACAGGGATAATCTCTGGGAAAAATGTATCCGCATCCGAAAATTCCGCATCTACGTGCGTGATATAAAGTTTGTCTGCTTTATCTATAAATAATTTATAAATCATTCCTCCGCCAATTACAAAATTTTCAGTATCTTTATCTAATAAAGTCTCTGCTTCTTCTGGGGAATAAACTATTTCTACTCCTTCTTGTTTGAAATTTTTATCTTGTGTTAAAACAATATTTCTACGATTTGGGAGTGGACGGCCGATGGATTCAAAAGTTTTTTGACCCATAATTACCGTATATCCGGAAGTGGTCTCTCTAAAATGTTTCATATCCGCCGGTAAATTCCAAAGAAGAGCATTCTTTTTTCCTAATTCATTATTTTTACCAATTGCGGCAATTAGTGAAATCATGGTTTTATATTGCTATCTCAAATGGGATTTTATCGTAACTCTGATAATCAAGCACCTTTGTATCTCCCAGTTTCCATTCAAAAATGGATTTCCAATTTTCTGTTTCAATTTTGGATAAAGGATATTTTTGGGGATCCCTAGAGAGTTGTTCTTTTGCACCTTCAATGTGATTCTCAAAGAGATGAACGTCACCCAAAAATCCTACTAACTTTCCTTCCTCTAATCCAGCTTCTTTGGCGAGTAGGTGTAATAATAATCCATGGCACGCTATATCAAAAGGGAGTCCGAGCATGGTATCAACAGAGCGTTCATTCCACATTAAGTTTAGTTTCCCATCTAGGACTGTAACTTGAAATCCATAATAGCAAGGAGGCAAAGCCATTTCATCAAGCTGGGCTGGATTCCATGCATTTACAATCATGCGTCTGTCTCTTGGGTTTGTTTTTAAAGTTTCAACAATTTTTTTTAATTGGTCAATTCCTTGTCCAGTATAATCTGCATCATAACCCTTATATGGAGCATTAAAATGTCTCCACTGAAATCCATAGATTGGTCCAAGATCTCGTTCCTCAAGCATTCTTTTTTTAGATTCTGCATCACGTCCATAAGGAGCTTTTATTGGGGAAGCCCATTCGTCCCATATATGACTATTTCTGTCCTGTAACCATTTTTTATCTGTAATACCATTAATAAAACATTCTATTTCTGTTGCAATTAAACGTAAAGGAACTTTTTTTGTTGTTAACAGTGGAAAACCATCTGACATTTCGTGTTCAAAGATTGCCCCAGCTATTGTATATGCTTCTGGTCCTTGTCTAGTGGGAACCTTCTTGCCTTCCTTTAAAACTTTCTTTACTATGTCTAAATAAGATCGCATATAGTGTATTATATATTAAATATAAATTTTATGGAAAGCCAACAACCTAAACCAAAAATTGAAGTTCCTTATGTTCCCGAAGGCAGGACAATTTTGTACGTGCCGATGTCCAATCTTTATATGATAGAAGCAAAAGAACACGCTCGTATTCATTCTCTGGACAAAGAAATGCCAAACGCTAGTTTGGTTGTAAAAGATGGAAAAATAATTGGTAGGGGAGCAAATGGTAGTTCATATCACGAAACCCACGAGTGTGAACGTGTAAAACAACATATTCCGACTGGACAGGGATATGAGCTATGTGAAGGATGTCATCCCAAGAATCATGGGGAGTCTCAGGCGATTAAAAATGCACAGGATAACGAGCAAGATGTGTCAGGGGCTGATTTGTATATGTGGGGGCACTGGTGGTGTTGTAAAGATTGTTGGAACGCAATGATTTCAGCTGGAATTAAAGAAGTTTATCTGCTTGAGGGAAGTGAAATACTTTTTAATAAAAAAGATCCAAACAACATAATCGGTCATCAGTTTGACAATTAGGTGGCAGAATGCTATACTTTATGTATCATTCTCACTTCTTGCATTTCTTTTGCATATTGGGGGTGACCCAATTATGTATACACGCCAAACGGCTCATCCGAAGAAATTTGGAAGCCATACTTCTGCGTTTAAAACACCTGCTCGCCATTCTTCAGGCGGGAGGCCAAGTTTTAGTGCGGCAAGAAAATTTAATAATTCCAGACCTTCCTTTAAAAGAGGGGGAGGTAGTAATAAAAGATCTCGCGGTGAGCGAATAGATTTTTCTCGTTTTATTAAAAAAGGAACACAAGTAGAAGAAAAAGCTTATGTATCAAAACATAGTTTTGCAGATTTTCCATTTAACCCACAACTTCATAAAAATATTGAAAGAGCAGGTTATACAAACCCTAGACCAATTCAAGACCAAGCTATTTTGTCTGTGATGGAAGGGCGTGATGTCTTTGGTATGGCAAATACTGGTACAGGTAAGACTGCGGCATTTCTGCTTCCTCTTATAGAAAAAATTGCTAAAACAAAAGGACAAAATAAAAGAGAGACAGTGCTTATCATGGCGCCGACTCGTGAGCTCGCACTTCAAATAGAGGCTGATTTTAAAAATCTTGCTTTTGGTTTTGGAATGTTTTCTGCCGGTTGTGTCGGAGGTTTGCCAATAATGAAACAAATTCGAGAAATTAAAATGGGAGTTTCATTTGTAATTGGTACTCCAGGACGCATAAGAGATTTGATAGATAAAAAAGTTTTAGATCTTTCTACTTGTCACTCTGTCGTGCTCGATGAAGCAGATAGAATGCTAGATATGGGCTTCAGAGATGATATGGTTTATATAATCGGCAAAACTCCCAAAGAAGGTCGTCAGACACTTTTCTTCTCAGCAACACTTTCTCCTGATATTAAAAAATTAACAGAACTTTATTTAGTAAATCCTGTTTTCATTTCTGTAATTTCAGGTGAGACAGCAAAAAATATTGATCAAGATGTCGTCAGATATAGAGGTAAAGATGAACAATTAGAAAAACTCCATGAAGTCTTAAAAGCAGATGGCTCAGATAAAGTTCTAATATTTCGTGAAATGAAACACAGTGTAGATACTCTCACCAAAGAAATAGCGCATATGGGATTTAAAGTAGGATGTATTCATGGTGACAAAAGGAGTCGTGAGCGTATTCGTGTATTAGATTCATTTAAAAAAGATCAAATAAATATATTGATTGCTACCGACGTGGCTGCTCGTGGATTGGACATTCCAGACGTTACCCACGTCATCAACTACGATGTGCCGCAAACATACGATACCTACGTACACCGCATCGGCCGTACTGGCCGTAGTGGCAAGAAGGGGAATGCTATTACCTTCGTCCCGGCATAAATGATAAAAAGATAGGGACTGTTCGCTAGATAATATAAATATACGCCATGGCGTATATTTAAGTTTGGGGTATAATTAGTGTATGGCTAGATACAAAGGTGCGCATGTAAATTTATTTGGTTTACCAGTCGAGAAAAAGTATTACATCAAAAAAACCAAAAATAGAGTTCGGGGTTTGTATTATGTTTCCTTTAAATCTTCTTTTTCAGAGGATGCACCCAAAAACTTAATTGTCATGTATGACATTCCACATGATTTAAAAAAAGAGCGGGATTGGTTTCGTAGAAATTTAATTAAATTTGGATATGTGATGATTCAAAAAAGTGTTTGGGTGGGTCCATCACCATTACCTAAAGATTTTCTAGAATATTTAGCAGAAATAAAAATAGGGGACAAGTTCAAAACTTTTAAACTCGCAAAACCATACAATTTAAAAATATCAGCCATGGCGTAAATATAGAATTATAAAAAAAACCACTATATATAGTGGTTTTTTGTGTATGTTTATTTTGTATTTATTAATCCAGCCTTAAGGAGAGTGGCGTAGGTGCCTCTTTTTTTCATTGTGCGCATGCCACGAGTGGAGATTTCAATATTGATTGATTTATTTAATTCGGGAACAAAAAGTCTCTTCTTTTGAAGATTTGGGTATTTTCTCTTCTTACCAGTAGGGTTAAATTTAGTGGCACGGGTTCTGTTTGAATATCCGCCTCCGACGATTGAGCCCTTTTTAGTTATTGCACATATTTTTTTCATCTCGTCCATGCTATCATAGAATTTATATGGACGCAACCAATGCCATTTTTTATATAGCTATACTTATCATGTCTATTGTGATTCATGAAATTTCGCATGGTTTCATGGCGGAATATTTTGGTGATGATACTGCGAGAAATGCAGGACGATTGACCCTAAATCCATTAAGTCATTTAGATTTGTTTGGTTCGATACTTTTACCTGCTGTTCTGATATTTACTCACGCTGGTTTTTTATTTGGTTGGGCAAAGCCAGTGCCTTACAATCCAAATAATTTAAGAGATAAAAAATGGGGGACAATAGCTGTTGCTTCTGCTGGAGTTCTCGCGAATTTTTTTATTGCTGTCGTGTTTGGGCTTATTATTCGTATGACCTCTTCTTTGGCATTACCATCTAGTTTCTATTTTATAACTTCAGCAATTGTCATTGTAAATTTAGCTTTGGGTATTTTTAACTTAGTTCCTATCCCGCCTCTTGACGGGTCCAAGATACTTTTTTCCTTTTTACCAGAATCTGCATTTTCGTTTATTTTAGCTTACGAGCAATACTCATTAATTCTACTACTCGTTTTTATTGTTTTCTTTTCTGATTATTTATATCCAATATTGACTTTTCTCTTTCATTTAACTACAGGTCTTGCATTTTAATTATTTAAATAGTATATTGTTTGCATAGTCCTTATGGGGCTATTTTGTTTTAAAAACTAATGAGCTTTGTGAATATAGTTTTTTAAACCCTATTAAATAGCTTTTGTTTCACAAAAGGTAAAATCTAAAGATTTTATTTAACAGGGTGAAGATTTTTATACTCACTACGTTCATTAAAAATCAATCATGCCAACAATAAACCAATTAATTAAGAAAAATAGAACAAAAATGCACTCCAAGCACAAAACGGTGGCTCTTGCGCGTGGATTTAATGTCCTTAAAAACAGACCAGTATTTTTCCCAGCGCCCTTCAAAAGAGGCGTTTGTGTTAAAGTTTCCACCACCACTCCAAAGAAACCAAACTCTGCTCTCCGAAAGATTGCTCGTGTTCGTTTGACCAACGGCATGGAAGTGACAGCTTATATTCCCGGCGAAGGACACAATCTTCAAGAACACTCTGTGGTAATGCTACGCGGGGGACGTGTGAAAGATTTGATCGGAGTAAGATATCACATTGTTCGCGGAGTACTTGATACTCAGGGAGTGGAAAAGCGCCGACAAGGACGATCACTCTACGGAAACAAGAAACCTAGAAAAGACGCGAAAAAGTAGAAAGTTATAAAGTTCATAAAGTTATAAAGTAAAAAAAATATGAGAAGAAAAGTTAAAAATATAAATATAGTAGAACCAGACTTTATCTACAATTCTCAAAAATTAGAGAAGTTTATTAACTATGTCATGTGGTCTGGGAAGAAAGAAACTGCACGAAAAGTTATATATGCCGCTTTTGATACAATAAAAGAAAAAACAGGCAATCCAAATCCTTTAGAAATTTTTGATTTAGCTCTTCGTAATGCTGGTCCAACTACAGAAGTACGT
>CAZXCD010000017.1:0-258 GCA_964638985.1 uncultured Candidatus Saccharibacteria bacterium
TTTATTGAAAATTCCCATCATTTCATTTACTACAAAAGTTTTCTGCTCTGGATATTTTGGATCATATTCGAGCATGTTGAGCCCCATCGGACGCGCCGTATAAGCTGGATCAAAATAAATCACATCATCAATACGCTCTTTTGGAATACGTGAGAGTATAGTCTGAATGTCTGTGCCGTGCGGATCAATATAACAGCACCCATCTCCATTTCTAATATCCTGAGTAATCATATTGAGCATAATGTTCGCCTTACCTGT
>CAZXCD010000017.1:268-4162 GCA_964638985.1 uncultured Candidatus Saccharibacteria bacterium
ATGCGGTCTTCGCGGGCCATGTGTATCTCTGTATCTTTACCTCTATAGCTGTTTACTCCAAGTACTATCCCCTCCTTCCCCATTTCAATTGGTGCGGGAGCGATGCCAGCTTTTGCTTCTTTGAGCTGTGGCTGGCTACCGATACCAACTGGAAAATGAAATACAGAAGAAAGCTCCTTTAAATTCATTGGCAATATTTTGTCATGTGAAAATGTACGAAAAGAAAAATCATGAAAAAGTTTTTTCAAATCACTCCCCCCCATTTGTTCAAAAACAAAAGAGTTGCTAGCTGCTTCAGAAAATTGATTAAAGGAAGATTCTATCTCTCTCAATATTGCCTCTGCCCGCTCCTTGCTCTCCCCTGAGGCTATCACGCGAATATTTGCTTTCATGATGGAGCTTTTTACCTTATTGCCTATTTTTTCCACAGCACCCTCATCTACCGCACGCCTGCCTTTCATATACTTTTCTTTATTTTCTTCTGTCTTTTTTTCTTTATGTCCAAATAAAAGATCCTTACCAGCTTTCAGAAATGCTTTATTAAATTTGTAAAAATTATCATCTGCGTGTTTTACAGATGTACCGCTTTTCACATCATCTAAAATTTTATGAAATTCATTTATGAATTTATCTCCAGCTGGAGCTATCACAAGCTGAATAGCTGCACCCTCACCAGAAGTTTTCAACTTAGAAAAGACATTCAAAATCGGATTCATCGGATCATGCTCTATATTTTCATAAGTCTTTATCGGCATCACGGCACGCTGTGTGAAAGAAGCATAAGCACCAACAGAGCTACCCTTTTCATTAAAAATATTATAATCATCTGCTACACTAAGAATTTTTGCATCATGATAAAAAGCCAAAATTTGCTTTTCAAAAAGTGTCAGATGTTTGTTTGGAATAGCAGCGTACACTACGACTTCATCATTTTGATTACCAAGGGCCACTTCAAGTGTAAAATAATTTTCTTTCTCATTATATTTACCTTCTCCGATGGATTGCATGCCTGCATAAAACTGTTCCATAGCACCGATAAACTCTTTGAAACCTTTTGACTTATCCGCTTCATCCTGTGGCGGTGGAAGAGTAATTTCAAAAAGTGTCATATTGAGAGCTTTGTAGAAAGGTGTGCCTTCTTTTATATCGATATTCACTTGCCCTGTTTTTAAATATTGAATAAGAATCCTGTGAAAATCATCATCAATGTGCGGGCTACCCATCGCTTCCATCACAGAAAGAGCATTGCGCACTCCTTTGGTAATAACAATACCCAAAAGCTCTTCCATGATACTGTCGTGAGATTCGGGTTTTAGCTGAAGCACAATACCTTCAGCTTCTTTTCTATTGATAATATTACTCTCGTGTACAACCTTTTCGGCTGGGATATTTTTGTATTCGCCAATCACACCCCCTATCGCGTTTTCTTTCGTGTGTTCAATGTGTCCTAAACCGATAAGTTCCTCTTCGCGTTTGGCGACATGAGCACGCAAAAAATCAAGCTCCTCCTCTGGAGTCTTAAACTTTGGCATTTCCTTAAAAAATGATCCTTCCATCCTGTTAATTATACACCACCCCAGCCCCTCCTCCAAAAGGAGGGGAGGAAATAAATACGAATACAACCCCCCAAACCCCCTTATCAGGGGCTTCATAAAACCCCTCCCCCCTGCCTGCCGGCAGGCAGGCCTTTCCCCTCTCCATAACTAAATTATAGAGAGGGGTAAATACCTACTTTCGCCAATCTTTGATTAGGAGTCCTCCCCGCACTTTTTTAACTGTTACTTTCTGTTTTTCTTTCCAGCCAAGACTAGAAATCATTTCCTTGGGTAAAGTTACAGCCAAAGACTTCCCTCCCACTTTGGTAATCTTCCGTACGTTTTTATTTTTTAATTTTTGTACTGCCATAAAAGTATTTATGAGGAAGTAGAGAAATCTCACTACCCTATTTAATTACGTAATTAGTTACGTACTGATTTTAATAACAGCATGAATTTTCACTGGGAACTCAGATATCCAATACCCGAAAGCAAAAAATTAATACACCAAAGATCCAGATCCTACAAATCTTCAGTAAAACGAAGTGAGTTTTTTGCCGCAATCATATCATATCCCGAAGAACCACTTTCAATAAATTCTTTTAGGGTCGCATATTGGTCTCTCCTGTTTTTATACGAATCTTTTATTTTTTTAGCAAAAACACGAAGACTTTCATCTAAATCAGCATTTCCATCTGCAGTCATATAAGTTCTTAGCTTTGCAAGTTCTTCTGGATTAAAAGTTAAATTTGATTCTCCCCCCACAAGGTCCCTGCGTAATTGAAAATATTCCACCCATTTACCATCATCTCTTAGTTGCTGTAATATTGGGCTTACTACCTCTTGTATATACAACTCGTCTCTTGCCTTGTTACGATCTAGGATATCCCCATTTTTATCTAAGTCTTGTTGTCTTTGTTTTATCCGTTCGCTTGCTTGACGTTCCCATTCTTTGCGTTCCGACTCCAACTGTCTTCTTTTTTCTTTAACAACTTTCCGCCCTGCCCACCAATCATCTTCTTTTTCTTTATCTGTTTTTGGAGGTACAATTTCTTTTTCTTCTTGAGTCTCACCATTTAATTTTTCGTTTTGATTATCGTCTACTTTTTCCCCTCCTGAAACTTCGCCAATCTTTTGTTCTGTCTCTGCTTTTACCGTATCAATTTCTACATCAACTTCTTTTGTTCTTCCTTGAACTTCATCAACAGAACCACCCATACTTTCAACCTGTGAAATTTGTGCTGGAGGTGTGGTTTCAGCCATTTGAGCTTGTGCAAGAACAGCTGCAAGCTTTTCTTTGGCCATTTCTACAATGTCATCATGTCCCATTGTCTCTGCATCATCAATCAGTTTTTCAATTTCTTCTTTACTTTCTGCATTACCTAAATCTCGTTTAAGAAAATCTTTCTCGCTATCCATAAAATCATTATACTTATCTTATAATCCAAGCGATGCCCGAATCGCATCAACTTTTTTACTCTCTAACTCTTTAATATAATTACGAACAATATCCTTACGCTCAGATTCAAGTTTTTTAAGCTTTTGTGCCGCTTCTTTGTATATTTCTTCTATCTTTTTTGCTTGTTCTTTTGGGGTCATGCACACTTATAATACTCCCCCCTTAAGTGATTTGGCAAGTATTGTGCTAGGTCTTGCCTAGCACAATTTCGTCTTTATAGCTTATCCATTCTAAAATTTCCTTTTTAAACTTTTCCACTGAGGGGAAATAGCCAGGATAAGCATTACTATTAAGAATTGAGTTCTGTTTCCTTTTTGTACCGAAATAATCAAAATAGCTTGAATATTTGTAATCATCGAGATATTTCAAAACTTCATTTTTATTTTTTATTCCGACTTCTTTCCAATCTTTTTGTATTAATTTCACAGGATTGAGGTGAATATAGGAAAAGATATATTTTAAATATACATCAATATCCAAGTGTTCCGATTTAAATTTCCCTTCAAAAAGTCCTCCAGTTCTTTTGTATTTTTTGTTGTAATACATCACATATGCTGTACACAATTTCTGCATAAATTTACTTATGCCATTTTTTTCTTTCTCCTTTATTAAAATATGGAAGTGATTGGGCATTAAACAGTAAGCTCCTATATACACTAACTGTCCTCCCCTTTCCCAAAGATATGGATCTTCTTCACTTCTTTTAAGAATAAAATTTCTAAAATTATTTTCTGCGTTACAAGTATAAAGCAAAGTAATAAAATGCCAATAATCTTGCGCATCATGAAATATCTTTTGTTTACTGTTGCCACGATTATATAGATGATAATATTCTCCCACAGCAAAAGATATTTTTCTTATAGACATAACTTAAATCAATTACCCCGCGGCAAGCCGACG
>CAZXCD010000017.1:4172-7877 GCA_964638985.1 uncultured Candidatus Saccharibacteria bacterium
AATAATAATGAAAACCGAGGGTTTTCAAACTTTCCTACAAGGTACTCGCGACAAGTCGCGAGGAAATCCCTTCGGGTATTATACCCTATGTGCTAGGCAAGACCTAGCACATTATGTCTAGAGAATTAGGCTTTAGTTAAAATCTCTGCTTCACCTTCTGTAATTAAAATAGTATGTTCAAAGTGCGCGCTGTTTTTGCGGTCTCTTGTGCGGAAAGTCCAATCGTCGTCATCTATGGTCACATTTTTAGTGCCAAGATTAAGCATCGGCTCCAAGGCGACAACCATCCCCGATACAAGCTTTTCTCCCTTGCCTTGTTTACCGAAATTTGGAATGAATGGATCTTCGTGAATTGCTATGCCCACGCCGTGCCCAGCAAGAACCTCCACGATGCCGTATTTACAGTCCTTTTGCGCGCGGACATAGCTTTCTATCGCATAGCCTATATCCCCGACCGTGTTCCCCACCCTGGCGGCGTCAATGCCTACTCGAAGCGCTTGTTCGGTAACTTGCATAAGTTTCAAATTATCAGGACTGACTTTGCCCACAGGCACAGTGATAGCCATGTCGGTAAAAAGTCCTTTGTGTTTAGTGCCCAAATCAAGGGACACGATGTCCCCTTCTTTTAAAATTTTATTTTTATTTGGAATACCGTGCACCACCTCGTCATTTACAGAAACACACAAAGAAGCCGGAAAAGGAGTACTAGCTCCTTCAGGACGATAATTTAAAAAAGCGGGAATATCCCCCATTCCGCGGATTAATTCTTCGGCATATATATCCAATTCTTTCGTAGAAATACCGGGCGCGACTTTCTCCCCCACCTTATAAAGCACGGTTGCCAAGTTTTTACACCCTTCGCGGATTATATCTATCTGTTCTTTTGTTTTTATGATTATCATAAATTTAACCCTTGTCGGGTGTCCAACACCCGACAGATTAGGAAATCACTGTCCCCATAAATTTCTCCCCATCCAAACATTTCGCTAAATTATCTATCGGTTGACCATTCATAATAATTACAGTTATCCCCGCTTCCTCGGCAGCCTTTGAGGCGATAGGATCAAACGGGGAATTAAGGCCAGCATGCGTCCACTCTTTCGGGATAAGCGCACGATAATCCGCCCAAGAAATTTGTTCTATCTTTTTGGCATCCTGATTAATTTTCGGGTCCGCATCATACACGTAATCAGTGTTGGATAAGTTAATTATCTTTTTTGCTCCAATGTTTTTCGCAGCCAAAACCGCATCAAAATCCGAACTGTGTCCAGGCTCAAGCGCACCCCCAATCACTATCGGATACTCAAGTATTTTCTCTCTTAATTCCTCTTCCCTTAAATCATAAAAAACTTTTTTACAAGCATCCTTGCCGAAAATTACCCGCACCAGCTGCGCGTTTACATTATTGACAGTGAGACCTATCCAATCCAAATCCTCCTTAGAAGCATCCACGATTTCTCTCGCGACACTTTGATATTTTCTGCAGGTTTTTCCCCCACCCGTATCTATCACAAATCTTTTGCCTTTTGCAACATAAGAAAGAATCAGATTCCTAAATTCTTTCAAGAATTCCGTATCTATCTCCTCAGGCACGATAAGCGAACCACCAAGCGAAATGATTATTGTTTCTTCCATAATTAGTAGCCTAGCGCTTTAATAATATCTTTGTGTACGTCTTCTATGCTCTGTTCGCCGTTTATCGTATGAATCTCATAGCCCTCTTTGTCTTTGAAATAATCCATAGCGGGAACCACTTTATTTTTGTATTCGTTAAACCTCTTAGTGAGCCCTTCTTTGGTATCGTCGTGCCTACCACGCAAGAGATTTCTCTTCGTTGCTTCTTCTTCGGAAAGCTCAATGTATATTATTTTTACCGCATCACGCTTAAAAAATTTCATCATTTCCTCAAACACAATGCTTTGAGAGGCGGTGCGCGGGTATCCGTCCGCAATCAAGTTTTTCTCAAGAGAGAGATCAGAAATCAGTATATTGACAAAAACAGCATCAGTCAGGAAATCAGGCACTAGCGCGCCAGCATGCACATATTCCTTTACCAAGCTCGCAGTGTAATTGCCGGATTCTATCAGTTTTCTAAATCCATCCCCTGTCCCGGCGTAGACAGACCCTAGCCCATCTTTGCTATTCAAGAAATCCATCAGGAGCTTGACCTGGGTCCCCTTGCCGGACCCAACTTGCCCAAAAAACACAAAAGTTTGCGGTTGCATATGTGCTATAATACCATAAATCATGAAAAAAGAAATTATCACTATTTGCGGAGGCCTAGGGAGTGGAAAGTCTAGCACCGCTAAAAAAGTAGCTGAAATTTTAGGTTTTCAGCATTTTTCTTCGGGTGATTTTTTTAGACAAGTTGGACTGGAGCTTGGTTTATCTATAAATGAAATAAATATAAGAGCAGAAACAGACCCCAAGATAGACGAAATGACAGACCAGAAGTTGCGTGATATGCGGGACAAAGAAAAAGTTGTTATTGATTCACGAACGGCCTATCATTGGATACCGGAATCATTCAAAGTATATCTGGATTTGTCGCAAGAAATAGCAAAAGATAGAGTTTTAAACAGTATCAAAGAAAATAAATTAAGAATGGAGAGTGAACAAATTTCTTCTGTTGAGGAAGCGTATAAAAAAATGCAGGAACGTTTTGAAAGCGAACAAAAAAGATATTGGAATTTATATAAAATAAACAACACCGATAAAAATCAATTTGACTTAATAGTTGATACAGACAAAAACAATCTGGAGCAGGTTGTTAATATCATCGTTACCGAATATAAAAAGTGGAAAGAATAAAACTAATACTCTCGCATTGAGATTTGCGCGTCTACTTTCTTGATTAAATCAAGAACGACAGAGACGACGATCAAGATGGACGTCCCACCCAAGGCAAAAGAAGCATTGCCAGTAATGAATTGCATAATGAGAGGCAAAACCGCAATGAACCCCAAGAATGTAGCGCCCAAAAAGGTGATGCGACTTAAGACTTTGGAAATGTATTCAGAGGTGGAAAGACCCGGACGAATTCCCGGAATAAACGCGCCATTCTTCTGCAGGTTAGTGGAGAGCGCTTCAGGGTCAAATGTTACGGCAGTGTAAAAGTAAGTAAATATAAATACGAAAGCGAAATACAGCACCGCATAGAGTACGCTGGTCTGAGTAAACGCCATCAAAATACTAGAAATCTTTGCCAAAATGGCATTAGAATATCTAGACAAGAATGTGCCAATCATCTGAGGGAAAAGCAGAATAGAAAGCGCAAAAATTATCGGAATAACTCCGGCTTGGTTGACTCGGAGTGGCAGATAGGTGGAGCCACCGCCATACATTTTCATCCCCCGAACCCGTTTCGCATAAGTGACGGGGATAGGACGCTCTGCCTCGGTGACGAGCACGATGCCCGCTAGAATAACCACACCTATCACAGCAAATACAAGGTAAAGAGGAATCTGGGAAATATCAAAAGTAAAGATTTGCTCCCCTACCCATGAAGGAAGTCTAGAAACGATACCGGCAAAGATTATAAGTGAAACTCCGTTGCCAATACCAAACTCTGATACAAGCTCTCCAATCCACATTATGAGAATTGAGCCCGCGATAATGATGATAAGGTTCACAATACGATCAAAAGAAGTCAGATTAAATATGATGTTCTGTTGTTCAAGAATATATAAAAGACTGAACCCTTGA
>CAZXCD010000017.1:7887-9240 GCA_964638985.1 uncultured Candidatus Saccharibacteria bacterium
CCCTTGAATAGCTGCCAAAGGAACCGTAAGCAATCTGCCGTATTGAGCAAATCTCTTCCTGCCTGCCTCCCCTTCTTCATGATAAATCTTTTTTAAAGCGGGAACCATAATGGTCAAGAGCTGCATGATGATGGAGCCAGTGATGTAAGGGCCCACGCCGAGCATGATGATGGAAAGATTGGAAAGTCCGCCTCCGGAAAAGATGTTTAAGATGCCGAAGAATTGGTTGTTGGACAAAAATCGTTCAAGCGCCACGGTATCTATACCCGGGATAGGAATAGCGGAAAGCAATCTGAATATTATGAGCGCAAAAAAAACAAACAGGACTCTCTTGCGCAAGCCTTGGTCTGTCCAGATTAATTTTAATTTATTCCAAAAATTTTGCATAACTTTTTTACCCCTACCCGACCTCCCCCTACTTTAGGGCGAGGAGAAAGTCTATTTGATTCTAATCTTCTTCCCTTTGATGTTCAGTCTTTTGCGAATTTCCGAAAACTTTTCTTCTTTAGAGACAAGTTTGTCCTTGCCCAGAACAAAAACTTTTTGAATGGATTTAAACTGATATCCGCGATTTTTCGGCAATTTCTTAATGATATCGCGAAGCTCCGGACGGCGCTTGTTACCAGCACGAGCTGTCTGACCCTTGCCTCCTCTGCCGGACGTCTTGGCATGCTTGCCTCCGCGACCCACTAGTCTGTCTTTTTTATTCTTATGTTGTCTTTTTAAATTATGTATTTGCATAAAATTATTCTGCAACCGGAACTACTACCTCTTTATTATCAATGACGACGCTCTCGGGAACCTCTTTTTCATGCTTCAAAGCGACAGAAGATAACGCAGCCATGACAGCCTTGGCATTGTTTAATTTATTTTTACTATTGGAAAGAATTTTCCCTGTTATGTCTTTCACCCCCGAAAGCTTGACTATGTCGCGAACGACTGAGCCCGCTACCAGTCCGCGCCCTTTATTGGGCATCAAGACAACGTAAGAACTTGAAAACTTGGCAGAAAGTTCGTGCGGAATGGACATAGTTTTGGTAAGGTGGAGCTTTATCATATTTTTCTTCGCATTCCTTAAAGCCTTGTTGATGGCTAGAGCAGTGTCTCCGGCCTTTCCCAGACCCAAACCAACCCGGCCCTTTTTATCTCCCGCTATCAATGCGACACTGAAAGAAAATCTTCGTCCGCCAGCCACCACACGGGTAACACGACGAATGTCTAAGATTTTTTGGTCAAATTCAGGCTTTACTCTGTTGAAAGAGCCCGGTCTGCGACCGCTATTCTTTCTGTCTCTTGTATTGTTTTCTTTTGGTTTTTCCATAAAATTTATTTTCTATTTTAAAACTCCAATCC
>CAZXCD010000017.1:9250-10668 GCA_964638985.1 uncultured Candidatus Saccharibacteria bacterium
TTACGCTTCGTTTTCCTTTTTATTATTTATAATACATTTTATCAATTTCATAATTTTGTTTATTTTATGCGTCCGCGATTTCGTTCGGGATTAAAATTCCAATCCCTCGGCTCGAGCGGTATCAGCCACTAATTTTATTCGTCCGGTGTATTTAAATCCGTTGCGGTCAAAAACAACTTTCTTTATCTTGCCTTTAAGACAAGAAGCCGCGATAGCTCCACCAACCTCCTTGGCTCTTTCTGTTTTTGTGCCTTTGGTTATCTTGACGTCACTCGCCTGCGCTAAAGTCTTGCCAGCCATATCATTGATAACTTGCGCATAAATAAATTTGTTGGAACGGAAAACAGTCAAACGAGGACGCGCTTCCGTACCGTGAATCTTCGTTCTTATCTTTTTCTTTAATCTTATTCTTTTGTCTGTTTTGTTAATCATTTTATTTATACAGTCTTTTTGCCTTGTTTGCGTCTGATGACTTCATCCTCATAACGCATTCCCTTACCCTTGTAAGGTTCCGGTTTCTTTAACGCGCGAATACCAGCAGTGAAATTACCTACTAATTCTTTATCAATACCGGTGATGGTAATGTTGTTCTTTTCGGCAGTGGCGGTAATTCCTTCGGGTATTGGCACGATAACGGGGTGAGAAAAGCCGAGCGCAAAATGAAGCTCCTTGCCTTTAACTTCAGACTTGAATCCCACACCTTCTAAAATCAACTTTTTCTGATATGGTTTTTCTACACCTTCAATCATATTTTTTATATGGGAAGCATAAGTGCCCCAGAGAGATTTGGAAAATTTATCGTTTCTCTTGATATTTAAAGTTATAACTTTCTCCGTAACGGTAATGGTAATATCGTCTTTGAATGTTCTGCCGATAGTGCCCTTCGGGCCGGTCACAGCAAGAACATTGCCACTCTGCGTGACCTTGACTCCAGCTGGTATTAAAATTTCTTGTTTTCCAATTCTACTCATATATTTATATTAAAATTACCAAACTCTAAACAACGCTTCTCCCCCCACTTGTTCAATCCTCGCTTCTTTCCCTGATAAAATTCCTTTCGGTGTTGAAAGAACCAGTAAACCTGAACCGTTTCGGACTGAATGAATATCTTTCATTCCGAAATAAACACGGCGGGATTGCTTGGAAATTCTTTCCACTTCGGTGATTTTCGGTTTTTTGTCCACGTAAAGAAGCCCGACTTCCAATACCGGCTGGCCCTTTTTTACTTTTTTAGAAACTTCAGTTACGTAGCCCGCCTTTTTCAAACATTCACCAATAGCATTTTTCATCTTGGAATATGGAAAAGATACGGACTCCTTGCCCGCCAGACTTCCATTCTTCATTATTATTATCATGTTTGAAATTGAATCCATATGTCTAAAATTTCTAATTCCTAATTTTTAATTTCCAAAAACTAC
>CAZXCD010000017.1:10678-13209 GCA_964638985.1 uncultured Candidatus Saccharibacteria bacterium
CAAGAAGATTTGCGAACACCCGGAAGCATTCCTTCATTTGCTAATTCTCTGAAACAAATACGACAAATACCGAAGTCTCGCATAAAAGCGTTGCCTCGGCCACAGCGAAAACATCGATTTTTGGCTCGAGTAGAAAATTTCGGTTTCTTTGCTGCCCTTGCTTTGACTGATGTTTTTGCCATAAATAAATATCGCCCATTTATAGGTGATATCTTGTGTATTTTCTTAAAACCCAGAGACTATCTGAGAAAAGCCTTAAGGAGAAACACAGATCAAACCTAACCCCTGGACTTCTTTATATTAGCAAATATAAGGAAAAGAGTCAAACAAATAAACTAGTTTTCAAATTTTCCTGTTACCCATTCAAATTGAGGTTGCCAATTCTGACTGGGACAACTCCACCCGGGACTTGATGGATGAGTACCACTAGTACTTTCTAAATTTCGTATTCCCAAAACATAAAAAGCTCCCCTAGCAGTATCACAACCAGCAACTCCCGCAACATATCGATAATATGAATATCCACCAATCTGTATATTAAAGAATGGGTCACATGAAGTTTGAGGAATAAAACCTTCTGCTAGAAGAGGAGAAATAAATGGATCATTGGCTCCAAAACACCCGGTATCCCAACCACCATAATCATTATCATTATTACCCGGATAGGCACCATATTTGTCATAATACAACTCAAGTGAAATTTGTATTTGACGCACATCTGAAAACCTTCTTGCATCTCGCGCTTTAGCTCTGGCTGAATTTAGACTCGTCAAAACAACACTTGCAAGCAACCCAATAATTGCGACGACCACCAAGAGTTCAATAAGCGTAAATCCTTTGTTTTTTAATTTATTTATCATAGATGAAAACTATCGCCGGCAATAGTTGAATATTTTCTCTATTTTCAACCTTTCCATTCCCTTTAAATATCAAGAACAAAGAAAAAAGTATAGCCAAAACAGCAAACCCCAAAAGTACATATTCAGCTTGTCTCTGTTCTAGAGAGAACCATTTCATAACCAAAGCTGTCATTTTAGGAGCTTTGGAAACCTGTAAAATTTCGGGCGCTTTTTGCGCCTGTTCAACCTTAGACTTTTCTTCAAACTCTTTCAATGCCTCTTTTATATCAATATTTTTACTCAAATCCAAGTCTTCATTCATACATATATTATATACTAACCCCAAAAAAACAAAATCCCCCATAGGGGGATTTTGTGGTCTAAAAAATAGAGCGTGTTATTTTCTTACTTCTTCTTTATGGCTTATATAACTCATGAGTTAACTCAGTAATTAATTTTTTGGTTTTAGTTCAATCTCTTCTTTTGGTAAATCAAATTTAACAATAAAGTTTTCAAAAAATCCTTTTTGTCCTACAAGTCCATAGGATATTACTCTGCCAGCAACGTCTGGCATAAAACCCACTTCAGCTTTATGTATCCAGCCACCAACTTCAATTTCTATGGTATGTAAATAATACAAAGAAGCTTTGCCACCCACACCAAATACTTCACATCGTTTCCCTTTAGTAACATCAAGACCAAGCGCCTCACCAACTTCTGAGTGAAAAAGACAAATATCAGCTCCTGAATCAACCAAGGCTTCATAAAGAAAAGAGTTTTTATTTGATTTTAATTTAATCTCTATGACAGGCCGTAACGCTGAACCGTATTTCTGATAGTTGAATTTCATAGGACCCCAACGTAAGCATCTAAAGTTTTTGGCATTCGACTAAAGACAGGTGCGCTGTAGCCTTTTTTAAAAGCTTGATTCATGGCTTCTTTGAGAGTTTTTCCACTGCCAACGACAGTATCTCGATCGTCGGCAAGTGCCACCCAAAGACCTTTATATTTATAAAACATTTTTGTTCGATCTTTCACCATACTTAGATTATATCAAACAAAAAAGAAAAAGCAAAAAATTATTTTCTCTTCTCTTCTTCCTTCTTGAAAGGAATTCCCAGGAGTTCAAAGAAGGCTGTGCCTTCTTTCTTGGTTTTAGCAGTTCCAACCAGGGTAATGGACATACCGAAAACATCTCTGATGTCTTCATCTGCTGTTTCGGGGAAAATTGTGTGCTCTTTGATGCCGATAGTTAAGTTGCCGATATTGTCCACAACAGTGCGGTTTATCCCTCGGAAATCTTTCGTGCGAGGCAGAGCCACATTGATAAGTTTTTCAAGAAAAGCAAACATTCTTTTACCGCGCAAAGTAACCATTATGCCCACAGGGTCTCCTTGCCTAGTTTTGAAAGACGCGATGGATTGCTTGGCTCCCCGCAAGGCTGTTTTTTGACCGGTGATTTTAGATAATCTATCTCCGATAGCTTCATTTTTATTCTTATCCTTTTTCATCATCGTGCCGGTACCGACATTGATCACAACCTTTTTCATTTTAGGCGCAGCCATAGCGTTTTTGTAGCCAAAAGCGTCTTTCATTTTTGAAAATACTTCCGCCTCTTTTTCTTTTATGGTTAAATGTTTCATCCCGTACGAAATAGGACGCGTACGCTTACGCTTCGTTGTCCTTTTTATT
>CAZXCD010000018.1:0-12391 GCA_964638985.1 uncultured Candidatus Saccharibacteria bacterium
GGGTTTCAGTATCGTGATGAACTCGCTAAATTCGTGAGGCCATTTTTTACTTCCGTGCCTTGTAAAGAGCCGATACCGTATACCCTCAATACCTTTGACCAAGAATTCAATATTTCAAAAACATATTTTTTGAGCGCGCTCTCCGATGCGGAAGCCATCTGGGAAAAGTCCGCCGAGGTGGACCTCTTTACTTATGAGCCTACTTCCTCCGTGTATAATGTTTTGAAAATTAATTTGATTTATGACTACAGGCAACAAGCCACGAGCAAGCTCGCCGGCCTCGGCATCACCGTGCAAAACAATCGCGCGTCGTACGATGCCCTCAAAACAAAATTTACGAGTTTAAAAACAGAACTCGCAAAAGCTGAAAGTGAGTATAAATTATCCAAATCAGAAGCGACACGTAAAAAAATTAATGAAATGGTGGATGAAATAAATTCTATGGTGGTGGTCTTGAACCGCTTGGCTACTACGCTCAACTTGGCCGTGGAGAAATATAACACCGTCGGCGCTTCGCGCGGAGAATCTTTTGAAGAAGGTGTATATATACAAGAAGGCCTGAGTAGACAGATTGATATTTATGAATTTAGCAACAGAGATAAATTAGTCAGGGTGCTGGCGCACGAGCTCGGTCATGCGCTCGGACTAGACCATGTGGATGATACCAAAGCCATTATGTACGAGTTTAATCAAGGTAATAATAAAGCTCTGACCAAGGCTGACTTGGCGGAGCTTCAAATAAAATGCATAAAATAACATCTACGCTATAGCGTAGATTGCGCTAGTTACATATATACGCTATCGCTGATATATGCAAAAGCTTAGTATGGTATATATGATTGGTTAAGGGATTTATTTTAATATATGTTGTTTTGTGGTATAATGTAAGGGTAGATTATTAGTTTAATTAAAATAATTAATTTTATGGAAGAAAAAAACAACAAAACAGTATGGATTATTGTAGGAGTAGTAATTTTAGCTATTTTAGGATATCTGATGTATTTGGATTTAAGGTCTCCAAAGGAAGAGACGACCACTATCGTTACTGATTTTGCAGATTGCGCGAGGGCGGGATTCCCTGTCACGGACGGCACTCCACGAGAGTGTACTGCGGCGAACGGCTTAGTATATAAAGAAGTGACGACAAATAATACGGAAACTATTCCGGAGAATACCGAGAATCCTAATTTTGAAGAACCTATCGGTAAATAGTCTCGGGCGGATGTATATTCACGTGAAAGTTGTCGCTGGCGCTCCGAAAGAATCTTTTTCACCCCGCCCATCTCGGGCGGGGCAAGCAAAATCGTCAGACCATTTTGAAGTTTCGGTAAAAGAAAAAGCGGAACGAAACGAGGCGAACAATCGTGTCCTTGCGCTCGTGGCGAGTCATTTCAAAGTGCCTGTCGCCAAGGTGAGGATAGTGAATGGCCACAGACACCCGAGCAAGCTCCTGGTCGTAGAGGATTGAAATTATGAAAGGGTTGGAGTAGTATGGGGATATTAGCCCTAACGAATAAAACTATGAAAACGAACATTTTAAAGATAGTGTTTTTGGGAGCGGTAGCCTTATTTGCTTTTAACGCCGATGCGTCTACTTGTGGCTTTTCCCGTGATTTGATGGTGGGCTCAAGGGGGGAAGACGTGCGCTGTCTCCAGCAATACTTGACCAGTGTCGGCTATGGGATGAATATGTATCCCGATGGAGTCTTTGGTTCCAGGACCAATCAGGCAGTGATGCTCTGGCAGGGGAACTACGGCCTTCAAGCCTATGGAACTTTTGATTCCGCTTCTCGAGCAAAATACCTTTCATTAACCGGCGGGTATGTGAGCGGAGTAAATCCACTCCCGCCTGTTTGGGAAGATAGTGAAAAGCAAAGCGCGGCAGTGAGAATAGAAGAGGCGCTCGTGATGATAGAAGATGCCCGAGATGAGATTGATGATTCAAATGACGACACGAGCTCGGCACAAGATAGTCTGGATGAAGCGGAAGATGATATCCTTGATTCCGTTATCGCCTTTTATGTGGAACAAGATTACGACGAAGCATACGACAAGGCGGATGATGCTTTTGAAAATGCCGAAGATGCATATGATGATGTGGACGGGGGAGATGGAGATGAAAACGATGCCGAGGATGCGATAGACGACGCGCGAGATGCTATAGAAGACGCTCGCGACAATATAGAAGACGCGGATGACGACGGCGCGGACGTGAATGAAGCTGAAGACTTGCTCAATGATGCGGAAGATACTCTGGATGATGCCGAAAATGAATTTGACGATGAAGATTATGACAATGCCGAAGACCTAGCCGACGAGGCTAGAGACTTGGCAAACGATGCTGTGGATGCTATTAATTGGTAAATTACGGTAAATTTAGCGAGAAACACCCCGCAAAACGTGAGTTTTGCGGGGTGTTTTGTAATCTCCAAATTGTGTTATGATAGATAAGTGAAGAAGAAAATAAAAAATAATCTTGTAATTTATCAAGCAAAATCCGGAGCCATTGAGCTCAAAGGAGATTTTGAAAAAGAAACTGTGTGGGCTACTCAGGCGCAGATTGCCAGACTTTTTGACGTTACGCCTCAAAATATTACTTTGCATCTTAACAATATTTTTAAAGATAAAGAACTAGATGTGAGAACAACTTGTAAGAATTCCTTACAAGTTCAAATTGAAGGAAATAGAGAAGTAAAAAGAAGTATTAAGTTCTATAACTTAGATGTTATTATTGCCACAGGTTATAGGATAAGCTCCATAACTGGAACCAATTTTCGCATTTGGGCTACAAAAACACTTAGGGAACACATAACAAAAGGTTACACGCTCAACAAAAAAGTTATTCTTAAAAATTATGATCAATTTGTAAAAAATATTTCCGATATTCAGGCCTTGTTACCTACTTACATAGTTTTAGATCCGAGAGCCATCCTTGATCTGGTAAAAGAATATTCTACGACTTGGGCAAAATTGGATGCATACGATAGAGATATTCTGGTAAAAAGTGGCACGACAAGAAAGAAAATCAAACTTGCTGGTGACGAACTACTGCAAGCTATTTTTGAATTAAAAAACGAATTAATAAAAAAATATGAAGCAACAGATATTTTTGCCACGGAAAGAGAAAATGGGTACATAGAAGGTATCGTCGGTAATATAATGCAATCTTTTGGTGGCAATGATGTGTATGGAACATTGGAAGAAAAGGCGGCGCACTTATTATATTTTATGGTAAAAAATCATCCATTTATCGATGGGAATAAAAGATCTGGAGCTTTTGCTTTTATTTGGTTTTTGCGCAGGAATGGAGTAAGGGGTGCGCGCAATATTAACCCGTCTGGATTGACCGCGATAACCCTTTTGATTGCTGAAAGTGATCCAAAGCATAAAGACAAAATGGTGGCGCTCGTTGTGGAATTACTTAGGGTTAATAAAAATAAATAGTTAAAATTTAGCGAGAAATGCCCCACGTCCGACAGCCTGTTTTTCTGCCCCTCTAGTCAGCAACCCCGTCCCATTTGTTAAATACAAAGTTACTTTTAGGGTAGAGGAGATGTAAGTAGGGGGAAGGAGTAGTGGGTGGGTTGAAAATTTTCTTGAAGTATGGTATAATTGTTTGGTTATGAAAAAAAATTTGGAAAGATTTAATACTTTTTTGAAAGCGGTTGACTTAATGGGTTATCGTGAAAAATTCAGGCCTGTTAAAATTGTGGAAATGGATTTACCGAAAGAAGTTCAGGCTATTAACATGCTATATGAGGTATATTGGAACCAAAAAAAGTTCTTAACCTTTGAAGATTTTTACGAAGCGTATTTAAATTCACAAAAAAAAGAAATTGAATCTTTCCGACAAAAAATAACAATGTGCGAAGATTGTTATTACCGTGGGCTTCCCGCAAGAATTTATCGTACTTGGGCAAGTATTATTACCCAGATCCATGCTGGTTATGTTGCTGAATCAGTTTTTGGGGATGGTTCAGTGATGATGTCGGGCGAGTTGGACCATCAAGGGGCTGATTTTCAGGTTAAATACAAAGGGAAAATTTTAAATTACCAAGTAAAAAAGAAATCATTTAGCGGAGAGGTGAGACGTGGGAAAGGTGGAGTAAAAAAACAAATAGAGGGTGAGTTCATTGATATTAATTATGAAGTTCCAAGTAGCGAATATTTTGACAATCCAAGAAAAAAGGACGGTGAATATAAACTTCCATATAAAAGATTTATAGACAATAAAGAATTAGAAAAATTTCCAAATGGCTTTGTTGTCTTTACGTCTCACACCTTTCTTCCCAAAAAGAAAGAAATTGATGTGAATTAAAATAGTTTTTGAACTGTTTTTATTGACCCTATATATTTTTCTGCCATTTTTACGTAGTCTGGATTTATTTCAAAACCTATATAATTTTGCCCAAGTGTTTTTGCTGCGGCACATTCGGCTCCAGTGCCAACGAAAGGCACCAGCACCACCCCATCTTTTTTGGGGCTGGCAGACATAATCAATTTTTTAGATAGTTCAAGCGGCTTTTGGGTTGGGTGTTTTTCTATATTATGTCCAAGATGATTTTTTAATTTTCTTGGCTCAAAGATGTCTTTACATGTTCTACACATAAACCATCTTTCATTCATACCCGCTCCTCCGGCTAAAGCAGGTATTTTAATTACGTCTCGGGGAAGGGCGCCACCCGCGTGAGCATTGTAAGTTGTTTCTTTTCCACTTGAGCTAAATCTTCCCATTGTGCCTTTTCTTGTTTTTCCCGCAGCGCCCTTTAAGAATCCTTCTGTGTAAGGTTCCCTTACCTCATCACGATTGAAAACAGGCTTATCTTTCCAAGCACAAATTATGGATTCATGACTTCTTTGCCAAAAATTTAATGAAGCTACATTTTTATTTGTGTAATGCCAAATTAACCAGCGTTTGTTTATTGGAATTTCTACAGAAAGATAAGCTAGTATCTCACTAAAACCGTAAATAAACATCGTTCCATTTGGTTTCATAACTCGGATGCATTGATTGATCCACTCTTTGCACCAAGAGACATATTCGCTCATCTCTCTTCTATCAATATTGTTACCGAAATCTTTTCCAATATTGTAAGGAGGGTCAACCACAATGACGTCGCAAGATTCGCTAGGGAGCTTTTTTAACTCAATCAAAGCATCACCTAATATTATTTTGTTTAAAGGTAATTTTTTATATTCTGTTACCGTGATTTCTGGCTTGATTTCTTCTTGGGAAAAAGTCAATGCAATATCGCTCATTGTTTTTAATAACCGAATTGAGTATTTTACCCCTTTTTCTTTTACTAAATATCCCTTTCTTTCTAAATAATCCACATGTTGAAAAATGGTGGGTACAGAAACATCAAAATGATCTGCTACATTTTTCAGGGCAGGGGAATATTTTTCTTTTTGCTGAAATTCCTCCAAGTAACCGAATACTTCAGCTTGCTTTTTTGTAAGTTGTGAATTTAATAAATTCGGCATATTTATACCCCTAATTATAATACCTAACGATAACCTAAACAAGGAAGGTTATCCACAACACATATTGCTAGATGTTTAGAGACGTGCTAAGATGGTAGGGTATGGATAAACAAATTAAAGGATATGAATCGGCCATAGAGCTTATAAGGGATTACCCAGAATGGCGTCCTGTCGTAGCTGCAGCTCTTGAAGAGGCACAACATGCAAGAAGTAATCACTTTGCTGGGGCTTGGATTCTTGAGCGGGCGAAGAAATATGGAATCCAGTGGATTCCTAATTTTCGTAAACTAGTAGCTTATGGAATTCTACAAAAGGATGGAGAATCTTCTAGAGGTGGTAGACGCGCTTATTACACAATGCCTGATATTAAAGGAGTAGAAAAAGCGTTGAGAGAAATTGAAACTGTAAAAAATATGGTTCCGTACTCTGGACACCAAATTACAGATTCAGGTGTTTCAAGGCTAAAATTTGTCATGGTTCCTTTCTTCGGAAATCTTGCTTCTTGTGGTAATCCGAATGACAGCGAAACGTTTATTGATGACTACTATAAAGTAGATACCAAGTTCATTAAACCCGGGTATCAATATTATGTAGTGCACGCAGATGGTGATTCAATGAATATGGTAGAAATTAATGATGGGGACCTTGTTTTGGTTCGTGTGCAAAATTATCCCAAGGTAGGAGATATAGTTGTTGCACACACTCCGGAAGGAGTAACCATCAAAGAGTTCCACCTACGTGGACACAAGGTTCTTTTGATGCCACGCTCTGATAATCCCGTTCATAAACCCTTATTATTAGATAATGTTGAAATTCAAGGAATTGTTGTAACAACAATTCCTAAATAAATATATGATAAAAAAATACATTCGCAATGCAGGAAAACAGTGGACACCTGCTAGTGAAAAAAAATTAAAAGAATTAACAAAGAAAAATACCCCTACCCGTGTTATAGGACTTATTCTTGGTAGGCCTGTCGGAGGAGTTAGAACAAAAGCCTCAGAACTCAATATTAGTTTAAAACCGACAAATCAATCTCCCTATAATCGGAAGAAAAAATAACATGGCATACGAAATTGATTACATTCCTGCAGGAGAAGGAGAAAAAAGTGGCGACTGTGTTGCTATACGTTTTTGGGATTCACAAATAGGGTTATCTTCACAAAAAATTATTGTTATTGATGGTGGTTTTAAAGATTCTGGAGAGCAATTAGTAAAACACATAAAAGATTGGTATAAAAAAGATTTTGTTGATGTTGTTATCTCAACCCACCCAGACGCTGACCATGCTTCTGGTCTCTCTGTGATACTTGAAAATCTAAATGTTGGACAACTTGCTATGCATAGACCATGGGAACACGCACTCCAAATAAAAAACTTTTTTAAAGACGGAAGAATTACAGCGTCTGGACTTGAAGAAAGACTTGAAAAATCTTTACAAAACGCAAGCGACCTTGAAGCTTTGGCTCTAAAGAAAGGAATACAAATTGTTGAACCATTTCAGGGAATTACTGGTTTTAATGGAATAATTCATGTGTTAGGCCCATCTAAAGATTATTACGAAACTTTATTAGCAAGTTTTAGGTCAACACCTGAACCCCAAAAAACTATAGGTCTTTTGGCGAATCTTACAAAAGCAACTGAAAGTGTAAAAAACATTATCCAAGATTTTTGGCACATAGACATTCTTAATGACGAAGAAGACACAACTTCTGCGGAAAATAATACGAGCACAATAATATTATTTAATATTGATGGCCATAAATTACTATTCACGGGAGATGCGGGTAAAACCGCTTTATCAAATGCCGTAGCTTATGCCGAAAGTAAGGGAATATCTTTAATGGGTATGAATTTTTTAGATGTTCCACATCATGGGAGTAAACGAAATTTGAATAGTAAAATTTTAAAAAAGATGAATGCTACCACTGCATTTGTGTCTGCGTCTGGAGGAAATGAAAAACATCCAGCAAAAAAAGTTACTAATGCTTTAAAAAAACATGGAGCAGAAGTTTATGTTAATCGCCAGAATCCTTTAAATTTTAATTCTAATGGTATAGACCGTGGATGGGGTCCTGCTACCGCAGAACAATTTCATTTAATGGTTGAAGAATAATATGAAAGACATTTTAGATAAAATAACTTCTTATAATTTGTTTAATAATCTTTTACCAGGAATACTTTTTGTTGTGATTTTAAATAAATTAACTAGTTATTCATTTATACAAGACGATATTATAATTGGTGCTTTTACTTATTATTTTATTGGTTTAATTATAAGTAGATTTGGTTCCTTAGTTATTGAACCAATTTTGAAAAAAGTTTCTCTTCTAAAATTTGCCGACTATACAGATTTTATTTCTGCATCAAAAAAAGATTCTAGTATTGAAATATTTTCTGAAATAAACAACATGTATAGGAGTTTTGTGTCCATGTTTATTTTATTTATTTTATTCAAACTATATGAATTACTGTCATTTAAGTTTTTATTTTTAAATAGCTGGAGTTTGTACATTCTAATTTTATTGCTTTTATTAATCTTTTTATTATCCTATAAAAAGCAAACTGAATATATAAAAAGACGAATTAGTGTAAGTAAATAAGTGTCTACGGACGTCCGACGGCCGAATTATTTAAACAATTTCCCCAAAATAAATCATATACATATACATATACATATACATATACATATACATATACGTATACGAATACGTATATCCAATTAGTTCCCGAATATGTTAAAATGTTTTTATGAATTACTCTGCGGAAGAATTGAAAATACAAGAAAATGCCGAAGAATACGCCCGATTAAATAAAAATCAAATTGCAAAAGATATTATTTCTAAGTATGAATCGGAATTGAATCCTGTCTCTGTTTTCATGGCGGGTTCTCCTGGTGCTGGTAAGACGGAATCATCTATATGGCTTATTAAAGAACTTTCTAAAAAAGAAAATTGTATTTTAAGAATTGATCCTGATGAACTAAGAAAACACTTTACAGAATATACAGGCAAGAATTCAGACTTATTTCAGTGTGCGACAACGATTATTGCAGAGAAGATTCATGATTTGGCAATTAAGAAAAATATTAGTTTTATATTTGATACAACTTTTTCAAAAATCGACAAAGCCAGACTAAATATACAAAGATCCCTAGATCACAAAAAATCTGTTCAAGTAATTTATGTATATCAAGATCCTATTCAAGCATGGGAATTTGTAAAAGCAAGAGAGTTAAAAGACGGCAGACATGTCCCCAAAGAGTCCTTTATAGAAGAATACTTTAATGCCAGAGTGGTTGTGAATCAAATAAAGAAAGATTTCCCGAATATTAAGCTATATTTACTTGTAAAAAACATTGATGGAACAACTCAAGAATATAAAGAAAACATTGACAATATTGACAATTTTATTAAAGAAAATTACACTGGCGATTATCTGAATAATATGCTAGTATAAATGTATGTTTAATTTTTTGGTTTCAAATAAAAAAAAGGATACAGAATTCTCTCGTTTCTTCCGTGAGGCGTCTTCTAGCGAAAAAAAGAAAGTTTTTAGAGAGGTAATTCGAAAGGCAACGGAAGATCAAAGAAGGATTCTTAACAAACCAATTACCACAAAAACCGCCTAACGGCGGTTTTTGTTTGATGGAAAAATGTCATTCGGCATAGAGATAAAAATCTCCATTGAGGTATGGTTTTAGAATTGAAAGATGGATGATATTTGTGTAAATATAAGCTATTTTAACCCAAGATTTACGTTTTTTGGTAAAAATTAATGAATCGATTATACTATAAACATACATTTATTAATACAATAAACCAAAAAAGAATATGAAAGACAAAAACAACAAGAATAAAAAGGAGAAAAAAATTCTGTCACAAATCAAGCTAAAATATTTTACTGTACCTAAGAATGGGCAAGATAATTTTATTTGTTTTCAATGTAAAAAAAGAAGTACAAAAATAGGGTCAGGGAATATGAGAGTCAGTCCTCCAGAAATAAGATGTGAAGACTGTGCTATTAAAAATTATGCTGTTGAGGAGGGGCTTGATTCTTTGAGTGTGGCAGCTTCCAGGCGCCGACGGATTTTTGATATAAGTTATCTTTTTCAGGAAATGGTTATTGATAGAATTTTAAAAGAAGAAGATAAAACATACAAAAACTTGTCGGGTGAGGAGTACGAAAGGGCGATAGAAATAGCAAATGAAATGTGGAATGACAATAGGATAATTTCGAAAGAAGAAAAATGGTATATAGAAGAAACACCATCTCAAAAAGAAATTGAAGAAGTTTTCAATGAAATTCTGGATGGAATTTTCCTGCACAGAGTTGAAGTTTTAAAATAGGGTGCTATAATGCATTTACAATTAAATAATTATCAAGAGCGTGGCGAAAGCACTGGCTTTATGACCCACCGGCAATACTGAGAAAACAAATTTCTTGGACGTATGCCAAATCCAGCCCATTATTGGGGAAGATACTTAGTCTGTATTACTTCCTCTTCGTGAGGAATTTTTTATTAAAATAATGTTTATAAAAACAGCGGAGTTCGTTAGTCCCAAGCATCCGGATAAAATATGCGACTTTATCGCGGACAGTATCTTGGACGCTTATTTGGAAGATGACAAAGAAAGCAGGGTAGCGATAGAAGTGATGGGTGGACACAAACTAATCACCATCAATGGCGAGGTGACTTCTTATGCGAAAGTGGATATTGAGAAATTAGTAAAAAAGATAGTTGGTAAAGATTATAAAATCATTTCTAAAATCGTGGCGCAGAGCGGAGAAATCGGGAGAGGAGTGGATGCTGGAGGAGCAGGAGACCAGGGAATAATGAAAGGTTATGCTACGAATGAAACGCCGGAATTATTGCCGAAAGAATACGTGCTCGCGCGTGACTTGTGCAAGAAAATTTATGAGGTGTATCCGTATGATGGCAAGACTCAGGTGACGATGGATGGAGACAAGGTGAAGACGGTGGTGGCGAGTTTCCAAAATACAAAGAATGAGGAGCTTTTAAAATTAGTAAAGTGGCACATAAAAGCTGAAGAATATTTAATCAATCCGGCGGGGGAATGGTTCCAAGGGGGGTTTGATTCTGATACAGGACTCTCGGGTAGGAAGCTCGTGATAGATAATTATGGTCCGGAGGTTCCTATCGGCGGGGGATCTTTCTCCGGGAAGGATTATACGAAGGTGGACCGAAGTGGAGCATATATGGCGCGCAAGATTGCGGTGGAACTACTGAAAAAGAGAAAGGCGCAAGAAGTATTTATCAAGCTCGCTTATGCGATAGGAAAAAGTGAACCCGTGATGGCGGTGGCGGTGGTAGACGGGGTGGAAGAACCGATTGTCGGCTATGATTTGAGTCCTCGGGGGATACGTGAATATTTGAAACTAGACAAAGTGAAATTTGCGGAAACTTCTGTCTGGGGACACTTCGGGCGGGATTTTGAATGGGAATAGTGCTATAATGGGAGGGTGCGATTATTAATTTAGTAATTTTTTTTATGGCAGAACTAAAAGCTTTGTGTATGAAGTGTAGGACAGACAACAAGCCGACGATGCAAGTGATGAATAATCCGGTCGTCACCAAGAATGATAAAGGGCGATATTCCGCGAAGGGGCAGTGCAGTGTATGCGGAGGCAACATGTTTAAATTTATGTCTGCTACAGATGGGGAGGCGATGATGAAATAGAAAGTTTAGGAAAAAAATACGGCGAAAGAATTTTACCAAAAAATTCTTTCGCCGTATTTTGTTTTGAAATTTTTTTAATCTAAGTCATCCCAGACCACTACCTTCCATTCGTTTTTCTTCAGCCAATGATGTTTGTAGGAGCAGATGGCCATGCCCGCGTTTTTGATTTTATTGAAATAAGAGAGGTTGTTGTATTGCGTGGCGGTCAGCTTGTCTCCGTAAATCATATAAGAGATTACCATCTTTAAGAATCGGCTGTGCGTCACCATAATGATTCTCTTCGCGTAGCGTCGGCTGATGTAGCCCAAAAGTTTCTTCGCTCTCTTTTTAAGGTCGGTGAAATTTTCTTCATCGGCGACGCGCAAGTCGTCCTCGTGATAACTCTTGTCAATTTTATCCAAAACTTTCTTGACCTCGCGGTCTCCGGCTTCGCGCCCGACGATGCCTGACGGATTTTTCCTCTCTGCCAAGAGGTCGGAATACCTGACTTTCAGATGAAGTTCTTTGGCGATAATTTCCGCCGTCTCTCGGGTGCGTTCGTAAGGACTCGCGACGATGAGGTCCGGCTTGCCTCGCCAGCCCTTCGGAAATCTCCTGGCGGTAGCAAGAGCTTGCTCCCGGCCCTGGACCGACAGCGGGCCGTCGGGTCCCTGCTTGACCTGCAAGACGTTGTTTAATGTTTCTCCGTGTCTGACGAAGTAAATTACCTTGGTGGACATATGGTTCTATTTTAGCACAAAAAAGGCAATAAAATAGGGCATTTCTCATACTTGACACTGACTTTTTGTTAGTATATACTTTCTCCACGTCTTTCCTTTAGTGGATAGGACGTTTTTGTTTGAAATATTCTTTGAAAATATGAATAAATTGAGAACCCCGGCTAGGAGCCGGGAGCAAGTCCTCAAATGTTTTTTTGAGTAAGTAAAAATAATTTTTGGAGCAAAGATTGAACTCTAATAAACACAAACAAAAATATTTACCCGCCTCTGGTGGGCATTGCTGTTTTTTGTTTTGTTTCGTTCTAATTAACTTTTAGTTAGAGTTTGATCCTAGCTCAGGATGAACGCTGGCGGCGTGGATAAGGCATGCAAGTCGAACGGACTTTCTAAAATCCGAGATGCGATTATATCAAGTCAAAGGTCGTAGAAAGTTAGTGGCGAACGAGGTAGTAATACATAGGAACTTCCCCCAGAGTCGTGAATAAT
>CAZXCD010000019.1:0-11522 GCA_964638985.1 uncultured Candidatus Saccharibacteria bacterium
CCCCGACATTACTGTCGGGATCAAGCGGCACTCTCCGACCTGGGTCGGAGCACGATCTTGCACAGGAGTAGGTATTTAGCCGTTTCACTCCGGATTCACCCGCCAAAGGCGGGCAAGCCGGCATCGTCACTGTTCGCAACCCCATATCGCTATGGAAGGGTGTTACCCTCTACTTTTCCCATCCCTTACGGGACTCGCTGTGTTCGGACTTTCCTCTGTCACTACGCCATAGCTTTCGCGAAGGCGGGTCACAGTAGTTATCCGATACCTGCCCCCACAATATAGCATATTTCTCAAAAACTTGCATTATTTTTAGAAGTATGCTATACTTATCTTGTGAGTGTGAGGTTGTTTCTCACATTTTTATATAGACAACATAAGTGCCGCAAAACCCCGCCGTAAGGCGGGGTTTTGTTTTTGGCTGGAAAAGTAAAACAATATTGACGAAGTTTAAATAAGGAGTATAATATATGTATGGCTCCAGGAGATGTATTAAATTTTGAGAGATCGCAAAAACCCCCTGTAAATCCTCTTGATAGGACAATTGGTGAGGCGGCTATTCTTTTAGCAGAAAGGAAAATTTTAGGACCAGAACCCTCAAAAGAAAGTATCCTTCTTGCGAAAAACAATAGTGAAAATCAGGAAATGATCAATGAATCCAAAAGGGATTTAGAAAGACAAAAAAGAAAAGTTCAAATTGAAGTTGAAGCAAAAAAAATGGAACCAGGACTAAAGCATCTTGTTGTGTTGATGGATAGGAGAGATAAAGAACACAATAGAAAAGAAACTGGTTTTATAAATATGATTTTAGCGGCGGGTAATCCTGCTGATGCATTAGTACGTGCTTTTGAAGTGGAAAGAAAAGAGAGGCTGGATAATTTAGATAAGAAAGAGCAAGCCGCTTAAAGTGAATTAAATTATGGTATTTGAATTTTTAAAGAAAAAAGAAACCCCACCCCCGGCCCCTGTTCGTCAAGAGTCTCCGATAAATAGAAATAAAGATGCGGGAGAGATCCGTAGGCAATTTGGACTTGAGTGCAAAGAACTGGCTGAAAAAGCAGTGGATAAGGCGGTTTTTTATTTAGCAAAAGAAAAAATGAATCAAGCGGCGTTTGACGCTTTAGACCGCGCTGATGATAGTATCTCCAGGTATCACAAATCAGGAGAAAGCAATTTGCCAGATCAAATCATTACTGATAAAGAGGTGAATGATTTTGCGGAAAAAGAAGGTATTAAAAATAATATTTTGGGAGATAGAGTTTTGTCAGAAATACTTAGAACTGTAATAGAGGGTGGAGAAAAAGATTTAGAAAAACTGAAACAAGTAGTTTTTAATTATATTAAACAGAAAAAATTACGAGAAGAAAAAGAAAAAGAAAAAGCAACTAGTGGGGGAGTAAAAATGGTTTAACTAAAATCCCGCCTTTCGGCGGGATTTTTGATTGTGTGGTGGACCCTAGGAGACTCGAACTCCTTACCTCCTCTTTGCAAAAGAGGCGCTCTACCAGATGAGCTAAGGGCCCAGATATTGATTTTTCAACAATCCCAAACCTTCTATTTGCACAAGGATATTCTATCTTATTTTTCCAATAATGCAAATTTTTGGTGTACAATAGCGTAATGGTTTATAAATTTTTTACCAACTCAGAGAGGGCTTGGCGGGCTATGTTTGAGGCGATAAAAGACGCCGAAGAATCGGTCTACCTGGAAATGTATATTTTCACGAACGATATGACTCAGTATGATTTCCTCCAACTATTGAAGGAGAAAGCCAGGAAGGGTCTGCAGGTAAAAATTATTTTAGATGCTCTGGGGAGCAGGGAATTAAGCGACAAAGCTATCACAGGATTGCGGGAGAGCGGGGCGGAGCTGATTTTCTTAAGTCATTTCTTTCACCGTACCCATCGGAAAATCTTGATTGTGGATGAAAGGAGAGCTTTCGTCGGGGGAGTGAATATGAGTCAAAAATTTAGATTTTGGAATGACTTGGTGGCGGAAGTGAGGGGTAACCGTGGGCTCGTGCGTCACCTCATCCGGTCCTTCGCGAAAGTTTATGAAGAGGGCGGGGGCAAAGATAAAATTGTCCTGGCGAAAAATGAGCCGATTGTCTTGGACAAGACGCGTACTTGGCTGGTGGAACATTTTCCCATCAAGAAAAAATTTATTTTAAAAAAGATTTATAAGAAGCACCTTCGCGATGCGGAGAAGGAAATTATTCTCGTCACGCCGTATTTTATGCCCAAGCGTTGGCTATCCGGAGCGCTCCACCAGGCCGTCCTGCGGGGAGTGAGGGTGGACATATTGGTGCCGAGAAATACGGATATTTTTCTCACCGACCGAGTGAATTATTTTTATATGTTCAAGCTCTCCAAGCTCGGCATCAACTTTTATCTACAGTCGCATATGAACCACGCCAAGGCCACCATCATAGATGGCAAGGAGGGGATAGTCGGCTCCAACAATCTAGACTTTTTGTCCTTTGAAATGAATTCCGAAGTGGGAATTTTCTTTAAAGATTTTAGCGCCGTGCGCAGACTTTCGGACATTGTGAAAGAGTGGAAAAGGGGAGCGGTTCTCTTTGACCCCCGATATCACAAGCCGAAAGTATTGGATTATATTTTGTCTCCCATCATCAGTATTTTTACCAAGATTTTCTAAAAAACATTGCTCCGGGGGTAGGGATCGAACCTACGACCAATCGCTTAACAGGCGACCGCTCTACCGCTGAGCTACCCCGGAGCGATGTTTTTTAGTATTTAAATTTAGAAAGAACTTTTATCATATTAACAGAAATTAGAGAAAAAACAAGGACATAAAGCGCTGGGACTCTTTTGTTTTTCTTAAATTGAGAGTATTATTTATGTATACGTATACATATACGTATATAGCTTATGGCGGACAAGAAATACAACCAAAGAAACATAAGGAAAATCACTAAAAACGGCACCAGCCATAGTGTTTCTATTCCCGTGGAATTTTTAAAACAATTAGGCTGGCGCGAACGCCAAAAGGTGATCGTCAAAAAGATTCCCGGCGGGATTCAAATTAAGGATTGGAAAATAAAGAGAAAATAAAATTATGTTTGAAAACTCATTTAAAAACATTGACCAAATACTTCACACTGACTCTGGCTGTGGAACTGAACTTGATTATATTGAGCAGACTTCTTGGATTCTCTTTTTAAAATACTTAGATGATTTAGAAGAAACGAAGAAAACAGAATCTGCACTTGCTGGAAAGAAATACGAATATATTTTAGCTACTGATTATCGTTGGAATAATTGGGCTTGTCCAAAATCAAAAGATGGAAAACTAGATCATAATAAAGCATTAGATGGGGATGATTTAAAAGATTTTATAAATAATAAACTCTTTCCTTACTTAAAAAAATTTAGAGCAGATAATTCAAATACAATTGAATATAAAATTGGTGAAATTTTTCATGAGCTAAAAAATAAAATATCTAGTGGTTATAAATTGCGTGAGATTTTAAATATTGTTGATGGTATGCATTTTCGGTTGTACGAAGAGAAGCATGAACTCTCGCATCTCTATGAAGCTAAAATAAAAAATATGGGTAATGCTGGCAGAAATGGTGGGGAGTACTACACCCCTCGTCCACTTATTAAAACTATTGTTAAGGTAGTAGGGCCAAAAATCGGAGATACTATCTACGATGGGGCCTGTGGTTCTGCTGGTTTCTTGGTTGAAGCTTATAACTATCTTACAGAGAATCAGTCCAAGCTTTCACCAAGTCAAATGCAGACTCTTCAGAATAAAACTTTCTACGGGAAAGAAATAAAATCACTTGCTTACATTATCGGTATCATGAATATGATTTTACATGGTATTGAAGCGCCAAATATTAGGCACATGGACACGTTGTCAGAAAATATAAATGATATTCAAGAGAAAGATCGGTATAACATAATTTTAGCTAATCCACCCTTTGGGGCAGGTATTGGACGAGAGATACAGCAAAACTTTCCAATTAAAACAGGCGAAACAGCTTTTCTATTCCTACAACATTTTATTAAAATTCTAAAAGCTGGAGGTAAAGCAGGAATAGTCATTAAAAATACATTTCTTTCCAACACTGATAACGCTTCAGTTTCACTTCGTAAATTACTTCTTGAGAATTGTAATCTGCACACAGTATTAGATTTGCCTGGTGGAGTTTTTGCAGGAGCAGGAGTTAAAACTGTTGTTTTATTCTTTGAGAAAGGTTCTCCAACTAAAAAGGTCTGGTTTTATCAGCTTAATCTTGATCGGAATCTAGGCAAAGGCAATCCATTAAATGAAGCTGATTTAGTGGAGTTTGTAAAACTACAAAAGACTAAAGCCAATAGTGATAATTCTTGGAGTATTGATATTAAAAATGTAAATAAAGAAACTTTTGATTTGTCTGTGAAGAATCCAAGTAAAGGAGGAGAAGTTGCATTGCGTGAGCCTAAAGATATTTTGGAGGAGATGAGTAAGTTAGATAAAGAAAGTAAGGATATTTTAAATAATATAATTAAGTTGATTTGATACATGTTGAAAAAAAAGACAAAACTTAAAGCAATAGACTTTTTTTGCTCAGGAGGTGGAATGAGTTTTGGTATGCAACAAGCTGGAATTGATGTTATTGCCGGAATTGATTTTGATCCAGAATGTCAAAAAACTTATGAAGCCAATATTAAAGGAGCTAAATATATATTAGAAGATGTATCTAAATTAAAAGAAGCAGATTTATCCAAAGAAATTGAAATAAAAAAAAATGATAATGATTTAATCATGATTGGATGTAGTCCTTGTCAGTACTGGACAATCATTAGAACAAGTAAAAATAAATCTGAACAATCAAAAGATTTATTACATGAATTTCATCGTTTCGTAAAATATTATAATCCGGGATATGTGGTTGTCGAGAATGTTCCCGGTATTCTAAATAAACAAAAGGAAAGTGGGTTGATCAGATTTGTAGATGATTTAAAAAAGAGAGGATATGTAGTTCACTATGAAGTAGTGCATCTTAATAATTATGGCGTACCAGAGACAAGAAAAAGATTTTCTTTGATTGCTAATCGTGTTACAAATAAAGAAATATTTTCAGAACCTGATAATTCATGTCCGACAGTTTCAGATTTTATTGGTGTTAAAAATGGGTTTCCTAAAATTTCAGCTGGGCATAATGACACAACAAATTTTATACACACAACAGCAGGTCTTAGTGATGCAAATATAAAAAGATTAAAACTTACTCCTAAAGATGGTGGTTCACGAAAATCCTGGGCGAATACTAAATTACAGCTTGAGGCGTACAAGAAAAAGGATCGTAAGATTTCTTTTAGTGATACTTATGGAAGAATGTCTTGGAATAAACCAGCCCCAACAATTACCACGAAGTTTTTTAGTATTTCCAATGGTCGTTTTGCACACCCAGATGAGGATCGTGCAATTTCTCTAAGAGAAGGTGCAACACTTCAAACCTTCCCCGAAAGCTATAAATTTATAGGTACCAATGTTTCTTCAATAGCTCGTATGATAGGTAATGCTGTTCCGCCTCTTTATGCGAAGAAGTTAGGATTAACAATAATAAAAAATCATGAAGAAAAAAAATGAAATTAATCAAGATTTGAAAATGACTTTTGACCCTAATACTATTCAGCATTTAGGGCTAAAGATGTATTCTCATTTACCAGCGGCTATAGCAGAATTAGTTGCAAATGCTTATGATGCAAATGCGAGTGTTGTAAAAATTAAACTTTATAATAATAGTGATGAAAAAAGCATTGTTGTTGAGGACAATGGTTGCGGAATGTCATTTGGCGACATAAATAAATGTTTTTTAGTGATAGGGAGAAACAGAAGATTAGAAGAGCAAGAAGATATAAACAATACACGAAAAGTAACAGGTAAAAAGGGTTTAGGTAAGCTCGCATTATTTGGTATTGGTTCTAATATTAAAGTTTCAACAAAAAAGAAAGGTATCGATAATAAAATAACCTTCTCTTTATCTTGGGAAGATTTAAAAAATTGGGACAAAGAAAAAGATGGTCCAGATTATAAGCCAAACTATGTTGAGGAAAAAGAAGAAAAAAATAATCAAGGGACAACAATTATAATTTCTCAATTAAAAAGAGTTTCTCAGTTTTCGCTTGATGATATAGCACAAAGTATATCAAAAATGTTTAATTTTCTAGATTCTAATTTTAGAGTATTTTTATCATTAAATAATATAAATGAAATAGAAATTACAAACGAATTGAAGTATAAATCGTTAGTGGAACAATTTAATTGGTTACTTCCAAACATAGTAAACAAAATTGAGAATGATTATAAAAACAAGAATTTAGTAATAGGTAAAATTTTTACAACAACAACCCCACTAAAACCTGGGCAAAGAGGAATAACACTTTTTGCTAATGGGAGAATGGTGAATGCCCCAGAATTTTTTGGAAGTTCTGAGTCTAGTCATTTCTTTTCATATACAACTGGTTGGCTTGATATTGATTTTATTGATGAACTTGAAGGGGAAGATGATGTTATTTCAACTAATAGGCAGTCTCTTGATTGGGAGAAAGAAGAAACATTGGATTTACGTGTTTTCCTTCAAAAAATACTATCCATTATTCATAAAGAATGGAGAGATAAAAGAAAAGAAGAAAATAAAAAAGAATCTATTGAAATAACAGGGATTAACCGAGATCAATGGCTTGCCACACTTCCTATTGATAAGGCAGAAATAATAAATGCTGTTATTGATGAAGTATCAGATCCAGATTCTAAAACTGGATATGTGGAGATGGTGGAAGTAGCTATGCATAAGATTGCTCCTGACTATGCTGAGTTGCACTGGAGATATCTACATCCTGAAATCCATAAAATAGCCGAAGATGAATATAAAAAGGGAAATTATTTTAAAGCGGCACGAGAAGCAGCTCTGCTTTATGTCCAAAGAGTTCGTGATATGTCAGGATGTAAAGATAAAACAGGAGAAGACGTTGATCTTATTTTTAACCCAGCTACTGGATTATTAATGGTTACTGATTGTACTAATGAGACAGAAGAAAATATTCAAAAAGGACACCAACATTTATCTAGAGGAATTATTTTTGGATGTAGAAATCCACTAACTCATAATCCAGAATTTGAAAAACATTTAATTGATACTGGTCTTTTCGATGAAAAGGTTTGTCTTGATATGCTGGCAATGATTTCTCATTTATTTACTCGATTAGACCATGCAAAGAAAAGAGATGAAAAATAACTGGCAAATAAAAAAACTTAATGAAATTTGTGATAAAGGATCATCTAATATTTCGCAAAATCAATTAACAAAAGAAGAAGGGATATACCCCATATATGGTGCGGGAGGGTTAATTAAGGATATAAGTTTTTTCCAACAAGATAAAGATTATATTTCTATCATCAAAGACGGAGCAGGTATTGGTAGAGTCTCGTTATTACCAGCAAAATCTTCTGTAATTGGGACATTGCAATATATAATTCCAAAATATAATATAAATCTTAAGTTTTTATATTATATTATGAATAGCTTTGATTTTTCAAAGTATAAAAATGGAGCAACAATACCTCATATTTATTTTAGAGAATATTCTAATGAACAATTTGTAATTCCACCACTTCCAGAACAAAAGCGAATCGTTAAGGTTTTAGATGATGTTTTTAGTAAGGTAGAAATAGCTAAGAATAATGCTGAAAAGAATCTACAAAACTCTAAAGCACTTTTTGAATCATGTTTACAGAGTATTTTTGCTAAAAAAGGTAAGGATTGGGAAAATAAGCTATTAGGAGAGATTGCTACTTTTCGAAATGGAATGAATTTTACTAAAAAAAGTAAGGGGGAAACTATAAAAATAGTGGGTGTAAGAGATTTTCAAAAAAGTTTCTGGGTTCCATTTGAGAACCTAGAAACAGTAATTATTGATGGTGAATTAAATGAAATAGATTTATTAAAGAAAGATGACATTTTGGCTGTTAGATCTAATGGAAATCCAGAACTTATAGGTAGAACTCTTTTGTCTGGAGATTTAAAAGAAAAAGTTTCTCATTCTGGTTTTACAATAAGAATAAGATTAAATTTAAAAAATATTTATTCTCCATATTTATGTCACTATTTGAAGTCGCAAAAAGTAAGAAAGGAGCTTATTAAAAGTGGAACAGGAATAAATATTAAGAGTTTAAATCAAGTTGCACTTTCTTCCTTATTAGTTTCATTTCCAAAATCCTTAGTAGAGCAAAAATCTATTGTTAAAAAACTAGATGCACTTTCGGAACAAACGAAAAAACTAGAAGTAATATATAAGCAAAAGTTAGCAGATTTGGAAGAGCTAAAGAAATCCTTATTAAAAAAGGCTTTTAGTGGAGAATTATGATAGAGTAATTTTATGGAAGATGCGATTAAATCAATTTTAAAGATTTTTACAGATTGGACTAAAATCAAAGTTGCGGTTCATCTTTCGGAGAAAGAAGTTTATCCAAAAGTTAAAGAAATTTGGTGGGCGTCATTGGGTCAAAATATTGGTGTGGAGATTAATGGCAAAAATGAAAATTTTGAAAGGCCAGTATTGATTTTAAAAGTTTTCAATAATAATTTTATTTTAGTTGTGCCGATATCCAGCACTAAAAAAGAAGGAAGATATTATTATATTTTTAAAAATACAGAAAATAAAAACAACATTTTGATTTTGTCCCAGTTGAAATCAATTAGTAGTAAAAGATTAATAAGAAAGGTTGGGGATATGTCATCAGAAGATTTTATGATTATCAGAGATAAAATAAAGAAATTAATATAAAAAACGAAAGCCACCCTTGCGGATGGCTTTCTCGGAACTTCCTTACGGAAGCATAATGTATGCTCATTATATGCTAAGCGCTTAGCTTACGCAAGTGAATTGGGTATAACTCGTTTCAGCTCTTCCAAAAACCCTTAATTTGTTGTATATTTTGATTATGAATGAATCGGAAACTAGAGCTGAATACATTGACCCAAAACTAAAAGATAAAGGATGGGGAGAGGGAGAATCAAAGGTTCTTCGTGAGTTTCGTATTACTGACGGCAAAATATTAGCTGGTGGTGCAAGGAGTAAACCAGAAATTGCTGATTATATTTTAGTATATAAAAATTGCAAGATTGGAGTAGTTGAAGCTAAGGCAGAAAACTTAGAGGCAACTGAGGGAGTAGCACAAGCTAAAACTTATGCGCAAAAACTTCATATTGAATATACGTACTCTACTAATGGCAGAGAGATTTACGAGATATCAATGAAAACAGGACAAGAAGGAATTGTTACTGATTTTCCTACACCAGAAGAACTATGGAATAAAACCTTTTTAGATCAAAATGAATGGAAAGAGAAATTTAACAATATTTCTAATGAGGGTGAATATGGCAAACGGTATTATCAAGAAATTGCCATCAACAATGTTTTAAATAATGTCGCAGAAGATAAAAAAAGAATTCTTTTAACTATGGCAACAGGGACAGGGAAAACAGCTGTAGCTTTTCAAGTTGCCTGGAAGCTTTTTCAAACTCGATGGAATCTTAAACGTGATGGAGAACGCAGACCTAGAATTTTATTCTTAGCTGATAGAAATATTTTAGCTGATCAAGCATTCAATGCTTTTTCTGCTTTTGATAAAGATGCGCTTGTGCGTATTAATCCGTTAGATATTCGTAGAAGAGGATCTGTGCCAATGAGTGGCAGTGTTTACTTTACGATATTCCAAACTTTTATGTCGGGGCCAAATGGAACACCATACTTTGGAGATTATCCTAAAGACTTTTTTGATTTTATTATTATAGACGAATGTCATCGAGGTGGAGCTAATGACGAAAGTAATTGGCGTGGAATTTTAGAGTATTTTTCTCCAGCTGTTCAGCTAGGTCTTACTGCTACACCAAAACGAAACGACAACATAGATACTTATAAGTATTTTGGTGAACCAGTATATATTTATTCACTTAAAGAAGGTGTAAATGATGGATTTTTGACACCCTTTAAAGTTAAAAGGATTAAAACTACTCTTGATGATTATGTTTATACTTCCGACGATCAGATAATTGAGGGTGAAGTTGAAGAAGGTAAAATATATACTGAACCAGATTTCAACAAAATAATTGTCATTAAAGAACGTGAAGCAAAACGAGTTCGGGTAATACTGGATGAAATAAATCAAAATGAAAAGACGATTATATTTTGTGCTACACAGGATCATGCACTTGCTGTGCGTGATTTGATAAACCAAATGAAAGAAAGCACAGACCCAAATTACTGCGTGCGAGTAACTGCTAATGATGGAGCTAGAGGAGAACAATATTTAAGAGAATTTCAAGATAATGAAAAGACTATTCCAACTATTTTAACGACCTCACAAAAACTTTCTACTGGTGTAGATGCGCGTAACATAAGAAATATTGTTTTAATGAGACCAGTAAATTCAATGATTGAGTTTAAGCAGATTATTGGACGAGGAACGCGACTCTTTGATGGTAAAGAGTATTTCACAATCTATGACTTTGTAGATGCATATCATCACTTTGCTGATCCAGAATGGGATGGTGATCCAGTAGTAGAAGTTTGTTCTAAATGTGGGAAAGATCCATGTGAGTGTGAAAGTAAGCCACCTAAAATATGTCCTACTTGTGGACAAAAACCATGTATATGTGAAAGGGGGCCAAGAATTTGTCCTGTATGCAAGAAAGATCCATGTGAATGTGAAAATCAACCTAAAAGGAAATTAAAGATAAAACTAAGAGATGGAAAAGAAAGAGAGATACAACATATGATATCTACTTCATTTTGGGGAGCAGATGGAAAGCCACTTTCTTCTGAAGAATTTATAACTAAAATATATGGTGTATTACCAGATTTCTTTAAGAATGAAGAAGAGCTAAGAAAGATATGGTCTAATCCAATAACTAGAAAAGAATTTCTTAAAAGACTTTTTGACCTAGGAATTGATTTAGAGCAATTAGATAATATTCAAAAAGTAGTCAATGGGGAAAATTGTGATTTATTTGATGTTCTTTCTTATCTATCATATAACACACCTTTAATTACTAGACAGCAAAGAATAGATAGCACAAAAGAAAATATTTTTGAAGGAGTTGATGAGAAGAATAAAGAATTTCTAGACTTTGTGCTTTCTAAGTATGAAGAAAAAGGAGTTGAAGAGCTTGATGAAGAAAAATTGCCACAATTACTTAATCTTAAATATAATGCAATCTCTGATGCGATAAACATTCTTGGAGAAGTAGACTCAATTCGTTCAACATTTTTTGATTTTCAAGAGCATTTATATGCAAAGGTGTAATCACATAGATTAAAATAAATTTATGGATGACGAAGTATTTGAAAAAGCAAAAAAGAAAAGAACCGGCTCGCTGCTTTCGCTCGCTCCCCGGCTCTTCATACTTAAGATACTAGCAAAAATATAATAAATAGTCAAGGGATACGTACCCGAGTTCAACAATCAATTGCAACACTTGTATTAAAATATAAGTGCCATGAATA
>CAZXCD010000020.1:0-10402 GCA_964638985.1 uncultured Candidatus Saccharibacteria bacterium
TAGGCACTAGCAAATCAAAATGCTAAAGCCTAACGCCTAGAGCCTAGCGCCTAAACAAATGGCAAATAGGCACCTTTCAAGATCAATAGTACTTCAGACGCTTTTTGAGTGGGATTTTAAATCTGACATAAAAAAAGAAGATATTTCCGCTGAAAGCGAGATTAAAGACGCGCTAAAAAGAAACTTAAAAGAATTCGCTCCCGGATTTGAAGATGATGCTTTCGTTTTTTCACTGATGGAACAAGTGTTTAAAAAGCGCGCGACGATTGACGAGATTATAGAAAAAGCCGCGCCGGATTGGCCGATAGATAAGATTTCTGTTATTGACAGGAATATCCTAAGAATAGGTTTGACCGAACTTCTTTTTGGCGACCGAGCGGAAGTGCCTCCGAAGGTGGCCATCAATGAAGCGATAGAATTGGCGAAAACTTTCGGTGGAGAAAATTCTGGGAAGTTTATCAATGGAGTCTTGGGCGCTGTGTATAAAGAAATAGGTGAACCGGGTAAAGAACAAATCAGTAAAAATAAAAAGCACGAAGAAGTGGTAGATATTACAAAGTTACCGGTTGAGGCGTTGGGTGGCGCGCTGGTGTATACGGAAAGAAAAGGGAGTTTTTTGTTTGCTTTTGTGCACGATGTTTTCGGTTACTGGACTTTATCCAAGGGGAAAATTGAGCCCGGCGAAGACGTGAAAGATGGTACCAAGAGGGCTATAAAAAAAGAAATTGGATTAGACGTTGAGATAGAGGGGGAGTTGGGGAAAAATGAGTATGTGGCGACCCATCCGGAAAAAGGCAAAAGTTTAAAGAAAGTCGTTTATTTCTTGGCAAAGAGCGAAGACAAAGAGCTTGAGCTTGAAAAGTCTGGCGGTTTGGACGGAGCTCGCTGGTTTGAGCTCAGAGCCATTCCGGAGCTCCGCATTTACAATGACATTATCCCGCTCATTAGCAAGGCGATTGAAATATTAAGCGGTAAAAATTTATAAAATATAAGACAAAAGTTATGATACAATTTTCAGATTTTGAGAAAAAAACGGGAGTAATTTTTAAAGATAAAAATTTATTGAAGCAAGCCTTTATACACCGTTCTTACATAAATGAGAACGGAGCGTCCGCTCTTTCACACAACGAACGTCTGGAATTTCTGGGCGACGCGGTGCTTGAGCTCGTCGTAACCGACTTTCTTTATAAAAAATATCCAAACTATACAGAAGGCGAACTGACGGCAGTGCGTTCCGCTTTGGTTAATGCCATCATCATTTCGGAGATTGCGGGAGAGGTAGGGATGAATGATTACTTGCTTTTGTCCAAAGGTGAAGCGAAAGATTTTGGCAAAGCCAGACAATATATCCTGGCGAATACCTTTGAAGCGTTCATTGGAGCGATGTACTTGGATCAGGGCTATGATGCGGTAGATAAGTTTATAGCGAAAAATCTTCTATTAAAGACGGAAGAAATAGTAAAGAAAAAGCTTTGGCGCGACGCGAAATCTCTGGTGCAGGAAAAAGCGCAAGAGTTCGTATCTGTCACCCCCCTATATAAAGTTTTACACGAATCAGGTCCCGACCACGACAAGCACTTTACCGTCGGCGTTTACTTCGGCGGTGAATTAATCACTGAAGGCAAAGGTAAATCAAAACAAGAGGCCGAACAGTCCGCCGCGCTGGCAGCCTTAAAGCTGAAAAACTGGCTGGATTAAATATAAAATATTATGCGACTCAAATCACTTCTCTTAAATGGTTTCAAATCTTTTGCTCAAAAAACTGTTTTGGAGTTTGAAAACCCCATCGTTTCTATCGTGGGGCCGAACGGGTCCGGAAAGTCAAATGTTGTAGAGGCTATTCGTTTCGTCTTGGGTGAACAATCCATGAAATCCATGCGCGGAAAGGGGGGTGCCGACCTCGTTTTCAAGGGGTCTAAAGATTTACCTAAGGGTTCACGCGCAATGGTGACTATTTATTTTAATAATACAGACAAGGTATTTAAACTGGCGAATGACGGGGGAGAAGATATAAATTTGGATTATGACGTCATCTCTATTTCCCGCGAAGTTTATTCGGATGGATTGAATAAATATATTTTAAACGGCACCGAAGTCAGACTGAAAGACATCCACAATTTACTTGCTTCGGTCAATATCGGTTCTTCCGGACACCATATAATTTCTCAGGGAGAAGCGGACCGAATTTTGAATGCGAGCGGGAGAGACAGAAAAGAAATGGTGGAAGACGCGCTGGGGTTGCGAATTTACCAATACAAAATAAAAGAATCCGAAAGAAAACTTGAAAGGACGAACGAAAATATGAAGGAAGTGGTGATGCTAAGACGAGAAAATGCTCCGCACCTCTCCTTTTTAAAGAAACAAGTGGAGAAATTTGAAAAGACCAAAGAAATGCAGGTGGAATTGGGACTTCTTTACGGGGGATATCTCAACAAAGAGAGTGTTTATCTAGAACAAGAGAAAAATAATTTATTATCTGAAAGAAATAAATTTAAAAACGAACTCGATGTTGTAGCGGGCAAGATTTCTCTCACCGAAGATAACACTTCTCTTCGCGGTAATAACCCACGCCACAGCGGGGCAAGGAAAATAGAAGAATTAAGAATTGTTGAACAACAAATAAATAGAGTTCGTGGAACCAAGAATGAACTTGAACGTAAGCTTGGGCGCATTGAAGGGATCCTGGAATCAAGAGAAAATAAAGTTAAAATTTCTGGTAGATGTCCTTTGTGTGGAAGTGAAATAAAAGATGGAGAAGCTGGACAGATAGAAAAACAGCACAATGAAGAGCGTGAATTAGAAGACTTAAAAAATTCGCAGATTAGTGTTTTGGCGGAGATACAAAAACTTCAAGAAGAAGAGGGGGGGTTTGCTCAATCTGTAGAAATATTAAAACAAGATTTAAATAAAGAGATGGAGGCTTTGCGCGATTTGGAAAGAGAAAAATTTGTCTTTAAAGTCAGACAGCAGGAATTAACCTCTGCGCTGGAGCTTGTATTAATAAAAGAAACAAATTTAAAAAACAGAAGAGAATCTTTTGAAAATGAATTAAAAGAGGGGGCAGCCCTAATAGGCGCGGATATTTTGTCCTACAAAAATTTTCCGCCAGAGGCGAACAGGCAAAATATCAGTGAGATGTTGATTGGACAAGAAGATCTGAAGAAAAAAATTGAACGCATTAAAATAAAATTGGAGGATGCGGGGCTCGGCAACGGAGCGGAACTGATGAAGGAATTCAAGGAAGTTTCCGACAGGGATGATTTCCTTGCTAGAGAGATGGAGGATTTGGAAAAGAGCATCGCTTCACTACAGAAACTTATTCTGGATTTGAAAGAAAAAATTGATATAGAATTTAAAGAAGGAGTTAAGAAAATAAATGTTGAATTTCAAGAATTCTTCTCTCTGATGTTCGGTGGTGGGCACGGAGCTCTTTCTATTGTGGAAAACAAAAAAAGATCTTCTTCCGCTAAAGCTATGGAGGATGAGGAAATTATTGAAGAAGAAGATGAAGAAGAGGTAGTGATAGAACAGGGGATAGAGATAAATGTTTCTTTGCCACACAAAAAGGTGAAAGAACTGCATGCCTTCTCCGGAGGAGAGAGGTCTCTCACTTCCATCGCGCTTTTATTTGCTATGTCGCAGGTCAATCCGCCTCCGTTCTTGGTGCTGGATGAGACAGATGCCGCCCTGGATGAAGCAAATTCTCGCAAGTACGGGGATATGTTGGAAAAATTATCTAAACAATCACAGCTTATTGTCGTCACTCACAACCGCGAGACGATGTCTCGCGCCGGAATATTATATGGGGTTACTATCGGCTCCAACGAAGCCTCCAAACTCCTTTCTGTTAAATTTGAAGAAGCTACACAGATTGCGAAGTAAATATTGTCAAACACCCGATGTTTGACAGCTTGGGTCGTTGGTCTGTATCTTTTTTATTATGAATTTTGTATAATATCTAGTAATGAAAAGCAACAATAAAAAAGGTTTTACTCTTATTGAACTTCTGGTTGTTGTTGCTATTATTGGTCTTTTGGCGTCAGTAATTTTTTCTTCGTTAGGTTCTGCAAGATTAAAAGCACGGGATACACAAAGAAAATCTGATGTTCATCAAATTACGTTAGCTTTAGAATTATATTTTAATACATATGGCAGTTATCCTGTTGCTACAGGGGCAACAGCTCCAAATGCGGGTTGGGCAAATAGCGGGGATACTTCTTGGACAACACTAGCTACACAACTAGGTCCATATATTGCTAGTCTCACAAAAGATCCTCAACAAAGTACAGATCCAAATGTTTGGGCTTTTACTGGACCTGCTTATTCTTATCTTCGTTGTGCTGGCGGCAGTTCTTACATGTTTATATATCGCCTAGAAGAAGCTAAAGGTCCCGATACGGGTACTTATTGTGGTGTCACGTTTTATCAATATGGAGGAGCTGGAGCAAATACTAATGTAAAAACAACAGGGAATAAAGCTAATTAGAAAAATTAAAAAAATAAGATTTTCACTTTTAAATTTTATTTTTCTTCTATTCCTTGAGTTATTTTTTCCAATTGAAAGACTGAATTTAACTGTGTGACATTTTTCCGTACTGCCATAGAACCGTCTCTGTTTAATTTTATTTCCAAAATCATTCCTTGCATTGTTGGCTTGCTCCAAGATTGGTCAAAGATAAAGTTGCCCAAGGAATAAGCGATAAAACTCGTGCACGAACTTTGAGTGCAAGATTTTCTGCTATAAACTTCAGTATCTTCTACAACGTGTGGGTGGTGTCCTATCACTATTTTTGCGCCGTCGTCTATGGCTTTATGCGCCAAGTATTCCTGCCTGGCATTATGTTTTTCTTTGTATTCATCGCCGAAGTGGAAAGAAACCACCAAGTAGTCTACCTGTTTTGACGCGGTAAATATTATTTCATCGAAGCGAAGATTGTTTGTTAGGAGCAGACCCGCCTTATCAACTCCAGCTTCCATCCAGTTTGGTCCGACATCCGAAAAAGCCAGATAGCCGATTTTCATCCCGTATTTTTCTATTATGACCGGCGTCTCCGCTTCTTCTTTCGTGTTGCCTCCGCCGGTGTAAGAAATCTCATTTTCTTTTAGGCGAGCCAGGGTGTCGGCATAGGCGCTACGTCCCCAGTCGCCCACATGATTGTTGGCAACCGAAAGAACGTCTATCCCAGCGCCTCGAAGCGCTGGCACCACGGACGGACTCATTCTGAACGAATATAAATTTTTCTGGTCAGCTCCCTGGTCGGAGGCCGGGCCTTCCAGATTAGCGAAAACGATGTCGGATTTTTTAAATATTTCCGATAGCTTCTTTGGCTCGCCCGTAGGGCTATGCCCGAGGGCTTTTTCAAAAAGCGCGGAATAATTTCCCCCGAAATTTTTGTTAACCGAACTTTCCACTCCACGGTCAAGCATAATGTCTCCCGCGAAAGCGAGCATCACGAAATTGGGGTCTTTGATATCCGGTGTTCCGACTTTTTCCTCCACCCAATTTGTGTTTGCGTCAGCTTTGCCACCGTAATATATATTTTTTCCCAAATATTTCAAAATGCTTTCCACGTCCCTCTTCCTGTCGGTGCTTCCGAGCAGGGTGATGGCGATGGGGCGGTTACTATTTTGCCCCAAGGGGAGGGAGAAGAGAGAGACAACCGTCTGCCTAGCGGCATCTGTATATCCGCTTTTTCCTCCAACATAACCATCCTTGCCCAAAAACTGGCTGATGTTTGACCAGTTGTGTTTTTTATTTGAATAGCTTTTTTGGGTTGTGATTTCAAAAAGGTCGGGTAGCTCTTTTGTGATATATCCGGTCAGTTTAAACATATCGGCAACAGTGGATTGATTGTCGGGAGACAGTCCACTCGGGTCTTCATAAATAGTGTCGGACATTTTCAGTTTGTCCGCCATCTGATTCATTTTGGAAATAAAATCTTCTCTGCCGAAATATAAAGCGAGCGCTTCCGCCGCGTCGTTGCTTGATTCCAAAAGCAGGGGATATACCAAATCCGAGACTTTTATTTTTTCTCCCAGTCGCAACTCGCCGTTTTTGCCATAAGTGGCTAAAGCTTCTTTGTTTATCGTTGTCGTGTTTTCGGGTTTGGTTATTTCCGTGGCGACTACCGCAGTCATAAGTTTGGAAACGGAAGCAAGCGGAAACTTCTTATCCTGATTTTTCGCTATGATGACTTCACCGGTATCCAAATCCCCAACCAAGAAAGCTCTTGCGGAAACCTTCGGCCCCGCGGATGCTTCTTTGTTGGTGTAGAAATATTGAAATCCTTTTCCCGAGGGGGCGGTAAGTTCTACCACGGAAGCCTGGCTATTTTTTGATTCTATGACATTTCTATTTTCAAAGACTGAAAACAGAAAAGATGAAAAAAGTATTCCGGCCGTCACCGAAAATATTATGAAAAACATTAATTTAATTTTTGCTTTGGCGACAGCTTTCATACTAAGACATAATCAATTGTTTTTCTTTCCAAATCAACTCCTTTGACTTTTATTTTGACACGATGTCCGAGCCGATAGGCCTTTTTCTTCTTTTGTCCGACCAATTCAAGTTTCTTTTCATTAAAGACATAAAAATCATCTTCCATATCTCGCATTCGCACGAGTCCCTCGCACTTCGTCTCTATTTCCTCAACGTACATACCCCATTCCGTCATCCCGCTGATTACTCCGTCGAAAACTTTTCCTAAACGATGACCCATGTACTCCACTTGTTTGTATTTTATGGAGGCTCGTTCTGCGTCGGAAGCGCGTTTCTCTTGTTCGGAAGCCATCAACGCCATTTTTTCGTATTCAACCAGTTTTTCCCTCGGCCATAGTCCTACGGGCGAGGCCTTTCCTACTTTTTTCTTTGCCAGATAACTGGAAAGAAGTCTGTGAATCATTATGTCCGGATAGCGTCTAATCGGGGAAGTGAAGTGGGTGTAGTATTTAAAAGCGAGTCCGTAATGCCCGATATTTTTTGTTGAATAAATTGCTTTGGCCATAGAACGAATCACTGCACGGTTTACGGTGTCTTCTTCACTTTTACCCGCTAAGCTGTTCAACAGATTGTTTATCTCATAACTTGGGATAATTCCGTCCCGCAGAGATACTTTGTGCCCTAAACTTCTAAGGAAAAACGCTAAATCAGTCATCTTTTCCTTAGAGGGCTCATCATGAACTCTGTAAATAGACACCCCCTCGTTGTCCGCCGCGCTCTTTATTCCTTTGCTGTTCTTGGGTGACAGAACCTCTGCTACTTTTTTATTAGCCAGGAGCATAAATTCTTCAATTAATTTATTTGAATCTCCTCGCTCTTTTTTTATCACCTTTATCGGTATTCCATCTTTGTCCAAGACGAATTTCACCTCTTCTTGTTCAAGCGATATTGCACCCTGGGCAAACCTTTCTTTGGTTAATTTTTTCGCTAGGTTGTTTAAAATAGCGAGCTCTTTGTGAAGGGGAGAGGTGGCCTTTTTAATTGATTCTTCCGCTTCTTCATAAGTAAATCTTTTTTGCGAATGTATTACCGTGGGGCCGAACCATTCACTTTTTACCTTGGCATTTTTATCAATTACAAAGATAGCACTCATAGTGAGTCGGTCCTTATGGGGGACAAGACTGCATAAATCATTGGAAAGGACTTCCGGTAGCATTGGTATCGTCCTATCCACCAGATATACTGAAGTTCCCCGCTCTCTGGCTTCAGCGTCTAGTGCGCTACCGGGCTTCACATAGTGTGATACGTCGGCGATGTGGATGCCAACCTCGTAGAGGTCTGTCTCCCCCTGCGAAGGGGGAGTGCCCGAAGGGCGAGGGGGTTTAATTACACAAAAAGAAATTGCATCATCAAAATCTTTTGCATCCGAAGGGTCAATGGTGAAGGTTAAAGTTTTTCTCATATCTCGGCGTTCTTCATAATCAGCGCTCTTTATCCCGTCCTGTTTTATTTTTCTCGCTTCAAGCTCTACTTTCTCCGGGAGTTCCGAGTCAAAGCCCTTTTCTATCGCTATCGCATGCATCTCGGCGTTGTTATCTCCGGGTCTGCCCAAAATTTTTATTATTTTGCCTTCCGGCGCCTTGCGTGGGTCTGTCCAAGAAGTTATTTCGGCAAAAACTTTCTGTCCCACCTTGGCGCTGTTTAGAAATTCTTTGGGAATTAAAATATCTGTGTACATTTTCGTATCGTCCGGTTTCAGAAAAAACAATTTGTTTTCCATTTCTATCACTCCGGTAAAACGAGTTTTGGCGCGAGAAATAATTTTAGAAACTTCGGCTGTCTGCCTTGCCTCGCCGTAGCCTTTGGCGAAGGAGGGTCGTCCGAATTTTTTCGGATGCAAGATTATCTCTACTGTGTCGCCGTGTAGGGCAGTGTTTAGATGTTTGAAGTCAATTTCCGGGTCTTGTCCTTTTTCTTTTAATCCTTCAATCGCCACATATCCCGTGCCTTTGGCGGAAATGGAGATAATACCCCGTAATTTATTTGCTTTTATTTCCTTATGTTTCATTTCTCTTAATATAACACAAAAATTGAAAATATATTGCTTTTTTAAGTTTTTATGTTAAACTCTTTCTATGTTAAAAATAAGACTGCAGAGAATTGGTAGGAAAAATGACCCGTCGTTTCGGGCTGTTTTGACTGACTCAAAAAATAGCACCAAGAGCGGAAAATTCTTGGAAATTTTGGGTACCTACAATCCAAAAGCCGGAGAGAAAAATTTACTGGCAGACAGGATAAAATATTGGATGAGCAAGGGCGCGAAATGTTCGGACACGATGCACAATTTCCTGGTGCAGGATAAAGTCATTTCTGGCAAGAAAATAAACGTTTTGCCGAAAAAGAAGCCTACGGTGAAGAGGAAGGAGTTGAAAGCGAAAAAGTAACTTGCCCGCCCATGGAGGGTTTGATACAATTACAGCAAAGCAGTATCGGTCGTAAACTGCCAAGAAAATTTTAAATTAAAAATATAAATAATTCTGAAACACCATGGAAGAACATGACAAGATATTTCTAGAGTATGTGGTGAAGGCTCTCGTAGACAATCCGAACGATGTGAAGATTGAACGCACTGTAGACGAGATGGGTGTGCTTATTACTCTTACCGTCAATCCTGCCGATATGGGCAAGATTATCGGAAGAATGGGCAACACTGCGAAAGCTATCAGCACCTTGCTACGCATCATTGGTATGAAGAACAACGCTCGCGTTAATCTGAAAATCAATGAACCTGCGGGAAGCATGAGACCGGAGAGACCGATGATGGGTTCAACTGGTAGCGGGATGGGCGCCGCTCCAGCAACTCTAAAAACAGTTGATGAAGCAATGGAAGAATTGAAAGGAATTTAGTTTCAATAAAAAACAATCAAAAAACACTCTCGCAAGGGGGTGTTTTTTGATTCTGGACTTTTTTTATAAAATATGCTGAAATAAAAAAGGAATGCAAGTACGCCCGAAAGGGTTTTGAAAAGGAGAGGAGGGGGAGATGTTCCCCATAGAAGTTATTCTGACAACCCATCCGGAAGATCCAACCGACGAGGCGACTCTTGTCTCCGAAGAGGTTCTGTGTGAGAGGTGTCAAATCAACCCCGAACATAGTCTCACTTCGGAAGAGGTAACCGAAGGCGAATGCCGTAAGTGCGGCAGGACGTTCTGAGGAGGTTGTAAGGTATGGCAGTACAACGCTGGTGGCTCCTACCCGGGGAACGCCCGGACTGGGAGTTTCTTCATCCCACTAGGCACTGGAAAGGGAGGGACATGAACAGCATCGATAGAATCCCGCAACTTCCGGATTTCACGACAGACGTGGAACCAGAAAAACCTAAGTCGATCCCAACTCCGTGCTGCCCTAACCCCAAGTGTGGAAATCTTCACTTCTCTGAGAAGGTCGGAACCAGAGAGTTCTCCTACTGTCCAGAGTGTCACTGGACGGCGGAAGACCTCAAACAGCACCTTCTCTCCAAACCTGAGGAGATCGAGATCATGGATTTGGAGGCCGAACAGTAAGACGAACGGGGCTGAGAACCCCATCAACTCTCACGGCCGGTGGCGCTCAGGAAGCGTCGCCGGCCTTCCCATTTTTAATAGAAAATTTTCGTGTCATAATACACCTATGCGTTTTCATATAATCACAATTTTTCCCGAAATGTTTGATTCTTATTTAAAAGAATCTATTCTTGGTCGCGCGATAAAAGAAAAAAAGATTTCCATAAAATTTTACAATCCTAGAGATTTTATTAAGCCTGCCCGCCGTGGCGGGGCGACTAAAAAAGATAATGGCTACCGACCGGTAGATGATAAGCCTTATGGCGGAGGACCAGGAATGGTGATGAGAGCCGAACCGATTCTTAAAGCAGTCGAGTTTGCATTAAAAAAAATATCCACCCCGTCTCGCAAGCGAGCCAC
>CAZXCD010000020.1:10412-10906 GCA_964638985.1 uncultured Candidatus Saccharibacteria bacterium
CTCAAGAGGGGAATAAAAAAACTTTGACTATTAATTTTATTCCAAGCGCTCCCAAATTTACTACTTCTTTTGCCAAAACATTTTCTAAAAAATATACAGATATTATTTTAATATGTGGGAGGTATGAAGGCATAGACGCGCGGATAGATAAAATTTTGAAAACCAAGAAATTCTCAATCGGGGATTATGTTTTAACCGGGGGAGAATTACCGGCGATGGTTTTAATTGATTCCATCTCTCGCCAGATTCCTGGGGTTTTGGGCAAATATGAATCTTTAGAAGAAGAACGCGTTTCAAGCAGTGAAGTTTATACCCGTCCAGAGGTTTTGAGGCATAAAGGTAAAAACTACAAAGTTCCGAAAGTTCTGCTTTCCGGCAATCATAAAAAAATAGAAGAATGGAGAAAGGGGAGTAAAAATTTGACAAAAAAATCTAAATAGAGTAGGCTATTTGAGATTCATTGATTGAGTATCGGATGCAATCTCTTTTATTAT
>CAZXCD010000021.1:0-10636 GCA_964638985.1 uncultured Candidatus Saccharibacteria bacterium
TCTTAATTTCTCCGGCATATTCTCTGAAGCCCGTTACCCTTGAACTCATTATTCCTTCCCCTTTTGTATCTATAATAAATTCACCTCGATAACCCAAAAGTCCGCGAGTAGGTATGTCAAAAACAACCCTGGCAATACCTTCTTTTTCCACCATATCTTTCATAATTCCCCGTCTTTTACCTATCTTTTCTATCACCGTGCCGGAGTATTCCATCGGCACATCAATCACCAGTTCTTCGTAGGGTTCTGTCTTGATTCCATTCTCTTCTTTAATGATTACTTCCGGTTGGGAAACCTGCATTTCAAAACCTTCTCTTCGCATATTTTCAAGCAAGATGGCTATGTGCAATTCTCCCCGGCCATACACTTTGAAAAAGGACGGACCCATTTTATTGATGCCTTGGTCTGGAGAAAAATCAACCTTGAGACCCACGTTGATTTCCAATTCTTTTGCCAATCTTTCTTTTATCTGTCTGGAAGTGACAAATTTTCCTTCCCGTCCCGCAAATGGAGAATCGTTCACTAAAAAATTTAGCGAAAGAGTTGGCTCATCAATAGCGATGTGGGGCATGGGCTCTACACTGTCATCTTCACAAATTGTTTCTCCGATATAAATATCCGGAATACCCGCGATAAGCACAATATCTCCGGAGATAGCGGAGTCGGTTTCTTTCCTGTTTATTCCTTCAAAAGAAAACAGTTTGGTGATTTTCCCTTTGCGCACACCGTGCTGTCCGTCAACATTGCCTTTGATAAAAATTGGGTTGCCGGAGAATATTTTTCCGGAATAAATTCGCGCCACCGCCATTCTGCCTAGAAAATTATCGTAACCCAGGTTGAAAACTTGCGCGGACATTTTCCCCTCGTTATTTACCGATGCTGGAGGAACTTTTTCTAAAATCACATCCAAAAGAGGAGAAAGGTCGGTGGATTTGTCATCCAAATGCCTAAAGGCCACTCCGGTGCGACCGATAGCGTAAACTGTTTCAAAATTTGCCTGCTCTTCGCTCGCGCCCAATTCAAAAAATAAATCTAAGACCTCCTCGTGCACCTTGTGCGGGTCGGCTGCGGGCTTATCTATTTTATTTATAACGACAATCGGCTTCAACCCCAGCTCTAAAGATTTTTTCAAAACAAATCTGGTCTGAGGCATCGGGCCTTCCGCCGCATCTACGAGGAGAAGCACGGAATCAATGGCGCGCAAAACTCGCTCCACTTCCGAACCGAAATCAGCGTGTCCGGGAGTATCCACAATGTTTATTTTTGTATCTTTATAATAGATTGAAGTGTTCTTGGAATAAATAGTGATGCCACGCTCCTTCTCAAGGTCGTTTGAATCCATTGATATTCCTTCATCTTGGAGCCCACCATTTTGTTTCATCAAAGCATCAGTCAAGGTCGTCTTGCCATGGTCCACATGGGCTATTATTGCTATATTTCTAATTTCCATATTGTAAATTCAAACAAAAAAGCCCTAAGGCCCTTTGAAATGTACTATCATAATAACATAGTTTTAAAAAAACAACAAGTTTTTTAGGGTTTTATGCATCACACCAGAGGACACTAGTACTGAACTAAAGAATTTAGGTGTCGCCTTATATACCCTTATCCATCAATTAATTACTAAATAACTCAATAACTATTCCCGAAAGAGCAATCACGACAGAAGCAACCAACAACCAATAAGATTTCTTTTCTCTTGGCAGATTTTCATTATTAATTTTATTGATTTTTTCCTCTAATTCACACGTTTTTTCTAAAGAAGCTTTCATTATATCTCCCAACGTAGCGATATTATCATTTGAAACTCCATTACCCCTTTGTATCTCTGGAAATTTATATTTTTCCATAAATTTATTTTTAATACCAATAATTCACTAATTATTAACATTTTTACGGTCCAACCGTTTCCAAATTGTCCAAAGCGTCACCCATCTCATCGTAAGACTCCCATGCATACCACTTGGCATCTTCTATGTTTGAATTTGCTTTGCCTAACGCATACTGGCAAGAATACAATTCCCCTTGCATGTCCACGAGTTCATTTTTAAGATTTCGATGATCTTTCCAAAACCAGATCAATAGAAAAATCAAAATTACATATAACCAACTATTGTTTTTCATTAAAAGAAAGATTTTTATAGTAATACCTTAACAATACAACTCTCGTCGTAAAAATCAATAGTGCGCCGAGAGGGATTCGAACCCCCGAAGCCCGAAGGCAGCACGTTTACAGCGTGCCGTATTTGACCACTCTACCATCGGCGCATTTTTAACTTAATTTCCTCAACAGACTTCATTATACTCAAAAATAACTTTTTGTCAGCATATCTGATGTGTACCATGCCATATTTCATTTTTCTACCATTTTCCCTAAAATCTTTTCTAATATATGGTTTCGTAAATTGTGTTTTGGAAATTTTTGTTAATTTGCTCCAATAATTTATTAAAGACTGGACATCTTGATCTGCATAACAATAGAGTAAAACTCTAAGGCGTTTCTCGTTAATTTTGTAAATTATTCTTAAAAATTTAACAAACACAGCGACCATTTCGGGGTCGCTATTGGCAAAGTCAACTCCATGACTTAGTTTTGTTTTATACCCCTCTCCCCAATATAGCATTAGCCCAATAAGTTTTAGTTGTCTTTTATTGGGCGATAGTTTAACTTGCTCATTAAAGGATAATTTTTTATTTTGAAAAGAAATAACATTTGCTTCTATTAGAGATCTTCGTTTTATTTTATTTTTCCTCATACAATACACCACAGCATCAATACTGACACCCAGTTTTTGAGCAATTTTAAGCATTGTCAGTTTTTCACCATAATAAAGTTTTCTAACTAAATTAATCTGATGATTTGAAATTTTAGCCATACCTTATTATATAAAATACAGACATCTAAGTCAAAGATATTTGTACATATATCTATTTAATTTTACCAACTAGAAACACTCTTAAACCTCTGAACGAGACTTCACCCGAATCGGACTTTTGGTTTTGCTTGCACGTCCTTCGGCGTGGCCTTTTTTGGTTTCAATCACCAAATCATCTCCTTTGACTTCCACGTAGACCGAGTCGCCTTTTTTGAAACTGCTTGAAATGATGTGTGAAGCGACGGGATTTAAAATTTTGTTTTGAATCAAGCGGTTGAGTGGACGAGCGCCAAAGTGCGGATCATATCCGGCCTTTGCCAGGTATGATAACGCCTCGTCTGAAATTTCCAAATCAATTCCTTTGCCAAGGAGACGTTCCCGTATGGTTTTGATTCTCAAATTCACTATTTCTTTGAGAGCCCCTTCGGAGAGAATATCAAAGACAATAATTTCATCCAGACGATTTAAGAATTCCGGACGGAAATTGTCTTTCAGCGCTTCCATAACCTTTTCTTTCATATTGCTGTAATCTTGCAACTTTCCATTATTGGAAAACCCGATTGATTCCATCTTTTCCACGAATTGAGAACCGATGTTGGAAGTGAGGATGATAATGGTGTTTTTGAAATTAACCACTCTTCCCTTTCCGTCAGTCAGTCGTCCTTCATCAATCACCTGCAGAAGCACATTGAAAACTTCCGGGTGCGCTTTCTCAATCTCATCAAAAAGTATCACCGCGTATGGTCGATGCCTGACCGCTTCCGTAAGCTGTCCTGATTCATCATAACCCACATATCCTGGAGGCGAACCGATAAGTTTGGACATAGAATGTCGCTCCATATATTCGGACATATCCACGCGTATAATGGCGTTGTCATCGTTGAACATAAACTGCCCCAGGGCTTTTGTAAGCTCTGTCTTACCAACTCCGGTAGGACCCAGAAAAATAAACGAACCGATGGGTCTGTTCGGATCTCCGATACCGGCGCGAGAACGACGAATCACATCAGCCACTCGCTTGATGGCATTGTCCTGTCCAACCACTCTTTTATTTAATTCTATTTCCATTTTCTCCAGTTTGACACGTTCTTCCTCCAACATCTTGGTCAGTGGAATTCCTGTCCAGCGAGCTACCACTTCTGCAATATCTTCGGCGGTAATTTCTTCTTTCAACATCCTGCGTGATTTTTGCAGTTTTTTTAATCGCGCCAATTTTACTTCCAACTCTTTTTTCAACGCTGGTATTTTTCCATATCGTATTTCCGCAGCCAAAGAAAGGTCGGACTTCATCTCGGCATCTTCGGCTTCCAGACGGATACTTTCCAAATTCTTTTTAATGGCGCGAATCTCCGAGACAGTCTCTTTTTCATTCTGCCATTTTAATTCAATTTCTTTGGTTTTCTCGGAAAGGTTGCTTATCTCTTTGTCTATCTCTTTAATTCTGCTCTTCATCTCGCTATTTTTTTCTTTCGCTCCATGCTTGTCTTTTTCTTCTCCCACCCCAGAAGCGATTTCTTTCTTGAGCGCTTCTTTTTCAATTTCCAGACGCATCTTTTTCCTGTGCGCGTCTTCCAGAATCGGTGGTTTGTTTTCCAACATTATTTTCAATGACGAAGAGGCTTCGTCAATCAAGTCCACCGCTTTATCTGGTAAGAATCTATTGGTGATATAGCGAGAAGAAAGATTTACCGCCGCTACGATAGAGTCATCGGTAATACGGATGCCGTGAAAAAGTTCATAGCGTTCTTTAAGTCCACGCAAAATGGCGATAGTATCTTCTACACTTGGCTCATCAATATAAACCGGCTGGAAACGGCGAGCCAGAGCAGGGTCCTTTTCAATATGTTTCTGATACTCCCGTAGAGTTGTCGCTCCGATAGCCCGCAACTCTCCGCGAGAAAGCGCTGGTTTTAGCATATTTGACGCATCCATAGTACCCTCTGCGCCTCCTGCGCCGACGATAGTATGAATCTCATCAATAAAAAGAATTATCTTTCCATCAGAGCGCTCAATTTCTTTCATTATGCCTTTAAGTCTTTCTTCAAATTCTCCGCGATATTTTGTTCCGGCTACCAGCATTCCCAAATCAAGCGAAACGAGTTCTTTGTCTTTCAGAGATTCTGGAACATTATTTTTCGCAATCATCTGAGCGAGTCCTTCCACCACGGCGGTTTTGCCGGTACCCGCCTCTCCTATTAAAATCGGATTGTTCTTGGTCCTGCGCGATAATATCTGCATGATACGAGTTATCTCACTGTCACGTCCGATGACTGGGTCCAATTTATCTTCTTTCGCCAACTTGGTCAGGTTGCGGGTATATTTCATCAATAACTTAAATTTCTTCGGCTCGGAAACGTCGGTTATATTTTGACTGCGAAGTTCTCCCAGTACTTTCACCACTTGGTCTTTGTGAATCCTAAAACGAGCCAGAGTCTCCCGCGCTTCGCTGGCAACTTCCAAAATCGCGATGAACAGGTGCTCCGTTGAGACGAAATCATCTTTCATATATTCTGCCAGTTTTACCGATTGTTCAATGACTTGCGCCAGGTCGGGATTGAGATAAATCTGATATGACGGCGACAAGGTGCTACGCGATTCCGGCAGCTCAATCAATTCCAAGACAGAATCAGTCAAAAGCATCGTATCCACTCCGAGCTTGTCCAAAATGGAATTCACCATAGACTCCTCGGCGAGAAGCAGGGCAGCGAGCAAATGAAGCGAGGAGACATGATTTATTCCGCGCTCAATGGCCAGCTCGTGAGATCTTTTAATAGCTTCTTTGGCTTTAGTTGTAAATTTATTAAGTGGTGGCATAAAAAATAGTTTATGGGGGATAAAGTTAAAAAGTAAGAAAAATCTTATTGAGTTGTTTCGGCTGACGGTACAGTGGTGCCATCTGTCGGTGTGGGAACAACTACTTCTTCAGATTGAACCAATTCAACGATGGTAAAATCTTTTTCTACCGTCGTTTTAAGGACTTTCTGTTCACCCAGAACACTTTTCACAATGTAGGTCTCTCCTTCTTTGGGTTCCGGTATTATGGAAGCTATCACAACTTTGTTATCACCCAAAAATAATCCTGTTCCCAAAACTTTATCTTCAGTAACTCCTCCGGACTCGACTGGCAAACCTTTCAAAAACAAAGTGACTGTAAGTGGCTTTATGGCTTTCAAATCCGCCAAAAGCTTTTTTTCTTCCGCCGATAATGCTTGTGTTTTGGTACCCTCAGCTGGAACAATTTTTTCCACTGTTTCTCGGACAATACGCGTAACCGGCACAGTAAAGGAAGCCGGCGCCTGTTGCATTAAGGTCACAGTAGTTATACCGGTTGCGATAGAGGTGACAAAGCTAAGCAAAATAGCCAATAATATCAACTGCGATTTATTTAAATCTTTCACGTCCATGCGTCAATTATACCACTTTTTTAATTTTTGCAAAATTTCAGATAAAGACTTCACAGTATATTCAATATCCTTTTTTGTTGTGCTTCTGCCCAGAGAAAAACGCAAGGACCCGTCAGTATCCGTGATATTTTTATTTATCGCTTTTATAACATGGGAAACCTTACCATCTCCCGACTTGCAAGCGCTTTTCGCCGCCGTCATTATTCCCCTGGCTGATAACTCTATCACCAAAAGATCGCTCGGAATTCCTGGTATTGTAATGTTTATATTATTCGGCAATCTGTTTTTTAAATCACCATTAAAAATAATCTTCGTCGGGTGTCCAACACCCGACAGTCGGACGTCCAACGTCCGAAGGAAATAATCTCGGAGTTTGGTTAAACGTTTTACTTCTTTTTCTTTAATTTTTTCTACATCTTGAAGCGCCTTTGCTATGCCGAGAGCCAAGGTTACATTTTCCGTACCCGGTCTCAAGCCGAATTCCTGATTGCCACCAAACATAATTTTCTTAATCGGTGTGTTTTTTTTAACATATAAAATCCCAACTCCTTTCGGTCCATAAATTTTTGCGCCGTTAAAAGACATCAAATCAACCCCGAGCTTTTCAACCTTTATCGGTAAATAATTTATCGCCTGGGTGGCGTCGGTGTGGAATATGGGATAGCTTACAGCTTTTTGCTTATGGCTTATAGACTTTTTATAATGTCTGACTTCCCTTGCAATCTCCATAATCGGCTGGATGGTTCCAATCTCATTGTTGGCATACATGACTGATACTAAGACAGTATTTTTTTTGAGAGCTTTCTTTATTTTTCTGGGATCAACTATCCCGTTTTTTTCCACCGGAACATAAGTCACCTCCGCTTGTTTGGTTTCTTCCAAATGCCTACAAACTTCCAATACCGATGCGTGTTCTATGTTCGTAGTGACAATATGGGGTTTTTTGAAATTATTTATTAAACCAAGAATAGCCAGATTGTTCGCTTCTGTAGCTCCGGACGTGAAAATTATCTCATAACTATGCGCTCCTAAAATTTGCGCGATGGCTGCCCTCGCATTTTCAAGTTTATTTTTCTCTTTCATCCCGATTTCATGAATGCCTCCCGGGTTCGCCTCCGCCACAAGCGCGCTTGATGCGTAATCAAGGTATGTGACTTTCTTTCTTTTCGGCTGATTTTTATTTGATTTGGGCATAAAAATAGTATATATTGAATTCGTATGAATATAAAGCTCGACAATGTTTTTTCTTTGGCCTTTTTTATATTGGTTGGAATTGCTATTTTAGTCGGCATAGTCTGGGCCTTCATTACCGAAAAACGCCTAAAAAGATTTTTCCTGGGTAAAAAGGCAAAAGATTTGGAAGACACCATCATTACGCTTGAGAACGATATCTCCCAACTTAAAAAAGCAAAAGAAAGTATGGAAAAAGATATCGCCACGATGAACGTCAAGTTGAAAAAAAGCATCAGGGGACTCAACACCATACGTTTCAATCCATTCCCAGACCAGGGCAGCAATCAAAGTTTTGCCATCGGAATGTTGAACGAAGAAGGAGACGGTTTGGTAATTTCAAGTTTGTATTCTCGCGAACGAATGAGCGTTTTCGCAAAACCGGTAAAAAATGGCAGGTCCGAATACGAATTGACGACCGAAGAAAAAGAAGCTTTAGAAAAGGCAAAAGTATAATGGATAAAAATAATCAAAAACCAAATGTGGGGGTTCGCGCGCCTATCGTGGCGGTGATGGGTCATATTGACCATGGTAAATCAACCTTGCTTGACTACATCAGGAAAACAAACGTCGTAGAAGGCGAAACCGGGGGCATCACCCAGAGAATTTCCGCCTATGAAGTCGTTCAGCCTGAAGGGGGGAAAATTACATTTTTAGACACACCGGGACACGAGGCCTTTTCCAAGATGCGAGAACGGGGCGCAGAAATAGCGGATATCGCTATTTTAGTCGTTTCGGCCGAAGACGGGGTTAAGCCTCAAACCATTGAAGCCTGGAAGACCATAGTGGAAAGCAAGATTCCATGTGTGGTGGCAATAAATAAAATAGACAAACCGGGAGCCAACGTGGAAAAAACAAAAACAGAACTGGCGGAAAATGAAATCTATTTGGAAAATTACGGAGGCAAGATTCCTTATGCGGAAATTTCAGCCAAGGATGGCACAGGCGTGGACAATCTCCTTTCGCTTATTTTGATTTTAGCTGAAATGGAAAATTTCTCCGGTAACGTTGCGGAAAATGCTTCCGGTTTTGTGATTGAAGTGAATTTGGACCAAAGACGCGGGATCTTGGCGACCCTGATCATAAAAAACGGTTCCATTAAAAATGGTATGACTGTGGTAGTGGAAGACAGTATTTGTTCCACGCGAATAATAGAAAATTTCAAAGGAGAAATGATAAGCGAGGCAAGTTTTTCCTCCCCTATTCGCATAATGGGTTTTGATAAGATGCCTAGAGTGGGAGCGCCATTCGTGTCCTTTGAGAAAAAAACGGAGGCTCTCAAATATGTGGAAGATTGGCAAGAAAACAAAAAACGCGAGGTATGTAAAAATAAAAAAGAAGAAGAGAAAGAAACCGGCAAAAAAATAATCCCGATAATCTTAAAAGCTGATGTTTCCGGTTCTATTGAAGCCATTGAAAAGGAAATCGCCAAGATAAAGAATGACAGCGCGGAATTCAGAATTATCGGCAAAGGCATCGGCCCGATTACTGAGTCGGACATAAAAGGCATAACCTCCTGCGAGAATGCCATTGTCATCGGGTTTAATGTAAAAGCAGACAAGAGCGCCATTGAAATCGCGCAAAAGAGAAATATCACTATTTCTTTCTTTGAAATAATTTATAAGATGACCGAGTGGCTCCTCCTGCAAATGGAAGAGAAAAGACCAAAGATTGAAACCATAGAGACGACCGGGCGGGCGAAAGTCATCCGAGCCTTCAGCCGTACCAAGGAACGCCAGATAGTGGGTGGAAAAGTGACAGAAGGACAAATCAACCTAAACAGCACTGTCAGGATAATGCGCCGAGACTTTGAAATTGGACGCGGAAAAATTGTGAATTTGGAAAAAAGCAAAACAAAAACCAGCACCGTAGAAGAAGGCACTGAATTCGGGATGATGATTGAATCAAAAATAGAAATAGTCGCGGGTGACATCTTAGAGTCATTCGCCGTAATACAAAAATGACGGATAGAAATGATAAAGTAGCAAATGCTATCAAGGAGCTCGCAGCCCTGTTCTTGGAACGCGAAAACAATAGAACTTCGCTCATCACCGTCACCTCCTGTTCCGTTTCTCCCGACCTTAAACGAGCAACTATATTTATCACGGTACTTCCCGACTCCAAAGAAGCGGACGCCTTAAATTTTGTAAAACGACAACTTAAAGATTTAAGAGAATTTCTGAAGAAAAATTTGCCGATAAAGATAATCCCCTTCCTGGATGTTGCGATAGATTTGGGAGAAAAGAACAGACAAAAAATTGACGAATTGCTAAAAATGAGTAAATAACTTGCAGTATATATAATTACCACTTATAATATAAGTGTGGGAATAAAGCATAAAGTAAATGAAAAGTTTTTCGAAAAATGGTCGCCAAATATGGCGTATGTATTGGGATATATCTATGCGGATGGAAGCTTAGATGATTCACCCTATATGCGTGGTAAATATATACAAATAACAAGCATAGACGAAGATTCTATACAAAGAATAAAAAATTGGTTAAGCTCAGAGCATAAAATAAATACAAAGAAATCAAATTTTATAGGCGGAAAAATCTGTTTTATTTTGAGAATAGGTAGCCATAAGATATATAATGACCTTTTTAAATTAGGCTTATACCCTAATAAATCCCTCACTGTGAGTTTTCCAAAAGTTCCACGAAAATATATAGGCCATTTTATAAGAGGATATTTTGATGGCGACGGTTGTATTTCTTTTGAAAAAAGTAAAGGAGTAAGGGGCCAATCAATTATAAAAAGAATCCGTACGATATTTACAAGCGGAAGTAAAAAATTTCTAGAAGAAATGAATCGAGTTTTAAAAAATATTGGAATTGATAATGGTAAAATTTATATAAGCAAAAGATCATATCAGTCAATGTACAATACAAAAGATTCTATTAAACTATTTAAACTAATGTACACCAACACTAGCATTAATTCCTTTTTTATGCGAAAATTCAAAGTGTTCAATAATTACTTTGAATTACGACCAAAGGTTGTTGATAAAACCATTAAAAAAATAATTGATTTTCATATAAAAGGCGTGGTGGCGAAATGGTAACGCTTCGGTCTGCAAAACCGACATGCGTGGGTTCGATTCCCACCCACGCCTCAAAATTGATA
>CAZXCD010000022.1:0-10354 GCA_964638985.1 uncultured Candidatus Saccharibacteria bacterium
TGGGATAGAACTTGGGCAAAATTCTTTTTGGATATTCCGAGGAGGTCGGTGGTGAATTTATCTTCATCCAACCTGGAGACAATTTTCGCTGGACCGGACAAATTGAAATTTATACTCTCTAAATTATCAAAAGCAAGATTAGCTTTATTGGAAAGGCCTGCCTGTCCGGTAGGCAGGGAAAAATTTAAATCTTTAATGTTCGGAATATAAACTTCGGCACCATCATATTCATCAATTTTATTCTCCGCTATCTTCTTCGTCAGTTTTTGTTCATTAAATAAAATACCGTGGATTGTACCCTTGAGTGTTATGGTTGCGAGATTACTATCTGTAGTCGTGGCAGACGGAGTATCTGCATCGCCAATGTTGAAAAATACCGCATCTTTAAACAAAACAAACCCGGGAGTAGCTACCTTTTTAAGTAGTTTCGCTTTGAGAATTGTTTCCATTTCGGTCATAGCAACTGTTTTTTCCTCCTCTGAAACGGAAGGAACTTTGCCCTTAAATCCGCCAGTTATCTGTGTCCCTGTCTTGGACCTGCCGTAGAATTTGGAGTATTTGGGTGTGCCCTTAAATCCAAAAATCTTAAAATCAAGCGGACCACTATTGTATTCTTCTCCGGCCTCTGCCGCATAAATCTTCACTTCAACCGAACCTGGAGTAGTACTTCCCTTTTTCATTCCAGGCACAACGGTTTTTGTTTGAGTCTTATACATCTTCCCATTTGAACCCTCCAATCTGGTATCTATGCTGAGCGTTTGAGGGGAAGAACTGAAAGCATTATAAATTATAACGGTACCCACGGCTTTTTCGGCCATATCTTTTTCTCCGGTTGCTTTTATGGTTTTGCTTTCGGTATCGTCAAAAACCACCAGGTTGAAAGGCAAACCGCTGTTTGAATTTAGATTGGCGGATAAATTTTCATTTAAAATCACTTCTCTTATTTTGGGGTCCACTGCGATTTCCGCATTTGAAAACAAAAAGGAAAGAGCAAAAAGACAAAAAATTATGGAAATAATCGCGATAGCCCAGAGCATATATCTTCCCCTGCTTTTGGAATAAACAACTCTAGCTTCCTTAGTCTCTGACACTTTGTATATGATTTCTGAGATGGGTTCTTCTTTTGGTTCCGGTTCTTTTTTGGTTTCTTTTATTTCCCTTGGTTGGTCTATAAACGAAGCACGAGTATTTTTACCCGCTCCCTGTCTCTCCCGCTTATTTCTTACCATATCTTCAAAAAGGTATTTTGGCATATCTATGTTTCAATTAAAAAGCGGTTAATGTAAATGGAATCAATGATGAGAAACGGTTCGCGGATTATAGGTTCCTTAAACGTGGCTATACCATGAAGCATTTCCGTACTTAAAAAAACAACTTCAAATTTTGATTCCGACAAAGTGTATTGGCTAAATTGCTCACTTTTAATCGTTTCAGAAAAAAAATCCGCCAAATCTTTATCTATCGCAATATAGATAGTGGATGGAATGGAAATATCGTGAGAAAGATTGGCCAGCGACTCTTGAAATTTTTCGAGCCACTTCGTCTGCAACTCTTTCATAATTAAGCCGAGCTTTTTGGCCACCGCTTTTTCCGCGTGTCCGTCTTTAAAAAGAGAGATAAAGGAATTCGCTTCATCCATGGTGCAACTCAGGCCGGAAGCGACTCCTCGGGTCAGGAAGTTGCGACCCAGGGGAAAAGAAATTGACTCGCGAAGAATATTTTTCTTGGTCATGGAAATATCCGTCACTTCTCCGCCGATATCAACCAAGAGGAAGTTGTCCTGCTGTTTGAAAACATCACGAACCGCCGTAAAGAACGACATCGCAAAAGAAGAAAATTTAATCTGGTTAAAGTTAAAATACTTCTCTATCGTGTTTTCTATCTTTTTTAGAATTTGTTCTCCACTCATGGAAATAAAAATAATCATTTCCAATTCCTTCGCGCTCTGGTTTAAGGGATTGGCTGTTTCATAACCGTTTAGCATTGTTTTGATATTTTTCAGTTCAATAGAGCGAACCTCTCCACCGACGGTTGAGTATTTCGCCAGATGTTCTTCTTGAAATATTTTAATTTCCTTTTGAATCAGAGCGTCAGCCAACTTGGTGGTAAAAACAAAAGGAGTATTCTTTTTATAACTTATAATTCGCGTCTGCGAAACATATAGAGGCGACGAAAGAACGCAGAAAATCCGTTTGGGCGCGCCCATACCGGCTGCGAGAATCTTTTTAGCCACTACCTCTAACGATTGGGTTGTTAGAGACAAAAAACGGTCAATTTCCACCTGCTCTTCTATCGGTATTGGCTCCCTGGTGGAAAAAATTATCTTAGGAATACCTGATTTCTGCGCTAAAAAAAGAGCCCCTCCGACCGAAGAAGATCCAATATTGAAAACAAGCATTAATTCTTCCTTATTTTTATGCCCGAAGAAAATACCCATAATACTATTATAGCAAAAAACGAGAAGTTTAAACAAGCTTAAAGAAAACTATGAAAGCACCGCCTTTATTCTTCGTATGCCTTGCGCAACCGCTTCTTCTTTTTGAATTTTAAATTGACCTAATTCGCCAGTGTTTGTGACATGCGGACCTCCGCAAAATTCTTTGGAAATAGGTTTGCCGTTTTTATCCTCTATAAAATACAAAGACACAATCTCCGGATACTTCGCCCCGAATTCCATCTCGGCGCCAAGCTTTTCCGCTTCTGCCAGAGACATCTCCCGGCGAACTACGTTGAAATTTTCTTTAATTCTATCGTTCACCCAACCTTCCACTTTTTCCTTTTCTTCATCGGTCAATTTATGATCACAGAGGAAATCCATCCTCAAGCGTTCTTCAGTAATATTACTCCCCCTTTGTTTTATATTTTTATCCACGATTGCTTGAAGCCCCGCCAGAAGCAGATGGTGCGCGGTGTGGAGCCTGACAGTCTTCTCATTGTGATTCGCCAGCCCACCCTTAAACATTCCTGCTGAAGATGTTTGCGAGAGCTTCTGGTGTTCCGCCATCTTTTCTTTAAATTTTTCTAGGTCAACCTCAATACCTTTTTCTTTCGCTAGTTCCAAGGTCAGCTCTATCGGGAAGCCATAAGTAGTTGCCAAAATAAACGGGTCTATCCCCTTTTCAAATTCTTTATTCCCCCGCTCTAAAGCCTTATGAAATTTTTCTTCTTCATCCCCCATTTCTTTTTTAATAAAATCGCGTTGTTGTTCTATATTTGGATAGACATGTTTATATTGTCTTAAGATTTCTTCCATAGCCTGATACAGACAGTGATTCTTTAAATGCATTCGATCAGCATAATAAACAGCTCTACGTATAAGGCGACGCAAAACATAACCTTGATCCTTGTTTCCTGGTATAACTCCATCTGAAATTAAAAAAGTAGAACTCCTGATATGGTCTGCTATAATTCTTGCATATTTTTCATTATAATTTTCTGAATTTTTCTTAATTATTTCCATAACAGATAGAAAAATATCTGTTTCATAAATACTTTTTTTACCCTGTACGACTGTCGTCACGCGCTCAAGTCCGGCACCTGTATCAACGTTTTTATTTGGAAGTTCTCCTGCAACTTTTCCATCCTCTTGTTTATATGCCATAAAAACATCATTCCAAATCTCAACAACTTTTTGTTCATCTTCGGCTTTTTCAAACTGCGCTTGGTTGATATTACCAAGTGAGCCAGTCAAATCATAAAACATTTCAGTTGATGGCCCGGCCGGAGAATTTAAACCAGCACTCCACCAATTGGATTTCGAACTTTTGAAATAAATTCTATGTTCAGGGATACCAAGAGATTTCCAAATTTCTACAGATTCTGTGTCGCGAGGTATGGTATCACTTCCCCCAAAAACAGTAACATAAAGATAGTTAACATCGAGTCCAAATCCTTCATCCTTAGAAGTTAAAAGTTCATAACTCCACCTGATAGCATCTTCTTTATAATAATCTCCCAAAGACCAATTACCCATCATTTCGAAAAATGTAAGATGTGTTGCATCCCCCACTTCTTCAAGATCAATAGTGCGGACACATTTTTGAATATTCACAAGTCGTTTACCTTCAGGATGTTTTTGTCCTAAAAGATATGGCATCAATGGCTGCATCCCAGCAATATTAAATAATACTGTAGAATCATTCTCAGGCACAAGAGAAGCTGAAGGAATTATTTTGTGTCCCCTTTTTTCAAAAAATTTTAAAAATCTTGATCTAATTTCGTCTGATTGCATATTCCCTAATTCGGAGAGTCGTCTAAACCATCGGAAATTTTCCTAATGGGTCTTTCAAAAATATTTACTAAAGTTAATATCAAAAGCACCAAGATGGTAGTGATTAAAGCCAGACCAAAAAGACCGAAGCCCGCTGCCATACCCACACCCGCGGTGACCCAGAGCCCACCGGCAGTCGTAAGCCCTCTTGTCTTGGCATCTCTGAACATTATCATTCCGGCGCCCAAGAAACCGATACCGACGACTATTTGAGCCGGAATCATAGTGGGACTAAGACCGGGAAGATTGATATACTTTTGCACCATCGCTTCCGAAAACAACACAAACACCGCCGAACCCAAAGACACGAGAGCATGCGTTTTCATTCCGGCGTCTTTGTGGACCAGAAGCCTTTCCGCTCCCACTAAGAGTCCGAGCCCTACGGCTATCGTTAATCTTAAAATTAATTCACTATTTTGGGTAAAAAATTGATACATAAGGTAATTATACAACGACTCCGCCACCCAGGCAAACTTCACCATTGTAAACCACACAGGATTGTCCTGAAGCGACCGATACCGGCTTTTTAAAAATTATTTCAGCCTTATCTTTAGAAATAGATTTAATCCGACAAGAAAAAAACTCTCCGTGATATCTAATCTGCGCAGTGTAATTTTTGTTTAATTCTGGAACTTCTGAAATCCAGTTTGCATGCTCCAGACGTTGGACGTCAAAGTTTCCCCGACGTCCAACGTCTGGATTCTGTGATACCACTAATATATTTTTCTTTACATCTTTCGCCACTATATAATATGGCCCATCTGTTGAATTCTTTTTGGTAATAGTAAAACCGTGTCTCTCCCCTAATGTATGGAAAACCACTCCGTTATGGAAACCTATCTCCTCTCCATCCGTATTAAGTACTTTGCCTCGTTTAGATTTAATATAATGCTTCAAAAATTCTTTTAAATCCACCGCGCCTAAAAAGCAAATACCCTGGCTATCTTTCTTTTCCGCCACCGGTAAATTAAATTTCTTGGCGAGTTTCCTTACTTCCGTCTTTTTTAAATGTCCAATCGGAAATATTATTTTTTTCAGCTGTTCTTGCTTTAGGGTCCACAAAAAATAAGCTTGGTCTTTTGAAGGATCAACACCTTTTAGTAAAAGTTGCGTATGGAAAGAATTTTGAACGGGGAAGGTTCCGCCCGCAGGGTGGAGTAATCCGGAAAAATTTTTTACATACGCAACTTTTGCATAATGCCCTGTCGCTACATAATCCGCCCCCATCGCAAGAGCTTTTTTGAGAAATGCCCCAAATTTTACTTCTTTGTTACACATCACATCCGGATTCGGTGTTCTTCCCACCTTGTATTCACGAATCATATAATCAGCCACTTCTTTTTTATACACATCTTCAAGGTCAAAGGTTAAAAATGGAATATCCAAAAAGGCCGCCACACGTATCGCGTCCCGTCGTTCTTCTTCTTCGTTACAAGCCAAAAAATCCGGATGCCAAGTTTTGATAAAAACTCCTACGACTTCGTAGCCTTGCTTTTTAAGCAGAGTCGCCGAAACAGCGGAATCAACGCCCCCGGATAGACCCACAAATACCGTTTTCTTCTCCATATATAAACCTTATAATTCCATCAGCTTTTTGTAAAGCAAAAAGGTGGCGCGTGCATCCGGCAGAGCCGAGTGGGCGCGTTCATTTTTTATACCAAAGCGTTCACATAATTCACGGAGAGAAAAGTGTTCCAGATCGGGCTCACGATGCAGTTTGGCCCAGGCGACAGAAATAGTATCCAATTTGTGATAATGCATGGCATTCATTATCTCTGTTTTATTAAAAGCATATTCCAAAAATCCGGCATCAAAAGCGACGTTGTGCCCCACCATAATGCAATCTTTCACTTTTTCAGAAAAGATTTTCATGGCTTCTCGTAAGCTGTAAGAATTTTCCCAATCTTTTTCGTTATAATGATTTACCTTGAGCGCGACAGGATCGGCATTTTCTACGCGCTCAGGTTTTATTTTTAATTCAAATTCTTCTATTGTTTCCAAATCGGGAGTGGTGAGCACACAGCCGATTTCAATAATCTCGTTCTTTTCCAGATTGAGACCAGTGGTTTCTATATCAACAAAAGCAAAATTATGTTTTCTCATTTTATTTCAAGTATTTTCTTATGTTCGCTTGATGCTCTGTAAAATTTTTTGCATAGTGGATAGAACCATTTTTATCATGAAGATAATAAAGATATGATGAAGAAACAGGATGAATAGCTGCTTTAATTGATAGGAGTCCAGGATTGCTTATGGGATTCTTCGGCAACTCTTTTATTTTATAAGTTTCTGGCGCGGCATCCACTTGGAGGGGCATTCCTATTTTTATTCTCTTCCACAAAATTCCAGAAATTATCTCTCGGTCTGTGTCACCTTTCGCTTCTCTCTCAATAATAGAGGCCATGGTGATAATTTCTTTTTCTGTTTTTCCAAAAGCGGTAATGTCTGGAAGCAATGGCATTATTTTTTTCTTAAAATTGCCGTTCATTGAGTTAATCACATCTGTTTCGTTGGAATCGGTCAGGAAAAAATAGGTATCGGGGAAAAGATAACCTTCCATCCCTTCCGTTTTTGATAAAAATTTTACCTTGTCAAAATAAGTTAACTTTAAAGAAAAAGCGTCGCCTATCTGTTTCCGGTCATAACCTTCCGGGATGGTGACCGAAACCGGCGCCATATTGTGTTCACCTTTTTCAATACGTCTGGCAACTCGCCAAACCGATGATTTATTTTCAAAAAAATAATCAGCGGACACTACGTGTTTTTCTCCGCCAAAAATTATCACAAAAGACTCAAATATTACCCTGGACCTTATAATGTGCTGTTCTTTTAAGATGGACGAAATACTACGCAGACCCATACCGGGTTCTATTCTTATCACTGCGCCAATTGGAAAATTTGATGGAGCGCTTAAAAATAAAATATAGAAAATAATCAAAAATAAAACCGAGCCAAGCGCGTAAATCACATTTTTCTTATTGGGCTTGGAAGTCAAATATCCAAGTTCGTTGTTGGGAGGTAAATTATCCATCATAAATTAGATAGGCAAATTGGTTGGAGGCGCAGCCTCTTTGGATTCAATACGTTCAAGTGTAGGCACTTTCAATATCTGGCCTGGGAAGTGCCACAAAGTTGCCAGTTCTTCGGTATTTAACACAAAAGTAGGCGGGTGAAAATACGGCATCCAGAATTGTTTTACAAAAAATAAAGGAATCCCGGAAATATTGTGATTGTTGAAAATGTGGCGAAGTGGCAGGTGAAAGAACCCTCTCTCGCGATATTCATGAAGCATTCTGTCTGCTAAAATCATAACCTTGTCGGGGGGAATTGAAAAGAATGAGGTGTTGTAGGCATCCGCCTGAGTTGAATTTACACGAGATAAACCATTAATATCAGGCGCCGAATATTGGCGCCAAGCCAGACGAATATTTCTTCTACTTTCCATACTATATACTTCTTTTTTAGCGACATACATAAGCCTAATACCTGTATCAAAACCAAGCTTTTTGGTTTTACCAATCATAATTTCCACAGTTTTTCTTAAGCTGTCAGGCACACGAACTTCAATTCTGGCTACTTTAATTACTGCCGCGCCTACTTGTTCTTCTCTTCTAGAAGTATAAGGCAGTAATAATTTATCCAATTGCAATTTAGACTCTGTCACCCAATCATGAGTGCCAAACCAAGTGCCTTTTGTTCGGTATGCTTTCTTTGATGGCGTAACTACAATTTGCATCCACATTTGTTCTCCTTTCTGAATGGAGCCAAAAAGTTCAATAACGGGAGAAATGGGGTCAACTTTAAATTCTTCTTTCGGGTCTTTGTCCAAGCCGAAATCCACGTAAGTCTTGAGGGGATACGCTTCCGGCTTTTCTAGTTTCAATTCGCACCCCCAAGCGTTCCAAGCGCTGTCGGGAGTGATTTTATCAACCGCCAGAGTATAGTCCTCTACCGCTTTCACTTGCGCTTGAGGATACTGCGCATACATCTGCGTCTCAATCAATCCTCTGACACGTGTCGGAGTTCTTATATAAAAATGCACTTGCCCATCAATAGAGGCAATCTCCAGAGAAAACCAAAACCACACCGCTCCTTGCCACCATTCCTCCTTGCCTCCTTTAAAACTAAAATGATAGAGAGCATTGGTAATAAAAAGTTCCATAGCTTTTGGCGAACGGAGAACGTCGCGCGGAGGCACTATTTCAAGCAGAACAAAATCAATTCCAGAGATGAAATCTTGTTGTACATAATGAACCCAGAGAGCCCAGGCGATACGTCCTAGCAATACAACTCCCACTACGGGTAAAATTATTCTTAGCACCGTATACTGCATATCATACTGAAAAGTAAAATACCCGGCTACTAGAACAATAATCCAAAGCCAATTTTCTATTATTATTTCTTCAACAGAATCAAGAAAGCTATTAAGGCCTCCTTTACTCCCCTCTTTTTTCTCAGCCATTCTTCTATTTTAATACAAACACAGAAAAAAATACAGTTAGGCCACAGTATAAAGCCCGTCTTTGTTTTTCTTGAAATATCTTGAATTGGCAAGGTTGACCAAAATGGTGTTTTTCTTGAAATATCTTTCTTTCATAACCTTCTCCACGATAGCATCCTTGGATAACGGTGTTCCTTCCCTTTTTAGAATATCTTGTATAACCTCGCGGGCAATGCCGGCTTTGTAGCCCCATTCAGAGAGAGCATACATCCCGCGACCCACCAGCACGAAACGAGGATCTTTAATAAGCTCGTTGTGGCAAGTGGCATAGTGCGTTTTCTTGTTGAAAGTTTTAGTGATGGAATCAGCCACTTCTTTGAAGTGCATTGGGGAGCCATGGCGTCTCATAACTAAGAAGGCGAAATCTTTCACTCCGCGAGTGGAAATATTCGGTGAAGAAGCCTTCCCCCATTCGCCGAGTGGATTCTTAGCAACACTCTTGGACATAGAAAGCCATCTTTTTACTATTTCTTCATCTCTATATTGTTCGGAAGAATCTTTCATATGATCAAAAAACTTTTTTATCATTTCAGTTTCCGGGATAAGGTCTTCGTCTTTCAGGGTTGCAAAAAGTTTTTTCAAGGCATCATGCACCTTTTCGGTCATAGCATCATCCACGCTCCAACGAGTATGAAAATGTTCGTCTTCCTTATGATTTTTAAAAAGGTCGGAGAGCACCAAGAAAAAATGAATGTGGTTTTGGGTTGCTTTATCTTTAGCGATGAATGGCAAAAGGTCGTGCTCAGCAACGATTGAACCCATCTTGTGCATCAATTGTTTGATTTCTTCAAAAACCGCTTGCTCCGCTTTATAAGCATCGGATTTTTTAATAAGCCTGAGAGCGGCATCTTCCACCTGGCGAACACGCTCTCTGGTGATGTTGTATTTTTTGCCAATTTCTTCAAGCGTTTTTCTCTTTCCATCCGAAGTCAAACCAAAACGATTCATTATCACATCCGAAGAACGCTCGTGGAGGTGAGCGGTAATCTTTTTGGTTATCTTTTGGGGCTTGAATGATATTGTTGGCATATTGTTAAATTCTTAATTTTTAATTCATAATTATTTTTTATCTTTTCGCTTTGACTCGGTCAAGCTCGGTTAAATATTTTTTTCTAAGCCTGACGGATTTCGGAGTGACTTCCAGATATTCATCATGATTCATCACCTCCAAGCCCCGCTCTATATTCAAAGCAAACACGGGGTTTAGAGTTATCGCTTCGTCCGTACCAGAAGCTCGCATGTTGGTAAGCTGTTTCCCTTTTGTGGGGTTCACAGACATATCGTCTCCCTTCAAAACATTACCAACCACCATCCCTTCGTATACCTCCGCGCCGTGCCCTATGTATAATATACCACGTTCCTGTAAATTTGCAAGAGAAAAGGCCACTGCCTTCCCGTCCACCATGGAAGTCATAGAACCGTACTCTCTTTTTTTTATCTCCCCGGCGTATTCTTTGAAGCCCGTGACCCTGGAACTCATTATTCCCTCTCCTTTTGTGTCTATGATGAATTCACCACGATATCCAAGTAGTCCGCGGGTAGGTATATCAAAAACAACCCTTGCAATACCTTCTTTTTCCACC
>CAZXCD010000023.1:0-8838 GCA_964638985.1 uncultured Candidatus Saccharibacteria bacterium
TCAGCGCGTTAAAAAGCGTGGATTTCCCCACGTTTGGCAACCCGACGATTCCGATGCTTAGAGACATAGTGAAAATATAACAGAAAATTGGGCGCTATGCCAATTTTTTGAGTTCCTCTTCGTACTTTTTCATTACTTCCATAGAAGCGGTCATTTGATCCATTCCCCCATCCATTTTAGCTTTCATTTCTTCGGCAATAGCCTTAAAAAGTTCCGGATTCTTCTCCATCATACTTATAAACATATCTACCTGCGCTTCCGGCACACCTTGGGTACGAAGTATTTTTTTAAGCAAGAAATTTTTAAACATAAATATATTATAACCTAAACTCTTTCATCGGAAATAATTTGACCATTATCCAGATGAATAATCCGCTCTGCAAATTTACTATACTCCACTTCGTGGGTAACCATAATTATAGTCTGTCCTTCGGAATGCAATTTTTTGAAAATATCCATAACAATACGCGAGGATTCGTTGTCCAAGTTCGCCGTCGGCTCATCGGCAAAAAGAATTTTGGGCTCGTGAGCGATGGCGCGCGCGATGCTGACTCGCTGTTGTTCCCCTCCGGAGAGCTGGCTCGGTAAATTGTGGAGCCTTTGTCCCAACCCGACCAAGGTCAAATGTTCCGCTGCTTTGGCATAGGCTTTTTTCTCGGGTAAACTTTGCATCAAAAGCGGTAGAGCTACGTTTTCAAGCGCGGTCATTTCCGGAAGCAGAGCGTAATCCTGGAAAACATACCCCAATTGAGAAAGACGAAAAGATGTCCGTTCTGCGGTACTTAAAGCAAGCACATTTTTACCATCAATAAAAATTTCTCCTGCTGTCGGCTCATCAAGCAAACTCATCTGATAAAGAAGAGTGCTTTTGCCGGCGCCGGAACGGCCCATAATGGCGACAAAGTCTCCGCTCTTGGTCATAAAGTCTATGCCCTTCAGAACTTCTGTGGTCTTTTCTCCGTCTTGGAATGATTTTTTAAGATTTTTTACTTCTATCATAAATTTATATAACTAATTTCTTCCCAAAATGGAATCAAGCGTGTTCTTGCGGACGACCAGTCTGGCGGGAATAAATCCGGCGATAATCGTAGTAACCATCAGCAACCCTATTCGGAGCATAGTACCCCCGATAGGCGCCACCAGTATTCCATCACTGAAAGAAAAGTCTATGGGGTGCGCCGTCATCCACGGTTCCAAAAATCCATAAAGCACGATAAGGCCCACGACTGAACCGCAAAATGCGTAAAAGAAAGATTGTAGGATATATGATATTTCAATGGCCGATTCATTTATACCGATTCCTTTCAAAATTCCTATGAACTTCCTTCGGGTAATGGCGTTAATAAAAATAACTATAAAGATGGTGATGGATGCCACGACGAGTCCGATAGAAGAAAGCATATTTCCCAACAGAGAAAAAGTGGCAATCATATCTTTGATGAATTTCGGCTGAGCATCAATATAAGTCTGCACCTTGGCAACTTTATCCACGCCATTCCTCTTCAAAATATCTCGCACGAGAGCCGGGTCCGTGCCGGGTTTTAGTTTAATTGATATTTCATCCACGTTATAATCGTTTCTGTCTATAATGCTTCGCAGTTGAGAATCCACCATAAACACCGCCATGGAAATTTGGTCCACTTTGGCTCTGATTATGCCTTTGATGGTGACTTCCCGCTCCACTCCATTCACGGTCATGCGGACTTTTACGCCCGGCTTGATATTTTCCAAAGCGGTAAATCCCGGATAATCAAAATCCATATATTTTTTATCAAGGTAAGCCCCCAACATCACTTGGTCATAATCTCCCGGAGCCAAATATTCCCCCTCCACCATAAATTTTGAAATTCCGGTCACGTTATTTTCGGCTACCGGATTTATTCCGTAAAATGAAGCAGTGGCAATATTCGGCTTTTCCTTGTCGTTAGTGCGTGTTTTATAATTTGCCTCCACCGTGCCTCCTTCCAGATATCTGGCTGTCATATTTTCCACTTGAGGCAACGATTTGATAATTTTAATTATTTCCGGACTGTTTTCAATGTAAGTTTTATTGTTCAGGCTGGAAACAATCACATCACTTGTATAGTGAGTACGCACGGCATTGACAGCTCCCTGCAGAAGCCCAACCAAAATTCCACTGACCACCACCAAGTTAAGAAAAGTAAAAAACATCACGAAGATTATGAGTATTGTGGTCCATAAGCTTGATCTTCTTATTTGCCGCCTGGCTAGAAAAAAGCCCATGCGTATATTTAATGAAGAAAACATAGTTTTTAGATGTTGGACATCGGGGATTCTTGATGTCCAACATCGGGATTAAGGATAACTTTATCACCGTCAAAAAGACCGGAGACAACTTCCACTTGACCCAAGGAAGAAGTAATTCCCAAGACGACTTCCTTTTCCAATACCTCGTCATCAACTTTTACCTGCACCAATTTCTTTCCATCTCTGTCAAAAACAACTCCCCCGGGAATAACCACGACGTTCGGCTTACTGAAAGTTATTATCGTGACACTGGACGTCATACCTGATTTGATACGGTCATCCTTTGCATCAAACTGAAGTTTTATTTTATAAGTTGAAACACCGTCCTTGATAGTCTCGGCTGGGTCTATGGAAATAACCTTCGCACCGAACAATACTTCTTCTCCATAGGCATCCAATGTAACGCTAGCCGTATCTCCAAATTTAATCTGGGCAATATTTACTTCCGGCACATAGCTCTCTATCTGGAAAGTATCCGCGCTCATCATAGCGATGAGGGGCACATTGGGAGATGCTATTTCCCCCACTTTGGCATCTATCCTGGTTACCACTCCGTCAAAAGGCGCGCGAATATAATAATCTGACAAATTGTTTTTTGCATCTTGCAAATTATTTTCTTCCCGCTTCACTGAAAGGAGCGCATCATCTATGTCTAGTCCGGCTGTCGGAAAAGCATCTTTATAATCTTTTATATTTTTTTCCGAAGAAAGCAAATTATCCAGATGTCCGCTGATATCTTCGGTATACCCGGAAAGAGTTGTTTTGGAAGAAGTATAGTCAGTTTCCCTGTTCGTGTCGTCTGCTAAATAATCTGCCAAATTTTTCGTGCTTTTTATGGCATCAGAAAAAATCTTAACCGTTTCATAAGTCTCGTCTATGATAGCTTCAATGGCCTGCTTGGAAGAGTTGCGATTCAGTAGTCTGAAATTTTTTCTATTTTCTTTGAGGGCGCTACTTGCTTTATAGAAAAGCTTTTCCGCCTCATTTCTAAAATTTTCGGCGGTTGTTCCGCTATTTCGCGCTGTATTGTCGGAAAGGATATCTTCATTTAAGACATCTTCCAGTCCGGTGATAATGCTTGATAAATCCAAAAACGAATCTGCTACTGCGGTAAAACCATCATCATAGGCTTTCTTTAAATCTGCATCCAAGTTCTCATTTGAACTTTCCAGTTGAAGCTTAGCTAGAGATAATTTGGCGCTTGCCAGACTGATTTCCGCATCCCGTACAGCCTGCTGCGCGTCTTTCGCATCCAGCGCGGCAATCAAGGTACCCGCTTTTATTATTTGCTCTTCTCCATCTCCCTTGTCCACCGAGACAAAAATACGCCCGATGCGTCCCCCATTTTTAAAGCCCATATCAACTTCTTCGGATGCCACCACCTTGCCGGAAATGGAAACCTGGTTGATAAAATCAGAGTGACTAATGGTAATGGTGCCATTTGTCGCTTTTCCGTTTTTGAAAATAATTAGCCCAAGAACTATTAAAACCACGACAATAATACCGGATAGGTACTTTTTCTTTTTTATGAAGCCCAAAATTCTGTTTACAAAAGTCATAATGGGACAATTGTATCATATGTAGACTAGTTTTGGAAATTCACATTAAAACTGTACATACCCATACCGCATACGCCTTCTATGGGAACGCCGGCTTCCGGAATTCCAAGGTCAATTTCCGTTTCCCCTGTCTGGGGTAAGAGTTTTTGAAATCCGACGGCTCGAACCACAAGGGATGATGAACAATCATATGTGCCATCCGTTTTCACGATGAGTTTCGTAGGTATCCCCGCCTTGGCGGTGGAAAGACGCGGAGAATATCCCCCTTTTGCGTCTATGGTGACATATTGGACACCATCTTTTATTTCAACATTTTGGACTGATTCGGAATTTTCTTTTCCACCCCAAAAAACTATGCCGATAGCGACCACAAGACCCAACGTAAGAATGATTGAAGCTGTTTTGTTCATATAGTTATATGTTAAATAATGGACTGATAATTCCCAAACCCGCTAGCCCCGCCAAGAGCGCAAACAATCCTAGCCCCACCACAATCACACCCGCAGACTTAAAGAAAAGCGGGGCGTATTTAGAATGAGCGAAAGATGCCGAACCGAATGATAGCAATGAGAGCATCGGCAGAGTGCCTAAAGCAAAACTGAACATAATGAGAAATCCGGACACAAACGACCCGCTTGATAACGCCACAACCTGCATTGACTGAGTAAATCCGCACGGCAGGAAAAATGTCCCGAAACCAATAATAATCGGAGTGAAAGTTTTGTGTTCAATTTTTCTGAAAAAATTAAAAATTCCGGAAGACAGAGTAATTTTGTTTTTAGTGAATACTCCGATTAAATTCAAACCCAAAAGCAACATTACTAAAGACGCAACCAACCCCAAGATGGCGGTAAAAGTGAAATTAATACCGATAGCATTGCCTAGAGCGCCCAAAACTCCGCCCAAAATTGCAAAACTAAAAAGTCGGCCGAAATGGAAAAGCATAAAATTTTTTTTATCACTCACATTATCTTGCGACACTTTCGCCGAAAGTGACAAAACCAATCCCCCGACGACAGCTAGACAGCTGGAAACAGAAGCAATCAATCCGACAATAAAACTCGTGACAGGGGTAGTCTGTCCCCCGATTCCCAAGTTAAGAATGCCCGATTTTTGCAAGATAAAAAACAGAGCGAGAAATGCGAGACCGATAGGTATGGCTTGCCAGATGACACCGGCATCATTTGCGACCGTAGTTAATTTTTCAACAGAAAGCGTGTAGCCATTCGCTTTTATTTTATCCGTCAGTTTTTCCGCCAGTTCTTCTGCGTTTTGTTCATTCTCCATTTCCAATTCAACAATTTCTTTTCCTAAATCAACTGAAACAGTTTTCACAAAAGTCTGCTCACTCAAAACATCTTCAATTAAGATTTTGCACGAAGCGCAATGCGTGCCGGAAACATGAAATTTATATTTTTTAAACATTACATATTTTAGCACAAAAAACTAGATCTCACAACCAGTAGTTTTTACTTCTGGGAACCAATAACCATTTACTTTTTCAGCAATATCATACATTTCTTTTTCAGTAGCGTTATCTAAAGCCATAAGTTCCAGTAATCCGAGCATTGCCATACCATGATTGCAATCAGGAAAATAAGTAGAATTCTTGCAACATGGTCTAAAAATATTTTTTGCAACTTGCTCAACTAAAACCTGCTGCTCCTGTGAAAGCGTAATAAAAGAATGCATACTGTAATGATTCATCGCACTCCCTTTTGCCAATGTCCAACCACCAGTGGATGCAAAATTCTCGGCTCCTTCATATTTAGTATCCATCATAGGGCCACTTTCAAGAATTGAATTCTCATTAGCTAATCCAAAGGCCCATAGCATATTTAACATCATTCCAGAATTTTCTGGAGTAATTATAATGTGCCCATTACGCTTTCCATAAATTATTTCTTTCTCTGTATCAGACATACCACCTCTTTCTTGATAAAGATTTTCAATTTTTTCTCTATCAATTACTCCAGCGTCTATCATCTTCGCTCCTAAATCACCCCAATAAATAGCAAACACACTTTTTGTAGAATTGGGAATAAAACCAAGAAATATAAGCACAACCACACCTACTAAAGAAGTAACAATTTTTTTTATTTTATTCATATTTTTATTCATCGCAACAATTCGCAAGTTTATTTACTAATTCTTCAAGTTGGGAACTATTTTTCGCTGTTTGCTTAATTTTTTCTCCAGAAATCAATTCTAATTTGAGTGCCAAAAAGATAGAATACACTTGATACGCTTTTTCAAACATATCTTTTGCTTTATCTTTTTTGTCTTCCGAATTTAGTTTGTTGCCGACCTCTATTAAACGCATAGTAGTGGAGAGAAGATGTTTTGAGATACACCAAGTTTCACCCTCGTTCTTAGGCATGAGTTTAGCCAGTAAATCTTTTCTCATCTCACGTATTTCGAGAATAGTATCGAAATACTCGTCTTTCCCAGTTTTTACACCAGTGAAAAAGAAGTGCTCTTCCAAGCTTATGAGATTCATTACCGCCATACTCAAATCCTCTGCAGTGGATAAATCTACTCCTGCGTTTTCTTTGAGTGAATCGATTTTTTTAAGGAATTTGTCTAATGTTGGTTTTTGTTTTTGGTTCATATTTTTAAATAAAGAAAATTAATATACCAATAATAATCATGCCAATACCAGTCCACAACCTTACTGTTCCCAAGTTGTCTCGTTTCCAGAGCTGTACTTTATCAACAAGCATTTTATCAGCAGAGACGAAAAGTACGGCTACTAGAGGAATTATGAGGATGAGGTTATAGAGCACAAGATATCCAAAACCGCTCATATATGTAACTTGATCACGAAGAAGACCTATTACCATAAGGTACGGACCACCCATGCATGGGAATTGGCAGATGCCTACGAGTAGACCGAGACCAAACACCGCCGGAAAAGATGCTTTATCCATCAACTTACCCATTACTCCGTGGGCTACTCCAGGAATTTTCAGCTTAAGTGGGAATCTTGGGAAGAAACGGTTTATGAGATTCACTACCCCAAAAACTATAAGAATAGTCGCTCCAAATTTTCCCATAAAGTGTGGGGTGTTGAATAGGTGGAGAACTTTCAATATACCAAGACCAATGAGGAAATATGCAGTAAAGATACCTGCTATATATGTTCCTCCAAGTTGCAGTATTTTCTTTCGGCTAAGCTGAATTCCGAACAAAAACGCGATAGTTATAAGTAGTATTGAGAACGAACAGGGATGCACGCTATCTAGTAGCGCGGAAACTAATAGCAGAGGCAGAAGCCACGTGCCTTCTCGACTCAGATTCCAGATGATGGCCGAAGTAGCTGGACTATTTTTAAGGATCACAATCCCGACAATAATAATAGTAACAATAGTGATCATAATAATAAGTTTTTTCATTTTTTTAGGGGGTTACACTTGCTCTAAATATAAACTCGACCATATTTTTATTTTCATCTTCCAAGATTACTGCACGTTCTATCAAACCAACTCCTGCTGGACCATGAGCATTTGGATCATACACAACCTCAATCTGAAGAGCTTCTCTCGGTCTCAATATTTCATTAACTTTAGGAACTACTCCTCCATGCCCCGGCATACCGTATGGCCCTTTCTTTGTTCCATCTTGTTTTAATACATAAGCTTGCGTGCACATACAGGAAGTGTATAAGCTTGGAATCTTTACGTCCTTGTCTGAAATATTGGTTACTGTAAATACTGTACTGACGTTACCATTTTTCATTGATATACTCCCGAAATCGTAAAGTTTTTCTGACAGAGAAAGTTTTTCCTCTATAACTAAGGATGACTTTCGTGCTTCTCTCGCATCCAGCTCTTTAGTGTCAACAGATTTACTCCACAATACCAACCCCGTGACCCCTATCACAATTAGAAATATAGATATTATTGTTTTTTTATCCATAATATTTTAATAGTTAGAATAGTAAAAAATCCCTTGTGGGGATTTAGAAAGACACAACTAAAAATTTTACGACAAAATAATTAGCTACATCTTATATTCCGAAAGAGGGACTATTCTCTAAGAGAGATAACCATTTAATTATCCTATTTGAATAAGTATTTAATTTTTTACTATCTAAATAGTATTTCCATTTATAAAAATATTGTTTTGAATTTAAAAAGTTTTGTTTGCCTAAAAAGTATAAGACTATTCCAAGAATTAAAAATGAAAAGATAAACAATGCGAATAAGGTTACATTAGAAAATTGGCGCCAGTTATTGATATGATTCAAGCTATTTACACACAAAGAGGAGCCATTATTTGCATAGGGGCAGTTGACCATTGGTTTTTCATTCACATGATTGAATTCAAACAAACCAAAAACACCTATACTTATAAAAGCAAGTAAAATAAAAAGACCGAAAAATAATTTTGTGTTAAGTAAGCTCATATTTCTTATTTATTAATTTGTTTGTATAGCCAGATGCCGAGCAGAACAAGGTCAATTATCACCACAATGGCGACGATAACCCCAAATCCTCCGCCCATCATCCCACCGTACCCATATCCATATCCCATCATAAATTTAATTATAGCACATTTTTATAATTTCGACCTTTTTAAAAAATTATTTTGAACTATCAATAACGACCTTAATCAGCTTATCAATTTCTTCCGGCAGAACACCTAATTGCGCTTCCGGAAAAAACTTTGATAAAATTGTTGGGCGCATACCGGAAATAAAAGTTTGATTATCTTTAACATACACATTTATTTTACAAGGCAGACAAAGACCAATTTTTACATCAGCTTGTAAAACAGCATATGCTGACTTTGCATTACAAAATTCAATAATTTTCATTGGCTCAATCTTAAATCCTTTCTCGTCTAAAGTTTTCTGCACATCGTGAACATACAAAACACGAAAACCAGTTTTTGCTATCTCTTCCTGTATAGATAATACTGTTGAATCAAAGTCTTTTTTTGTTGTAATGGTGTAATCAAATTCCATAATATTTTTGCATAATTATAATTTTTTACTTTTAATACGAAG
>CAZXCD010000024.1:0-8033 GCA_964638985.1 uncultured Candidatus Saccharibacteria bacterium
TTGAAGAAGAAATTCGTGAACTTCTAACTAAACAAGGCTTTGATGGCGCTGGCGCTCCGGTCATCCGTGGTTCTGCTCTCAAGGGTCTTGAAGCGAAATCTGTGGATGATGAATGGGCCAAGAAAATTCTTGAACTCGTAGACGCGCTTGATACCTATATTCCTATCCCAGAGCGTGATGTTACCAAGCCTTTCCTTATGCCAGTGGAAGATATATTTTCAATTGAAGGCCGAGGTACGGTGGTAACCGGTAAAATTGAAAGAGGAGTAGTAAAAGTTGGTGAAGACGTTGAAATCGTCGGAATTAAACCTACCCAGAAATCAACAGTTACTGGTATTGAAATGTTTAACAAGAACCTTCAAGAAGGTATGGCTGGCGACAATGCCGGCATCCTCCTACGAGGTTTGAAGAAAGAAGATATTACTCGCGGACAGGTCTTGGCAAAGCCGGGCACTGTGACTCCGCACGATAACTTTACTTGCGAAATATACGTATTGAAAAAAGAAGAAGGCGGACGACACACCCCGTTCTTCAAGGGTTATAAGCCTCAATTCTACATTCGTACTACGGATGTGACCGGAGATGTGACGCTTGCGGAAGGTACGGAGATGGTAATGCCTGGAGACACAGTGAAGATTACAGTTAAACTGGTTACTCCGGTTGCGCTTGAAGAAACGCAAAAGTTTGCCATCCGCGAAGGAGGCAAGACTGTCGGCGCAGGAGTTGTCACAAAGATCTTAGGATAATTACGAATTAGAAATTACGATTTAGCACCATGACAACAGCACATACAAAAACAAAAGAGCCAAAGGCCGTTTCTAAATCAGCAAAAACGGAAAAGGCCAAGACGACGAAAGCTTCCCCTAAAAAAGGTGCAGGTGGGGAAGAAGGCAAGGTGGTGCTTCGTATCCGAGTCCGTGCTTACGAGAGCAAGGTCTTGGATGCGTCTGTCAAACAAATTATGGATACGGCGGTCAGGTACGATGCTACGATTGTAGGTCCGGTGCCGCTTCCAACCGAAATAAAAAAATATACAGTCAATCGTTCCGCTTTTATTTACAAAAATACTCGAGAACAATTTGAAATAAGAGTGCACAAGAGATTGATTGATATTATAAATCCGAATCAGAAGACCGTTGAGGCCCTTACCAATTTAACGCTGCCTTCCGGAGTAGACATTGATGTGAAGATGATGTAAGAATGGCGATTAAATTCATTTTATGAAATTCATTTTGGGAACAAAAGAGAATATGGCGGAGTACTTTTCCGAAGACGGAACTGTTTTCCCTGTGACGGTGGTAACCGCCGGACCGATAACGGTGACGAGGGTTTTTGAAAAAGCCAAAGACGGTTATGATTCCGTCCAAGTCGGTTTTGGAGTGCAGAAAAAGGAAAGAATCACGAAAGGTGAACTGGGCGCGATGAAAGGCGGTTTCTATAAAACTCTTAAAGAATTCAGACTAAAACCAAGCGACAAAAATGAAGCGAAAGAGGGAGAAGTGATTGATGTTTCAAGTTTTGCTCCCGGAGACAAGATACAGGTAACGAGTGTTTCCAAGGGTAAAGGTTTCCAGGGTGTAGTAAAGCGCCACGGTTTCCACGGGGGTCCTAGGACTCACGGACAGAAACATTCCGAGCGTGAGCCGGGAAGTATCGGAGGAGGACTCCGAACCCACGTGCCAAAAGGAATGAGAATGGCGGGTAGAATGGGTTCCGACCGCATCACCCAGAAAAATCTGAAAGTGGTCTTGGTGGATAAAGAAAATAATCTGATGCTCATCAAGGGAGCTATAGCCGGGAAGCGTGGAACTTTAGTGGAAATAATCAACAGATAATACGAAAATTATACGAAAGCTACGAAAATACAACGAAAATTAAAATTATGGAAGCAAAGATATACAATCAAAAAGGAACTGAAGCGGGAACAATCTCATTGCCTGAGAAAGTTTTCGCTGCCAAATGGCGAGCGGACTTGGTGCACCAGGTGGTGGAGAGCATGCGTAGCAACAAGCGCTCTGGCACCGCTGACACCAAAGACAGAGGAGAAGTACGCGGAGGAGGTAAGAAACCCTGGAAACAAAAAGGCACCGGACGCGCCCGACACGGATCCACCAGAAGCCCTATCTGGGTCGGCGGAGGAGTAACCCACGGTCCACTATCGGATAAAAACTATAAGAGAAAAATTTCCAAGAAAATGCGTGCTCAGGCTCTGTTCTCTGTGCTTTCAAAGAAGTTGAAAGACAACGAAATACTTTTTGTGGATTCTCTCACATTGTCCAAAATCAAGACCAAAGATGCCGTGAGTGTTATGAAGAATTTAGCCAAAGTTAGCGGATTCAAACCATTAGCAGAATCTAAAAAAGCCAGAGTTTTAACAGCTTTATCCGGGCGCAATGTTGAAGCGGAAAAGAGTTTCAGAAACCTGCCTCAATTGGAGATAGTTTTCCTTCAAAATTTGAATCCAATGGATGTTTTAAATCACAAGTATCTTTTAATAGAGAATCCCACCGAAGCAGTTAAGTTTTTAGAAGCAAGAGGGTAGTTTAGACCACAGGTCGGACCTAGGGTTCCCCTAGGTCCGATCTGTGGAACAAAATAAAGTATGAAAACACAAATTATTAAAAATCCAAGAGTGACCGAAAAAGGAAGTTTTGCTATGGAGCAGAACGTATATACTTTTGATATCACTGCCGATGCCAATAAGACAGAAATCAAGAAGGCTATCTTCGCGCTTTATAAAGTAAAACCCGTCAAGGTAAATGTTCTCCCCGTGCCCAGGAAAAAGATTATGTCTAAAGGTAAAGAGGGAACAAAGGGCGGTGGACGCAAGGCCTTTGTTTATTTAAAGAAAGAAGACAAGATAGAATTTATATAATACGAAAATTATGCGAAAGCTACAAAAAACTACGAAAATTTTAATTCAATAATATGAAAACATACAAACCTACAAGTAAATCAAGAAGACAGATGACCAATGTGAACTATCGGGGAGTTATTACTACGTCTACTCCTCTGAAGTCTCTCACTTATGGTTTCAAGCGTGCCGTAGGCAGAAACAGCCAAGGACGCATCACGATGAGGCACAAGGGTAGTGGACACAAGCGTCTGTACAGACTCGTTGATTTTCTATATGACAAAAAAGATATTCCAGCGAAAATAAAGTCCGTGGAATACGATCCGAACCGTTCAGCTTTTATTGGGCTTGCTGTTTACAAAGATGGAGAGAAAAGGTACGTAGTTTTGCCGAAGTCCGTGAAAGCCGGAAGCTCCTTTATCGTCTCCGAGAAAGCTCCACTAGAAGCAGGCAACAGACTTCCGCTTAGAAATATTCCAGTTGGAACTTTCGTTTATAATATTGAAATCAAACCTATGGGTGGCGCAAAGATTGGCCGTTCGGCTGGGATCTTCGCTCAAGTAGTCGCCAATGCCGACGGATATACAAATTTGAAAATGCCTTCAACGGAAGTTAGAAAGATAAATGAGAGCTGCTGGGCATCTATCGGCACCGTTTCTAACGAAGAACATCATTTGGAAAATTATGGTAAAGCGGGACGCAGTCGCTGGAAGGGAATTCGTCCGACTGTCCGTGGTACTGCGATGAACCCTGTAGACCATCCATACGGAGGAGGAGAAGGCAGACAAGGACGCGGAACCAAAAGACCGAAAACAATGTGGGGTAAGGTTACCGGTGGAAGGAAAACTAGAGGTCCGAAGAAATACTCAAACATATTTATCGTCTCTCGCCGAAAGACTGGAAAGAATAAATAAAAATATAAAAAAACATTTTCTAAAAATACCCAAGCCAAACTTGGGTATTTTTAATTTGTGTTGCGTTATTTTTTAAAGGTGGTATAATTTTCGGCAGGAGGTATCCCCATGGCCAACCAGGACAAGCAGCAGAAGGCCACGGACGAGAAGCGGCGGATGGTACGGGAAAAGCGTCGCGAAGGCGCGCGCGAGGTTCGTGATCTTCTGCTTCGGGGGAAGGACGACGAGGAGTAGGACGTGAAGAAGAAGGCGCTTCCGTCCTGGGCTCGAAGAGCTGTGGACAACGCGACCGCCAAGAAGTCGAAACCTCGCGCTGACTCTGGTGGTCGGCGCAAGAAGTAAGTTCTTTCCGGGTCGGGTGCTTGAGTAATCGAGCGAATCAAGCGGGACCACCCACCCCGCAAATCGAGTGACCGTTTTTCCCTCCCTCTACACCACTTTTTCCCAAGGCGGCCACTCTCCTCATAGCCTCGAGATTCCACGACGCGCAGTTGTGTTGAGTCTCGAGGTTTTCCCATTTTTACTTGCATTTTCCTCCACAAATAGTATTGTATTTTTCAAGGAGCAGTTCCATGAGCGCAAACAGTCAGTTTCTCTCACCGAGACAGCGGGCCAGGGAGCGGGAGTCACGCACCAAGCCGAAGAAGGAAACCGCAGAGCTTCGGCGAGTGCCGTCGCTTTGCAAGCCGATCATCTGGGACAACCGGAAGCGCTGGCGTCCCAATGACGTGGTGTCACCCAAGTCCTAGCTCTCATCAACGCCCCAGGTCCGACCATCGTGTCGACCTGGGGCGCCGTAGCTTTAATTTGACATTTTTCTATTTCAGCTTTTTATTATAATGGTCTTTTGAAATCTAGTTGACATTAATATTAAATTTGCTATTATGAATCCAAGCTCGTTAGGAGCTTTTTGTTTGCCAAAAAACTAAAAGATTATGACAAGATCACTTAAAAAAGGATTAAATGTTGACGAGAGGCTCTTGAAAAAGATTGAGGGCCTTAACCCGCTTCAAACACCGATGGTGAAGACCTGGAAGCGCGCCTGTGTCATCTCTCCTGAGATGCTTGGGTTTACTTTTGGTGTTTACAATGGCAAGGTTCACGTGGAAGTTCTCGTTACCGAAGATATGGTTGGTCACAGATTGGGAGAATTTTCTCCAACCAAGAAGTTTATGAAACACGGAGGAAAGATGCAGAAAGAACTTGAAATGAAGAAGAAAGAAGCCGAAATAGCTCAAGCTAAATCCGCCACCGCGGCCGCAACGGATGCTAAGGGGAGTGATAAGAAATAACTACGAGCTTAACGCCACAAAAATATACAAAAAATATGAAAGCATTTTTAAAAAATTATAGACAGTCTCCGAGAAAGGTTCGCCTAGTGGCGGGATTGGTTAAAGGCAAGAGTGTAGGGGAGGCAATAGCTGAGCTTGATTTCTTGGCGAAGCGCGCCGGGTTACCTATCAAGAAGCTTCTCTTGTCTGCTGTTTCCAATGCTAAGCAAATGGGGATAGAAATGGAGAATTTATATATAAAAGAATTACGAGTAGACAAAGGTATCACGATGAAGAGGATGATGCCAGCAGCCATGGGTTCCGGTCACCGCATCAACAAGCGCACCAGTCATCTGACGCTCGCTCTTGCTGAACGAGCAGTAAAAAGTAAAAAGTCGAAAGTTATCAAGAAAAAACAAAATAAGACTTTATAAACTTTATAACTTTACACTTTATAACTAAATTATATGTCAAAAATAGTTCACCCATATGCGCATAGATTGATTATATTAAGGGATTGGAAATCTCGCTGGTTTGCCGACCCCAAGAAATATGTAGCCTACTTGAAGGGTGATGTTTTGATCCGCCAATATTTGGAGAAAAAGTTGCGCGGGATGTACATTTCCAGCATTGAAATTGAAAGAAGTCGAAAGGCCACTCGTTTCATCATCAAGACTTCTCGTCCGGGCTTGCTAATCGGCAGAAACGGTGAGGGGGCAACTAAACTCAAAGAAGAAATTTTAAAAAAGATGGACAAGCTGAAGCTTCCACGACCGGAAGATTTCAAATTGGAAATTATGGAAATAGCCAATCCGGAAGCCGATGCAGCTATCGTGGCATATATGATTGCGGAAGGATTGGAAAAGAGAATGCCTTATCGCCGAGTAATCAAGCAGATTATTGAGAAGGTGATGACTGCTCGCGGAGTGGAGGGTGCCAGAGTGGTACTTTCTGGACGATTGGGCGGAGCCGAAATTGCTCGCACAGAAGAGCTAAAGCGCGGAAGTATTCCGCTTCAGACTTTCCGCGCGGACATAGATTTCAAGCGCGAACGAGCGACCCTTTCATACGGTGTTGTCGGCATAAAGGTGTGGATTTATCGCGGCAAGATTTTCGCAGACAAGAAAGCCACCCACAATACACTTACTCCCGCTTCCGAGAGTGGAAAAGATAATAAATTAAAAACAGATTAGAATCTACGAGCTTAACGTCACATAAAATTGTATGTTAATACCAAAAAAAGTAAAATTTAGAAAATGGCAGAGCCAGCGTTCAAATCCAAAAACGCGTACAGCAGATACTCGCGGTATCAAGCTTTCTTTTGGTTCTTACGGCTTAAAGTCTGAGTCTCAAGCTCGTGTGAAGTCTACCCAGATTGAATCCGCCCGAAAAGTTATTTCTCGTACTTTGACCAAGACCGGCAAATATTGGGTTCGTATTTTCCCGGACCGTCCATATACAGCTAAGGCTGCAGAGGTAGGCATGGGAAAGGGAAAGGGAGACCCGCAAGGGTATTGCTTCGATGTTCTTCCTGGACGCATAATCTTTGAAGTGGATGGCGCGGAAGAGAAAGTGGCGCGTGAAGCTTTGAGAAAAGCCGGCACCAAGCTTCCAATCAAGACCAGAATCGTCGGAAGGATAAACAAGTAATAATTTAACGCAAACAAGATGAAAAACAAGAAAGAAAATTTAAAAGGGATGAAAGGAGACGAGCTTTTAAAACAGCTGACGGCGTTACGGGAAGAATTGCGCTCTATCCATTTCAAGGCTGAAGGTGCCAAATCAAAAAATGTCAAAGAATCCGCCACCCTGAAGAAAAGAATTGCCCGAATTTTGACGGAGTTAAGTAGCAAGAAATAGAAGTTATAATATAAACATATGAAAACAAAAGAAAAAAAAGAAACAAAAGATAGCCAGGGAAGCCACTTAAAAGGAGTGGTGGTCTCCGATAAGATGGACAAGACCATAGTTGTTTCTGTTTCCAGATTCATCAAGCACCCGCTCTACGGAAAGTTTTATAAAGTCAGCAAGAAATACAAGGCGCACGATGAAGAGAATAAATACAAGACAGGAGATAAGGTGGAAATAGTTGAAACCAGACCGATTTCCAAAGATAAGAGGTTTAAAGTAGCGCAGTAATTTAAAAATATATGATTCAAAATGAAACTTTAGTAAAAATAACAGACAATGCCGGAGGCACCGTGGGAAAGGTGTTCAAAATTTTAGGCTCCTCCAAAAAGAGATATGCTACCTTGGGAGAGTTGGTCATCATTTCCATAAAAGTAGCCAGCCCTCGAAAAGCGGTAAAGAAAAAAGATGTGCACCAGGCAGTCGTCGTGCGAACCCGCGGAGCTTTCAGACGAAAAGATGGTTCATATATTCGTTTTGATGATAACGCCGTGGTTATTTTAGAAAAAGACAAGAAGGACCCGAAAGCGGGACGCATCTTTGGACCGATACCGAGAGAATTAGCGGAAAAGGGATTCCAAAAGATAATTTCTTTAGCGCAGGAAGTGATATAATAAGACTAGGTGTTGGACACCAATCCGTCGGGTGTCCAACACCTGGAGCAAAATAATAAAAAAATATGAAATTAAAAAAAGGAGACAATGTAATAGTGATAACCGGCAAAGATAAAGGCAAAAAAGGCAAGATTGTCCGTGTTTTGGTTCAAGAAAATAAAGTCATCTTGGAAGGCCTGAATATGATGAAGAAGCATCAACGTCCGAGAAAGTCCGGCGAAAAGGGGACAATGAAAAATATTGAAATGCCGATGAGTGCTTCCAATGTGATGATGCTTGATCCAAAAACAGGTAAAGCCACCCGTCTCGGGAAAAAACAAATGGGAGACAAAATGGTTAGAATTGCAAGAAAAAGTAATCAAGAGATTTAATCCCGAACGAAATCACGGACGCATAAAATAAACAAAATTATGAAATTAATAAATATTATAAATAATAAAAAGGACAACGAAGCGTAAGCGTACGCGTCCTA
>CAZXCD010000025.1:0-7483 GCA_964638985.1 uncultured Candidatus Saccharibacteria bacterium
ACCCCACGGCCTCCCACGTGACAGGCGGGTGCTCTACCGTTGAGCTACAGCCGCAACATTACTATTATACATAAAATTATATAATTTCAAAGCTTTTTTGTGTCGGCGGCAGGGAGTGCGCCTGCGACCCCGGGCTTATGAGTCCCGTGCTCTACTAACTGAGCTACGCCGACATAATATGAATATAACAGAAAACTTCAAAAAATAAAAGCGCTGAGGCATAAATCTGCCAACCATGCTATAAGCCAAGTTTTGTGGTTATCATTCTGTGACGGCCGTCATAAACTGATAACTCTATTTTAGTGTTAAACACCGAGTGTTCAACATTTTAAAAACCAAAGACAACTTGCATGTTTTAACAAAATATTATAAAATAGCTTTTATAGCGGGGTAGAGAAGAGGCATCTCGTAAGGCTCAGCGAAGTAAATATGGGCCCCCTCTCGGGAAACCTTGAGGTGCGCACTCGTCAAATTCGGAGAAATCCTCTCTGTCGATTGGCAGAAAGACAATTCCGAGCTAAATTCTTTGATCAATGTCAAAGATAAATGTGTAGAGACTAGATGACGGGCTCCTTAACCTTTAATTTATTTTTAGAAAGGAGATGGTATAGTCCAGACCACAAATTCAAAATTAGAAGCAGTGAAAACTGAAGTGGTAAAGCATAACCTTAAGACCCACGTTCGATTCGTGGCCCCGCAACAAGTACTTCCTCCCCTGCGAAGGGGAGGATCTGAGGTAGGGTGAAGTGATGAGGGTAGGGTGAGGTGAACCTAGATATACCCGTAAGTATGAAATATCTGCTCGTACATAGCTATTACTCTTTTCGCTTCGTGCTGTGAGAGTTCAAAGGCTAGTCCGTCGTGCGCTATTTTATTTCTAATAGTATGGACTTCCCAAGCGACAGTGAGCTCTGGGAAATTTTCCTGATTGGCCATTTTTAATTTATCGCCCAGGCTTTCCCCATGAAACCCGAGAGTCTCCAAGAGGCCACTTAGCATCGTATCCGCTTCAATGATAGCGAGCTTCCAATCGCTCTTGTGTTGTGAAAATAGATAAGTGAGAACGACGCCCCAATGTTCGTTTTTAGAACCACCGACTTCTTCGTGCAACCTTTTCTCATACTCGGCTTTATTGTGAGCATATTCGTGTATTTCGTGATGCAGATGTTTGTGTTCTTTGGCCCTGATTTCCAGCATGCGGACAATCACATAACAAATTATTGTCATAAAAAACAAAGCGAAAAAGAAAAGAACCGTTTTCGCGATATTTACAGCCTGGTCGCTCGTGGCATAAGTTATGATATCTTTTATAATCTCAGAACCATGACTAAATAGATATTCTGGGTCAAAATATTTTGAATCAAAAATGGTGCCGTTTAAGAGATTATTTTGCCCTGTTTCCATCCCGTACGAAATAGGAAATCTTTAGATTTCCGTAGTTAATTTACTAATAACGACTATAAAAACATAAATCTATTATACCACTTATTGCGATTTTAATTAACAAAAAATTTCGTACGGGATCATATCTTATTATCCTCTTAAATCTTTTTCCAAAGTAAATAGGGATTCATCCGAGAACAGCGGTCCGGTGAATTGGATACCAATCGGCAAACCGGAGGAGGATTTACCCGATGGGATGGTGATAGCTGGCAACCCCGCCAGGTTGGCGGAAACAGTGAAAATATCGGACAGATACATCTGCACTGGGTCTTTCTTCTCTCCGAATTTGAACGCGGTCGTAGGGGTAGTGGGAGTCATAACAAAATCAACATCCTTAAAAATATCTTCGTATTCTTTCATAATGGCGCGACGAACCTTCCATGCCTTGTTGTAATAAGCGTCAAAATAACCGTGAGAAAGCACGTAAGTGCCCAGGATTATTCGTCTTCTCGTCTCCATGCCGAAACCGGCTGACCGGCTCTTTTTATAACTATCAAACACGTCCGCCCCCTCTTTACGCGTACCATATCTCATCCCATCCAATCTGGAAAGATTTGTAGAAACTTCCGCCGGCATAATTATGTAATAGACAGGAAGAGAATATTTCAGATAAGGCATCACTACATCTTTTATTTCGTAACCTTTATTTTTTAATTTTTTTATTATCTCTTCAAAGTTCTGCAAAACTTCGGGGTCAATCCCCTCTTTTAGAAAATCACGAGGCACGCCAATCTTTCTCCTGTCGGGTGTTGGACACCCGATACGGGTGTCCAACACCCGACAGCCCACTGAAGTGGAATCCATTTCATCTTTGCCGGAAATGCAATCAAAAATTATTTTTGCGTCTTCTGACGTCTTCCCAAATGGTCCTATTTGGTCAAGCGATGAAGACATAGCCGTGAGTCCGGAACGAGAAACTACGCCATAAGTAGGCTTCATTCCCACCAAACCACAGAAAGATGCCGGTTGCCTTATAGAGCCTCCCGTATCAGACCCTAGTGATGCTAGGGCCATGCCAGAAGCGACTGCCGCAGCCGAACCCCCCGAGGAGCCTCCCGGCACTCTGGATGGGTCAATGGGGTTTTTTACAGGTCCATAAGCGGAATTTTCGGTGGAAGAACCCATAGCAAACTCATCCATATTGGTACGACCAATCAGCACTGCGCCATGTTCTTTCAATTTTTTTATGACGAAAGCATCATAGCTTGCGACATAATTCTCTAGCATTTTGGAACCGGAACTGTTTTTCTTGCCGGTTATCAAAATGTTATCTTTGATGGCGATAGGTATGCCTGTGAGCTTCATCCCCTTTCCGCTTTTTATTATCTCATCGGCAATTCTTGCTTGATCTAAAACATCATCAAATACTTCCAAAAAAACATTGAGCTCATTATTTTTTTCTTTTATATTTTGTAAACATAATGAAACTAAATCCACAGAAGTTAATTCTCCAGCTTTCATCATCTCATATGCTTTTTCTATTGTTAAATCTTTTACATCTATCATATGCTTACAAAATCTTTTTTACTTTCAAAAAATTATCCTGTGCATCTGGAAATTGTTTAATAATCAAATCATTAGAAAAAACAGAAGGTTTAATTTCATCTTCTCTCCAAACATTTTTTTGATTATAGACAGGCTCTACATCTGGTACTTCTACTTTTTCCACTACTTTCACATACTCCAAAATGCCCTCCATATCTTTGAGAATGGTCTTTTTTTCAGCATCTGAAAGCTCTATTTTTGCAAGCTCAGCCAGTTTTTCAACATCTTTGATGTTCATATTTTAACTATATCATAAAATTTAATCTACCCAATCAAAGCTTTAACCCTATCTTCCACCGGTGGATGAGTAGCGAAGAGTCCGCTAATTTTCTTCCCCACCCCCATACCTTTCGGGTCAGAAATATACAGATGCGCGATAGCACTGGACTGATGAGTCATAGGTTTACTATATTGAGAAATTTTACGTAGAGCATTCGCCAGACCTTCCGGATAGCGAGTCAGAAGCGCGCCGGAGGCATCCGCTAGAAATTCCCGCTTTCTGGAAATAGCCAGTTGGATGAGCATAGCGAAAATAGGCGCCAAGATAGAAAAGACAATACCGACAATCATCAGTATATTTCCTCCTTTGTCGTTATCTCTTCCCCTGCCACCGCCGAAAAATAAATTACGCCTGAAAACATCGGCAATAATGGAGACAAAACCGACGAGTACCACGACCACAGTGGAAAGTAACATATCGCGATTACCCACATGTGAAAGCTCATGAGCTATCACACCTTCCAACTCAGATTTGTCTAAGATGGCCAATAAACCGCTCGTCACCGCCACCACCGCGTGCTCTTTATCTCGTCCGGTGGCGAAAGCGTTCGGCGCCGGATCTTCTATTATATATACCTTGGGCATTGGGAGTCCTGCCGTGATGGAAAGATTTTCAACGGTAGTATAAAGAGCGAAATGTTCTTCTCTTTTAGCGGCCTTGGCTCCGGAGAGCCTTAGAACAATTTTATCCGAAAACCAATAAGAAAAAACATTCATCAGAATGCTGAAAATAACGAAAAAGTAGAGAATGCTCGGGTTGTTGTAATAATAACTAAAGAACCAACCCACTCCAATAACCACCACCAAAAACATGCTCATAAGTAGCCACGTTTTGGTGATATTTTTTGATTGTTGTGTATAGAGTGTTGCCATTAAAACTTTACTTCCACATTTTTTTGCGCTACATCGTCGTCAGCCAGGTCAAAGAATTCCATCTGAGAAAAATTAAATACTTTAGCTACAATATTTCCCGGGAAGCTTTCCACGGAAATGTTTAAGTCGCGGACATTGCTGTTATAAAATCTGCGAGCCGCTTGAATTTTGTTTTCCGTATCAGAGAGCTCATTTTGCAAGGCCAAGAAATTCTGATTAGCTTTCAAATCTGGATAAGCTTCAGCAACAGCAAAGATACTCTTCAATGCTCCTGTCAACATATTTTCTGCTTCTGCATGAGCTTCATTTGGTCCAGATACACCCATAGCTGCTGTCCTAGCTTTTGTAACATTTTCAAAAGCGGAACTCTCGTGCGTCGCATAGCCTTTGACGGTATTAACCAAGTTAGGGATCAGATCGTATCTTCGTTTCAATTGCACCTCAATATCCGCCCAGGCCTCCTTGGTACGATTGCGCAGAGAAATAAAACGATTAAACACATAAACAGCCCCAAAAACCACCACTCCTAAAACGATAAAAAAGTATTTCATATAACTTTATATAATTAAATAATAATCTGAGACTCCTTTAATTATAGCACAATCCTATTTTCCCTCGGCCATAGCCTACGGGCGAGGCTTTTGGTGTTCTTCCCACAAGACCAATAGCGGAGAAGCTAGGAAAATTGAAGAATAGGTACCGAAAAACATCCCAGCGGTGAGCATCAGAGCGAAATACTTGGTGGATTCCGGTCCGAAGAATACGAGAGCCAAGAGAACCAAGATAACGGTCAAAGAAGTGGCGATAGATCTGACGAATGATTGGTCCAGACTGCTACCGACTATTGTTTTGAAATCTGTTTGCCTGTTGTCGTTTTGTTCTTTTGAATTTTCTCTTATGCGGTCAAAGATGACGATGGTATCGGAAACAGAAAGACCCAAGATAGTGAGAACCGCCACCACGAAAAGCGTATCCAGCTCCGCGCCATAAAAATGAGATAGTATTACAAATATTCCGGAAGGTATAATGACATCGTGCAGAAGGGCCACCACCGCTATCAATCCATATTTCCAGGAGGAAATCGGTTTACTTACTTTTCTGAAAGCAAAAGCGATAAAGCAAATAATAGCGAGCGATACCAATATCACAGAGATGACAGCTTTTCTAGTGAGCTCCGCCCCCACAGATGGACCGATAGAATTAAAATTTGTTTCTTTAGCTTCATTTTTTTCGCCCCCAGAGAGCGCCTGTAATAGTAAAAGGTGCTCATTCTCATCCAAGTCGCGAGACTTAATGATGTATCCCTTGTCCCCTGTCGGCTGAAGCAAGACAGAACCGATGTTTAATTTTTCAATTGCGGGCGCCAAATCTTCTTTGGCTGGTCTGTCGTTCTCATAGGCTACTTCCATCAAAGCTCCACCCTTGAAATCAATACCGACGTTGAAACCGAAGTAAAACATTGAGATAACAGAAAGGAGAACCAGGACAGCTGATATGGAGAGAAATATTTTTTTGTATTTTACGATAAACATATAAATTATTTTACCTTACCGCTTGATAAACCGCTGGAAAACATAAATCTGGTAAATTTATTTTCTTTCATAAATGACAACAGTGACAGGAAAACTTTGCTGATGGTGATGGCTGAAAACATTGATACCAGAACCCCCATACCGAGTGTCAAGGCAAAGCCTTTGATAAGCGAAGTACCGAACCAGAAAAGAATGGTGGCAGTAATGATGGTGGACAAGTTGGAGTCGCGGATAGAAGACCAAGCGCGAGTGAACCCAGCCGACACCGCATCCGCAATGCTTCTGCCTGCATGCAGTTCTTCTTTCAGACGTTCAAAAATAAGGACATTCGCATCCACAGCTATCCCCATGGATATAATAAATCCGGCGATACCGGCAGTGGTCAGAGTGACTGGGATTAATTTAAATAAAGCTAGCACGATGATAGTAAAAATACTTAAAGATAATACCGCCACCACACCCGGCAACCTGTACCACAAAATCAAGAAGAGGGCGATGAAAGCAAACCCGATAATTCCCGCTTTGACTCCGGCGGAAGTAGCGCTGTCTCCCAAGCTCGCACCGATGGTTTGCGTGGAGAGAAGGCTTATTGGAACCGGTAGGGCTCCGGAATTAAGTCTGCCTACAAGCTGTTTGGCTTCTGTGGGAGTGAAACTGCCGGAAATTACCGCTTGGCCATTAGGAATTTCTTCTCGTACGACAGGGGTAGAGATGGGAGCGCCGTCCAGATAAATAGCCACCATTTTGCCGATGTTGCTTTTAGTAATTTGGGCGAAAAGTTTCGTTCCTGTATCGTCAAATTGCAAACTTACTTTCGGTTCGCGAGTATTTGTATCAAATTCCAAAGTTGCTTTTTGTAAATATCGTCCAGTTAATTCTGTGGCGGTAAATTGTGGCCCTAAATCCACACTACCTAAATCTATCTTGCCATCCTTTCCTACTTTGACAATTCGCGGTGCATCTTTCGGGGCTTCAATTTTAAATTCCAAAAGAGGAGTCTTCCCTATCATATCCACCGCTTGTTTGACATCCGTCACTCCCGGCAAGTCAACTATCAGCTGTTCGTCTGATCCAGAAACAAACCCGCTGTGTTGTACTTGCACAACCGGCTCGGAAACTCCGAAAATATTTATACGTCGTTCTATAACATCGCGAAGCGCGTTCATAGAATCCCCCACTTGACCCACCGGAACCAAAGAAATATCGGCTTTATATGTCAGGTGAGTGCCTCCGGATAGGTCAAGTCCCAAACGAAATGGATGAGTCTTAAAAAATGAACCAGTGATGTCAAAATTCTTGTTTAATTTTGGTTCTGATTTATAGACAAAAAGAGCCACCGCCCCACTCAAAACCAATATTGTTAAAGCTAAAATTATCTTTTTTGTCATACTGTGTTGGTATTGTATACGTTTTTTGCCAAATATGCAACTAAATAAGAAATCCCAGCGCCTAGAATAAATCCGCCTAGAATATCTATAGGGAAATGCACTCCGGCGACAATACGCGCCAGACCAATCAGTAAAGCGAATATTATAAAGACACAGCCTGCTTTTTTGTGTAGTATAAAAATAGCGATGGCTAAAGCCATGAAGAAAGTCGCGTGCCCGGAAGGAAAAGCGAAGCCAGTAGCCGAACCAAGAACTTGGACATTGGAAAATTCCACGAATGGACGATTGGTATGAATTAAAATCTTTAATATTTTGGAAAAGACATAAGCAACTCCGGAGGAAGCAAAAACCAAAAATAATTCTCTCCAAGATTTGCGACCCGCCTGCGCGGGCAGGAAAAAAAGCAAAAACAATCCCGCTAAT
>CAZXCD010000026.1:0-6127 GCA_964638985.1 uncultured Candidatus Saccharibacteria bacterium
CCCTAATCCTTTAGGAATCGCCGATGCGAGCATTGCGAGCAGGCGATCGGGGGCACGATTCCATATCCACACATTCTACACAGAAAATGCCCTAAAATCAATTGCTGAAAATAAAATTTTTATGCTAAAATCAAATTATGGCTAACAATTTATATTCAAATTCAATTTTTTGGATTGACACCGACAAGATAAAACCGAACCCTTTTCAGCCTAGGCGCGACTTTGACGAGGCAAGATTGCAAGATTTAGCCGATTCCATCAAGCAATACGGGGTACTTCAACCCCTCATCGTCTCCCGAGTAGAAGTAGAAAAGGAGGGTGGAGAGGGAATTATGACTGAATATGAGCTTATCGCGGGAGAACGCAGGCTCCGAGCAGCCAAATTGGCCGGAGTATCTCAGGTGCCGGCTGTCATCCGCACTGGAGACACGGCGATAATGAAGTTGGAACTTGCTATTATTGAAAATTTACAACGCGAAGATTTGAATGTCGTAGACAGGGCGCGCGCTTTTTTCAGATTAGTTAATGAATTTAAATTTACGCATAATGAAGTTGCTAAAAAAATGGGACGCAGTAGGGAATACGTTTCTAATTCTTTGCGTATTTTAACCTTGCCAGAAGAAATTCTAAATGGTTTGTCTCTGGGGCAAATTACTGAAGGGCACACCAGACCTATTTTAATGCTTGCAGATCATCCCGAAGAACAAATGGTACTTTTTAAAGAAATTGTTTATAAAAAAATTACAGTGCGAGAAGCAGAGAGATTGGCGAGGAAGATAGCTTATGACCGTGTACGAAAAAAAGAATTTATGCCCGACCCGGAAATTACCGAACTGGAAGAAGAATTTCAAGAAAAATTGGGCACTCGCGTTCACATAGACAGGAAAGAACTTGGCGGACAAATCAAAATTGATTTCTTTTCCACGGAAGACCTGCGAACTATCTTGGATTTGATTCAAAAAGGCGAGGTGGAGAAGAAGCCGGCCGACTTGCTTGAAAATTATATTTTTCAAAATAATGCACCTGTCTCCGAACCCGCTAATCCGGAAGGTGGAGAAGAAGCGCCTGTGGATGACAGGACTAAAGAAGAAACAGAGAAAGACGATACTGATTTATATAATATTTCCAATTTCAGTGTCTAACTACGACCGAAGGATTTGAGTCTTGCCAGTAAACTATTTTTTTCCAAGTAAGATTTTACATGTTTTTTAGCGATGGCGGTTTTAGCATTTTCCAGCCATTTACTGGATGGATGAGCATCTTTTTTAGTTGCTATTTCCACAATATCTCCATTTTTTAATTTTGAAAAAATCGTGGACATTTTGCCGTTTATCTTGGCGCCCGAAGTATGGTCTCCGATATCCGAATGTATCGCATAAGCGAAATCAATTGGAGTGGAATCTTCCGGCATGTCTATCACGTCTCCTTGGGGAGTAAAGATAAAGATGCGGTCGTTAAAGAAATCCATTTTAAGGTGATTGAAGAAATTCTTCGGGTCATCCGGCGAGTATTTCAACTCTTTCAACTCTTCAATCCATTTAAATTTATCTTTGTCGTCTCTGACCTTCTTTTCACCTTGTTCTTTGTAAGCGAAGTGCGCCGCGATACCGTAAGCCGCTTCAGCGTGCATCTCCTCTGTTCTTATCTGAATTTCCGCGATACCGCCCAAGCCGGTGAAAATGGTGGTATGAATGGAACGATAACCGTTTGGTTTCGGCAGAGCGATGTAGTCTTTGATTCTGCCTGGTAATGGGTTCCAGAGAGAATGCACCAATCCTAAAACCCGATAACATTCTTCCACAGTGTCTACGACGACTCGAAGTGCCACGACGTCGTAGATTTTATCTATGTCCATATTATATTTTAAAAGTTTTTTATACAGGCTGTATTTGTGCTTGATTCTGTAATTGATTTCAACCACCTTTATTTTATTTTTCCTTAATTCGCTTTTTAATTTTTCGCTTACCTCCGTAAGGTATTTTTCATAGAGTCCTTTTTTCTCCTTAATTATTTCCTCTATCTGCATATATTCTTTCGGAAAAGCGAAGGGGAAGGCGGCATCTTCCAGGTCGCCCTTGAGCTTTCCCATTCCTAAGCGGTTTGCGAGTGGAGCGTAAACTTCAATTGATTCCACCGCGATTCGGTGCCGTTTTTCTTCCGGCGCGTATTCCAGCGTTCTTAGATTATGGAGTCTGTCAGCGAATTTTATAATGACCACTCGCAGATCGTTGGCCATCGCGATAAAGAATTTGCGCAAAGATTCCACGTGCCTGTCGTGTCCTCTATATTTCAATGAGCCCAGTTTTGTTACTCCCTTTATTAAAAATAAAATATCCTCGCCGAATTCTTTTTTGATTTCTTCTTCCGTTATCGGTGTGTCTTCCAGGGTGTCATGCAATAGTCCGGCGGCGATAGTCTGCGCATCCATGCCGAGCTTGGCTAGAGTTTTCGCTGTTTCAAAAACATGGACAAAATATGGTTCTCCGGAAAGTCTTTTTTGCCCTTCATGCGCCCGAGAAGCCAGCTCGTAAGCTTTTGTTATAAGCTCTCCGTCTTTCTTGTTCATCTTTCCGATAAGGTCAAATATTTCCTTGACGTTGGGCATAGGGGGATTATAGCATCCGAAGCTAATTTAGAAAAATATTCTCTATGCTTCTATTTTAGGTATTTTATGCGGGTTGTGCATCTTGCAGGCCTTATTGCTACAACGCTCCGGGATAGTCTTTGTGCCTTCCATCATTAAGCTTCCGCATTCCTTACAAATATTACCTGTTGGTTTTGCTTTGATTGCAAATTTACAATCTGGATAATTTGAGCAGGAGTAGAAAATGCCAAAGCGTCCACGTCTTTCGGAGATGTCGCCTTTTTTACATACTGGACATATCACTCCGGTTCTTTTTCTGGCTTCTTCCGCTTCATCTTTTTTAATAAATTTACATTTTGGATAACGGGAGCACGAGATAAAGGTGCCTGTGCCATCGCGTCTTTGTCTAATCACTAATTTTCCATATTCTTTCTTTTTGCCTTTTTTTCCTGCCCCGTCGGAAGCTTGCTTTCCTTCGGGGTCTCCACATTCCGGACACATTTCTCCGGTTTCTTCGGGACCTTTTAGTTCTGTCCCGTCTAGCATCAGGGCTCCGTCGCATTCCGGATATTTGGAACAGGAATAAAACTTGCCTACACGAGAAAGTTTTATTATCATTGCACTACCACATTTTAGACATTTTATATTTTCTGGAGCATCACCCAAATTTGTCGCTTTCTCTAGCTTGTCTTTTGATTTCACATCTTTGGAAAAAGGCGTATAGAAATCTTTCAGCGTTTTTTCATATTCGCGTTCTCCGCGGGATATTTCATCTAATTCATCTTCCATCTCGGCGGTGAAAGTATCGGAAATATAGTTAGCAAAATGTTTTTCCAAGAAGTCCGACACCACCTCGCCGACATCGGTAGGGAAGAGTGTTTTATTTTCTTTCTTCACATAGCCACGCTCTTCAATAGTCTTCATAATGGAGGCGTAAGTAGACGGTCGGCCGATACCTCTGCCTTCTAGTTCTTTAATCAATCCCGCTTCACTGTATCTTCCCGGCGGTTCGGTAAACTTTTCTTCATTACTTAATCCTAATAATTTTAATTTCTCTCCCTCTTTGCAAATTGGAAGCTCAACATCATCACCTCGGGCGCCAGTATCTACAGCGAGCCATCCAGGAAATAATAGCCGTGATCCGTTGGCAGTAAAATCCGGAATTTCATCTGTCGGGTGTTGGACACCCGATGGGGCAATGTTTGCAGTAATTTTTGTTTTCAATAATTTCGCATCCGTCATCTGAGAAGAAATCGCTCGCTCCCAAATCAAACGGTACAGTCTGTCGAAATCATCATGACCCGTGTGCAATTTATCTATATGAGTCGGGCGGATAGCTTCGTGCGCTTCTTGAGCATTTTTTGATTTGGTTTTATAAATTCTAGCTTCTGCATAATTTTCTCCATATTCTTTTTTTACGAAAGAGAGAATTTGTCCTTGCGCTACACTGGATAAATTTGTACTGTCTGTGCGCATATAAGTGATGTGTCCAGCTTCATAGAGTTTCTGCGCAATTTGCATGGTGCGTGAAGGGGAGTATCCGAGTCGCGAGCTGGCTGTCTGTTGTAAGGTAGAAGTCGTAAATGGCGCGCGAGGAGAACGTTTCTGTTCGCTTTCTTTCACTCCTTTTACTATCCATTCGCCCTTCTTACCTTCGGTCATTATTTTCTCCACCAATTTCTCACCCTCCCCGGCGGGCAAGTCTCTGGGCTCTTCACTGCACTCCATTGTTATTTTCGCGCCTTTTTGAGTTTCAAACAATCCCAGTATTCTCCAAAATTTTTCCGGTACGAAAGCGCGAATTTCTCTCTCACGTTCCATTATTATGCGAAGCGCAGGGGATTGAACTCGCCCCGCCGAAAGCCCATACCGCACTTTTTTCCAAATAAGACCTGATAAATCATAGCCGACGAGCCTATCTAGCACTCTGCGAGCCTCCTGGGCCTTGCGTAGAGCCGTGTCTATCTCTCTCGGGTGCTTGAGGGCTTCTTCCACCGCTTCTTTGGTTATTTCATGAAAAGCCACTCGCGCTATCGGAGCTTTAACTTTTTTATCCGCATTGAGTAATGTTTCAATATGCCAAGCGATGGCTTCTCCTTCGCGGTCGGGGTCTGTCGCTAGCATTATTTCCGTGGCTTTTTCCGCCAGTCCCTGGAGCTCGTGGACTATCTTTTCTTTCCCTTTGGAAATTTCATAATGCGGAATAAAACCATTTTCAATATCTATCGCTTTCTTGTTTGATTTCGGTAAGTCCCGAATGTGTCCGACGGATGCGCGCACAACAAAACGATCTCGATCCGCCCCTGAATCGGCGGACAAGTATTTCTCAATAGTCTTTGCTTTGGATGGTGATTCAACAATTAAAAGTTTCATAACTTCCCAAGTATTACACGAATATTAATTTAAACGCAAATTTGTGTGTAAATTTTATCTTAAAAAGTTGCGCGAATTTCTCCCATTTCTTCTTTTATTAATCCTTTGATTTCCATTATGGAAAGCAGGGCATTGGCATGCGGTGTTGGCATTTTCATTGCTCTTATTAAATCATCTCGCGGAGACGGATCACGAAGCAAATCAAAAACCATTTTTTCTTCCGGCGATAAATCTAAAAACAACCTCGCCTGTTTTTCTTCGTCTTTTGGGAGTTCAAAACCAAGCGCTTCTAAAACATCTTCCGAGCAAGTAATGGGTGTCGCTCCTTGGCGCAATAATTTATTTACTCCTTTAGAATTAGGAGAAAAGATTGACCCAGGAACCACCAATAAATCTCTATTGTATTCTGTCGTTAGACGAGCAGTAATGAGAGTCCCAGATCTTTCTTCCGCTTCTATAATAAGTACAGCCTTAGAAATTCCCGCCATTAACCTGTTTCTTCTGCCGAAGCTCCACAGAGTAGCCTTGAAGTCCGGTTCAAATTCCGAAAGGAAGCATCCGCCACTATTAAAAATTTCTTCTGCCAATTTTATATTTGTTTTAGGATACATTGCCTCTCTGGATAATCCCGAGCCGGGGAAAACTAGGGCTTTTAATCCTACCGACAACGCTTTCTTGTGAGCGATAGCATCAATACCCATCGCCAGTCCGGAAACTATAACTATCGGGTAACCCTTGAGTCCGGCAATTATTTTTTCACATGCTTCTTTGCCGTAAGAAGTGAATTTTCGTGAACCGACAACACAAAGATAAACTTGGTTCTCTGGAGGTAATTCTCCCATTACCCAAAGATTTTCCGGAGGCTGGGGAATTTCTAGTAGAGCTTTCGGAAAATTATTTTTAGGGAGTTTTTGAATTTTCATACACAATAGTATATAATATCTTTATGTTAGACATCAAATTTATTCGTGAAAACAAGGATATTGTGCAGACGGGAGCGAAGAAAAAGCGCATAGATATTGATATTGAAAAATTAATCGCGCTTGATGATGAACGCTTGAAAGTGCTTAAAGAAGTAGAAGACTTGCGCAGTGAAGTCAACAGAGTCTCCAACGACATCGCCCGAGATCAAGACCCGGCGCTCAAGATTCAACTCATTGAAGAAATGCG
>CAZXCD010000027.1:0-6035 GCA_964638985.1 uncultured Candidatus Saccharibacteria bacterium
AGATTTGCGACCCGCCTGCGCGGGCAGGAAAAAAAGCAAAAACAATCCCGCTAATATTATCACGACATACGGCAAGGTCTCCGCGGTAAAGACAACCACCTCATCAAGGGTTACTGACTGATGTGCTAAACTATAAAAAAAGAAAAATATTTGGTTATTCATATAATGTTTTGAAATTATAATGCATTTAAACAAAAACCCCTAATTCTTATTTACGCCATGGCTGATATATGATTTTGCCAGTTTGAATGTCTTGAAACTATCGTTTATTTTTATTTCTTTTAGATACTCCAAAAATTCTTTCGGCAATGGAGACGGCCCAACCCAAACGCTTTTTTGTATCATTATATAGCCGAAATTGATTAGCTGTCTACGAAACCAATCACGTTCCTTTTTAAGATTGTGTGGTATGTCGTACATAACCATTAAATTCTTAGGTGAATCTTTTTTAAAATGAGACAAAAAAGAAACATAATATAAGCTTCTTTTCCTGCGTGATATTTTTTTATTACCACTTCTCTGGTTTATGGGTAAACCTAGAAGATTTACCCTCATTCCTCTATATCTGGGCATATTCGTATTTTATAATAATTTTCTTATTTACGCCATGGCGCATATATGAAATATAATAATATTAATTTTTCCAAAAGATTATTTCATGAAAAGTAAACCCAACACTGCCACTACACTTCCTAAAATTTTTCTAGGTAGATCTTCCTTCTCTTTTAAAAAAACCGCCCCAAGAATAAACATAACTACAACCTTAAAAGTAGTCACTGATGACACCAGGCTTAAATTACCAACAGTGTAAACTAAGACAACCCAAGCCAAGTTTTGAAGAAATCTTAATCCCCCAGTAATAGTTATGTCCTTTCTTGAATATTCACTTTTATTGCGAGTTATTAATGTGGCTATCCCTAAAAATAAACAGGTTGACCACCAAGACAACATTGTCCCAGCAGCAAATCCAGTAGTCTTAACGAGGGCACGCTCTGCAACCAAAACAAAGGCCAGCATAACTCCTGATAATAGTGTTAACAAAAAATATTTATCAAAATGTAATTTTCCAATATGATGTTTTTTAGAAACTATAACCATAGAAATTAATAACAAAAAAGTTCCGATTATTTGTAAAAATGTCAGTCCTTCCTGTAAAAAAAGAATCGCTAGAATAATAGTAACGGGGGTATATATATTTACAACCAATTGAGTAACTCCTGCTTCTACATGTTTTTGAGCAATGTAAGAAGCTATATAGAAACCAGCACCAAAAATCCCACACGTCAGTGCCAGTATGACTAAATAAAAAATATCTCCTGTTATATAAAAATGTTGAAAAAATGGAAAAAATAAACTTAAAACAACTCCAATTAAAGTCGTTTTGAAAGCAAAATTAATTTGCCCTTTATTTTCACTATTTTTATTTACTGCCAGCCATCTCCTTTGTAATGGAGAAATGCTTGCAGCTATAAAATAAAATATGTAGGCAAAAAATATATTCATATTTTACGCCTTGCTACTTTTAATACATTATTGAGAAGCATTGCTACAGTCACAGGACCGACTCCTCCCGGCACAGGCGAAACGTATCCCGCCACGCCCTTCACCGATTCTAAATCAACATCGCCGACAATGCCACTTTCTATCTCAGAGGTGCCCGCGTCTATCAGCACCACGCCCTCTTTTATCATCTCGCCCGTAATATACTTCCCTTTACCTATGCCGGAAATTATGACATCCGCTTGCTTGATGAGCGCTTCTTTATTCTCCGTCTGGCTGGCTATGGGAATGGGAGATAAATTTCTAAAACGCAGAAGAGCGGTGACTGGAGAACCCACCAGCATCCCCTGCCCCAAAACAATAATCTTTTTTTCTTTTAAATCCAAATTTAAAGAATCAAGAACCGCCATACAAGCGAGAGCGGTCGGGAAACTCAAACCATTTTCGCTGTCATAATTATTATAAAATTTTTCACTCCCTACCTTGCCTAAACAATCCACGTCCAACCGTGAATCAATACTGTTTAGCACCCTATCTCTATCAATATGTCCGGGCAAGGGCAGTTGAATAATTATCCCGCACATATCTTTCATATTATTTAAAACATTTATTTCTCTTACCAAGTCATCGGTGGTAATGGACGCGGAGAAATTGGCGGGATAAAAAGAAATTCCGACGGCTTCCGCGGTACGTTCTTTCATCTGCACATATTGAACGGAAGAAGGGTCCTCCCCCACCAAGACATCACAAAAAATAGGCTTGAAAGGAAGCATCGCCACTTCTTCCTTCACCTTTTCCAAAATCTCATCTCTTATTTTTTTTCCATCAATAATATTCATAGCTTTTGGTTTCTGTCGGGTGTTGGACACCTGTATCAGGTGTCCAACACCCGACAAGTTATACTCCTAAAAACTCATTTTGCATATCATCCCGATGCGCCGACCTGCCATATTTGCGCATACTCATAAGGATACCTAAGCCCGCAAATTCAGTCAATAAATGCGAACCTCCGTAACTCATAAAAGGCAGAGGAATACCCGTCACCGGCATAAGTCCGAGGTTCATCCCAATGTTGATTATAATATGACCCATAAAAAAGATAGCCATACCCATACCGAAAAGTATTTCAAAATTTGACGCGCCCAAGGAGGCGGAATACAAAATACGCCAAATCACCAAAACATACAGCAAAAGAATCAAGAATGAACCGATAAAGCCCCACTCTTCGGAAAAAGCGGCGAAAACAAAGTCGGATTCAGCCACCGGCAAGAATTTCAATCTTGACTGCGTCCCGAACCCGAGCCCCTTACCCAATATCTGCCCCGAACCCACGGCGATGGTTGATTGAAAGACGTTGTAACCTGTTTTATGAACATCCGCGAGTGGATTGATGAAATTATAGATACGAGCTTTTTGATATGGGGCAAAAGCAAAAAACCAAAGCGAAGTGAAAATTACTATGCCGGAGAACAGAACCAAGAATAGATGCAATTTGGAAATCCCGGAGACGAGCACCATCCCCAACCAAATGAAAAGAATAATCATCGCCGAACCGAAGTCTGGCTGAAGCAAAACTAAAATCAAAGGCAAAAGAGCGTAAAGCCCGGAAATGAAAATGTGCTTGATATCCTTTATCTCTACATGACGTCGGGAGAAATACTTGGCGAGGACCAATACCAATGCCAATTTCATAAAGTCCACCGGCTGAAAAGAGAAAAAACCGAAGTTAAACCAACTTTTGTTTTCATTAAAAATACTACCCAAGATAACCAGGGTCAGGAGAGCAGCGCACATACTTAAAAATATAAATACCAGCACATCCGTGCGTTTCAGAAAACGAAAATCAATAAAAGAAAATAAGAAAAATACGGCTAGAGATACCAGCACCCAGATTATTTGTTTACTGAAAAAGTAGTTCGTGTCCTCAAGAGAAGAAAAGGACTTCATGGTAGCGAGTCCACCCGCTATTATCGGTATAATAAAGGCTACCAGGAGCCAGTCTATTCTTTTAAGAGCTTTTTCTGCCATAGCGTACTATTCCAACTTAGCGGAGAAAATATCATACATCGGAATTATTTCCTGTTCTACGACAACCCCCGGCAACGGCTCCGGCCAAGTGAAGTTAATATCAGCGCTCTGTAGTGGAGATAATTTGTTCAAATAAGTGCGACTGGTGGAGATGGCGTTGCCATTGGTATCATATAGAATAGCTATCACTCCGACATTGGGAATGGTAAAAAGAGAATTATTTTTTACAATAGCAGAGAGCTTGGGGAAAGTGTCCGCGTCTCTCAGCTCTATACCGGAAACGTTGACTTGCAACTGACTTATTTTATTCTCCGAAACCTGGAGCCAGCTCGGTCTTTCGGTAAATTCAAAAGTTGAATAAACGGGAATGGAATTGCCTATGTCTATCCCCGGCTCAAAGACTACGAAATTTCCTCCCGGAGGAATGAAGGTGCTCCCCTCGCGTTTGCCGATGTAAATGTTGTTCTTATCGGCAAAACGAAATCTATAATTTACTTTTTGAGCTGCGGTATTTTTATTGTGGTTTACGATGTACGCCACGGCATTGTAACGTCCTGGAATCACCCGGAAGGCTCTCGTCCAGAGTACGGAAACATCATCTACTTTTGCAGGGTCCGCACTCAAACACGAACCTCCGCTGTCTATGCCTGTTTCGTCTCCATTTTGTTTGTTGTCTATACAAGTCGGCGCTTTGGTTAATTGAGGATAAATTATTAAAAATCCAAAGACTGAAATAAATAAAATGAGAATAATTATATAAAAAATTTGTCGCTTGAGGGCCCATGTCATATCCCTATCGTATCATAAAAATTAGTCAAAATAAACGCCTAAAACGTTAGGGGCCCCGGTCATCCTTGCGGACGACCGGAGCCGTGTTGCGATATGGAAACTTGTCTCTCTTAACGCATCCAGAGTTTCCAGAACTCTAGAAAAGTGTAGAGGAAGCAGGTCCCCAGGATAAAGAGCAGCGAAAATGCGAGGCGGGTCAGGACGTTACGGGCGAAAGGAGGAATAGTCCCTCCTCCTCCAGACCCGGTCGACCCCCTTCAGGACCCCGTTCTTGACGGGTCTCCAGAAAAGGGCGACGTACCCGACGACGACCAAGATAACGATCCCAGTCGTCACCGGGAAGGTGGTGATGGCGATGGTCCAGTCTTCGAGTTCCATTATCTCCACCCCCTGCGGACGATCGACCTGACCGTAAGACCGATCACCCCTCCCATCACCATGAGTCCAACCCACACGCTGACGGGCTGGCGCTTGATCCCTCCGATGAAGTAGGACAGGAGACGATACGCCACCTCAACGAGGTAGGCGACGAAGACGTTTCCACCCTCATCGAGGGCCGTTGTGCCGAGAAACCACGCCACCATGGCGAAACCCAGGGTCCCAAGGGCGATCTTCACGATCTTCGCGAGGAACTGCCACTCGGTATCGTCTGAGAGCCTCCGTTCTTGAATGTTCAAAGTACACCTCCTTACCCCGTATTATATCACACATATTATGCAAAAGTCAACCCTTAAAAACCTTATGTTATATAAGTTTTTTGGGGAAAAATAGGAAAAATGTTATTTTAAAAATTTCTCTATTACCACCTTTTGATTATCATTCATTGGATATTTCTCTAAATCCTCCTTTTGAGAGACGAAGGCCATCTTGGTAATTTCATTATCTATCAGTATCTCTTGCTCAGGCAAAACCGAAGCCGTGTAGAAAACGAATAGTTTCGGAGATTTTTCATCCCCTCCTTGGTAAGCATGCACCGATAAAAGATTTTCTATCTCACAATCAACCCCTAGCTCTTCTTTTAATTCCCGAAGTAGGCCTTCATCCGTCGTTTCGCCAAAATTCATCCTTCCCCCAGGGAGAATCCATTTCTCATGAGTCTTTTCTTTTACCAACACAAAAGAATCCTTGTATTTCAAGACCGCCTTCTGCGTCACCTGCCCAACAAAATGATTTTCCATATAAAAAATTATATCACAAAAAACCCAGTAATTATTTACTAGGTTTTTTGGAATCAAGTACTCGGTGTTGGCGACAGCCTACTTTTGCCATGAAGACTATCATCGGCTCAACAAGGCTTAACTTCTCTGTTCGGAATGGGAAGAGGTGTGGCCCTTGCGACAAATCACCAACACTGAAAACTTGATTTTTCAATTCATAAACTTTGTAGAGGAGCCGAGAAGGATGGCTCCTCGGCTAGACAAGATATACTCGGGGTGCGGGATCGGACCGCGATATGAAAACCATCCGTTTGGCCCTCTTCTTTTGCTCCGGATGACACGTTGGTCATCTCAATGCTTAAGTGCCCCTTGCGAGGGCTGGGCCACGGGATGGTGTTCACCCCCGAGTGGAAAGAACATTGGAAAATGGCAGGACCTGAAGGATTCGAACCTTCAACCACCGGAACCCTTCCGGTGCTCTTCCATTGAGCTAAGACCCTACCTTCCTCTACAAAGTTTATGAATTATTTTTTATGTGATTTCCAAATTTCTTAACAGGAA
>CAZXCD010000028.1:0-5461 GCA_964638985.1 uncultured Candidatus Saccharibacteria bacterium
TCTGAAAAAACACTTAAAAATATTATTTCAACTCACGCAGAAAAAAATCCTACCATCACCATAGCTACTGTCTCAATACCTAATTTTGAAGATTGGAGAATTGGACTAAATCACTTCGGAAGAATTATCAGAGACAATAATGGAAAAATTAAAAAAATTGTAGAATTCAAGGATGCGACAGAAGAAGAAAAGAAAATAAAAGAATTAAATCCAGCACTTTATGCATTTGACGCAGACTGGTTGTGGAAAAATATAACTAAACTTAAAAATGAAAATGTCCAAAAAGAATATTTATTAACGGACTTGATAAAAATGGCTTTTGAACAAAATAAAAATATTGAATTAGTACAAGTAGATAATATTATTGAAGCATTGCAACCAAATTCTCAAGAAGAACTTGAAATATTAGAGAAATTAATAGTATAGTGTCTATTATATTGCGCGGTTAGCTCAGTTGGTAGAGCGTCTCATTGACGTTGAGAAGGCCATAAGTTCGAATCTTATACCGCCCACATGAGTTGTTATGTATATTTAATCCAAAGCCAAATTGATAAAAGTTATTATGTTGGAATTTCTGAAAATCCCCAAAAACGTTTGAATGAGCACAACAGTGGAAAGTTGAAAATTACATCAAAGAAAAAACCTTACAAAATTACCTATATTAAAGAATATCTAAATTATCAATCAGCAAGAAAACACGAAATTTGGTTAAAAAAGAAAAATATAATTTATAAGAGTAACTTAGCTCAGCTTGCCCCGCCCGTGTGGGCGGGGTGAAACGTAAAGTAGGCCACAGGTTCAAATCCTGTATCGCGCCCACACCTTATTATGAAAATTTTAAGCATAGAAACATCCTGTGATGACACAGGGATAAGTATATTAGATGTAAAGGGTGGCGTAAAAAATGCCCGCCACGGCGGGCAGGCTTCTTTTAAGGTTTTGGCTAACAACGTATCCTCGCAGATTGATGTCCACATCCCCTACGGAGGAGTCTATCCGGCATTGGCAAAAAGAGAGCATACAAAAAACTTGCCATTCGTTTTAGAAAAAACATTTAAAGATGCCAAGTTGGATGAAAAATCCATAGACGCCATAGCCGTCACTTACGGGCCAGGGTTGGAGATAACTCTCTGGACTGGAATAACTTTCGCGCAAGAATTGGCAAAAAAGTGGAACGTCCCCATCATCCCCGTAAACCATATGGAGGGACATATGTTTTCCGTTTTTGGAAAAGGTAAGGGAAAATTTAAAATTCCGGCTATTAAAACACCGATACTAGCCCTTTTGGTCTCAGGCGGGCACACAGAGCTTGTACTGATGAAAAAATGGCCTCGCCCGTACGGCTATGGCCGAGGGAGTCAATACGAAAGAATAGGTGAAACAGTAGATGATGCTGTAGGAGAAGCCTTTGATAAAGTCGCTAGAACTCTCGGACTTCCCTATCCCGGCGGACCACAGATTTCAAAGTTGGCGGAACAAGAGCGGGAGTGCGCCCCTACACCTGGTGTCGGGGAATTCTCTGACACCAGGTGTAGGGGTAAATTTGCTCTCCCCCGCCCGATGCTTTATAGTAAAAATTTTGATTTTTCTTATTCCGGGCTGAAGACAGCGGTTTTGTATTTGGTAAGAGACTTGGGAGGTATTAAAAAAATTAGTGAAACGACCAAAGCGCAAATAGCTTTGGAATTTGAAAATGCAGCTATTGAATGTCTAGTTTATAAAACAAAAAAAGCGATAGAAAAATATAAAATTAAAACTCTTATCGTGGCAGGAGGGGTTTCGGCCAACCGACATTTAAAAAAAGAAATGCAGAAAATAACTAAAGGTAAGATTAAACTTTTTTTTCCACCCAAAGAACTCACCGGGGATAATTCTTTAATGATCGGCATCGCCGGATATTTAAATTACATAAAAAATAAGAAAAAGACTCCCCAACCAAACAGCATCAAAGCAAATAGTAATTTAAGGCTTTAATTCTCGCCGAGGCGAAATAAATATGATATTATGGGGCTATGCACGAGAAACTGAAGAAGCCTTATGACCCCAAGGCAACCGAAGAAAGAATCTATAAACTTTGGGAAGAGTCCGGTTTTTTTAATCCGGACAAATTACCCCCGCTTTCTTCGGGGCAAGCAGGTGAAAGAAAAGAAGTCTTCACCATAATGATGCCTCCCCCGAATGTGACCGGTGTACTTCATATGGGTCATGCCCTGATGATTACCCTGGAAGATATTATGATCCGCTATAAACGTATGCGGGGTTTTAAAACTCTTTGGCTACCCGGCACTGACCATGCTGCCATCGCGACTCAGTCCAGAGTGGAAAAAGATATCCAGAAAAAAGAAGGCAAATCTCGTCACGACTTAGGACGAGAAGAAATGTTAAAACGAATAAATGATTTCGCTTTGCAAAGCCACGACACTATCGTCTCGCAAATAAAAGTGATGGGAGCATCGTGCGACTGGTCTCGTGAAGCTTTTACTCTGGACGAAAAGAGAAACGTCGCCGTAAATACAATATTTAAGAAAATGTACGACGATGGGCTGATTTATCGCGGAAACAGGATAGTAAACTGGGACCCCAAAGGGCAAACCACCATTTCAGATGATGAAATTGTTTATGAAGAGCGTACCGCGAAACTTTATACTTTTAAATATGCCAAAGACTTCCCTATCTCCATATCAACCACCCGACCGGAAACCAAAATTGGCGATGTGGCGGTAGCAGTGCATCCCGATGACAAAAGATATACTGAGTTTGTCGGCAAAGAATATGATTTGGAATTCTGTGGAGTTCCAGTACACATCAAAATAATAGCCGACAAAGAGGTAGATCCGGAATTCGGCACTGGCGCACTCGGTGTCACTCCCGCTCATTCTATGATTGACTGGGAAATGGCAGATAGGCACAATCTGCCAAGACCTCAAGTCATAAATGAATATGCAAAAATATCCGTCGGAGATGAAAGATTGTTGGGAAAGAAAACGATAGAAGCGAGAGAGGTTATCGTGGAATGGCTTCGCTCCGAAAATCTTTTAGAAAAAGAGGAAGAGGTGAAACAGAATATTTCTACCGCTGAACGTACTGGCGGAATAATAGAACCATTGCCAAAATTGCAATGGTTTATAAATGTAAACAAACCAATAAAAGAACGCGGAGAGAAAACTCTGAAAGATCTAATGCGTGAACCCTTTGAAAAAGAAGAGATAAAAATCATACCGGATTATTTTTCCAAAACTTATTTCCACTGGATAGAAAATCTGCGGGATTGGTGCATTTCACGTCAAATATGGTACGGACATAGAGTTCCGGTTTGGTATGACGACAAGAATCAAGTTTATTGTGGCGTCAAAGCGCCCGAGGGTAATAATTGGAAACAAGACGAAGACACCCTGGACACGTGGTTCTCTTCCGGACTTTGGACTTTCTCCACTCTCGGCTGGCCTGAAAAGACGAAAGATTTAGAAACATATCACCCCACAGACGTGCTAGAGACAGGATATGAAATTCTTTTCTTCTGGGTAGCCAGAATGGTGCTAATGTCGGAATACGCGCTCGGCGTTATCCCTTTTAAAAATGTGTTTTTACACGGGACGGTTCGCGATGCTAAGGGACGAAAAATGTCCAAATCTTTAAACAATGGCATTGACCCGCTTGATATTGCCGATAAATTTGGCGCCGATGCCGGACGTATGGCGCTTGTGGTGGGCACAGCCCCTGGAACAGACAGCAAAATATCTGAAGATAAAATCAAGGGTTACAAAAATTTCTCAAATAAAATTTGGAACATCACCCGTTTTATTTTAGATAACGTGGACGAAAATAGTTTTGGAAATATCGCAAAAAATAAATTAACGAAAGAATTCAGCGAAGTCGTGGAAGACCTCACTTCTGATATGGAGAACTATCGGTTTCATCTGGCATCGGAAAAAATCTACCAGTATGTCTGGCACAGATTTGCGGATGAAATAATTGAAGAATCAAAAGAAATTATAAAATTGGGAGATAAGAAAGCGCAAGAAAGAAAAGAAACCCTGGTTTCAATCTGGGTTGACTGTCTAAAGATCCTCCACCCCTTCATCCCATTCGTCACGGAAGAAATTTGGTCGATGATGCCCGTCAAAGATAAAAATCTATTAATGGTAGAAAAATGGCCATCATGACACTCCTAGCCACCAACCCAAAACTTTTAGTTATAGCCTTCTTGGGCGGACTCATTCCCTCTCTTTTGTGGTTATGGTTCTGGCTCCGGGAAGATGACAAGCATCCAGAACCCAAGAGTATGCTCTCTATCGTGTTTATTATGGGAATGCTCGCCGTAATAGTGGTTCTGCCTATTCAAAAATTCATCCAAACGCACATAGCTTCTTCTCAATTGGAACTTATCTTGTGGGCAAGCGCGGAAGAGATATTGAAATACCTCGCCGCACTGGCGGTCCTTTATAAAACAAACACTGCAGACGAACCTATAGACTGGCCAATTTATCTGGTTACCGCGGCTCTCGGTTTCGCCGCTTTGGAAAACACTTTATTCCTAATAAAAATGTATCCGATAAGTGGCACGACAGTGGCCCTACTCACAGGACAGCTCAGATTTATGGGATCTACCCTGCTTCACACTATTTCAAGTGGAATCATAGGCATCGCCATAGGACTTTCCTTCTTTATGAAAGAATGGAAGAAGGAATGGTTCCTGCTTGTGGGCTTTATCGTTGCCATCACCTTGCATAGCGCCTTTAATTTTTTTATAATAAGTGGTAACGGAAGCAATGTTTTAAGGATACTCGCGTTTTTGTGGGTCGTAACGATTATCGTTATGTTACTCTTTGAGAAAGTAAGAAGAATGAGTGAGAAGATTATTAATTAAAATTATATGTATGGAAAATAAAAAAAGAAGTTTTTTTGAAAGATTGACTGGGAGTATGAGCGTGGACGAAGAACAAGAATCCGGCAAAGAATATCCAGGTAAAGGAAGAAAGGAGGGAAAAGGAGAAAAAAATGATAACAACTGGATGGAAGAAAAGAACGACGAAGCGGAGTTGTCGGTGGATGTCTACCAGACGCCAACCGATATAGTAATCCAAGCTATGGTAGCCGGAGTTAAGCCGGACGATTTGGAATTATCTATCGCCCGAGACACCATCACCATCCGCGGAGAACGCGAAGAAAACAGAAATATTGATGAAGACAATTATTTTGCCAAAGAATTATATTGGGGTAAATTTTCCAGAACCTTCCCTCTTCCTGTAGAAGTGGAGCCAGAAGATGTGGACGCCACGGAAAGACACGGTCTCGTCACCATCAAAATCAAAAAGGTAGACAAGGAAAAGAAAAATACCGTTAAGGTAAAATCTATTTAAGAAGCATCCTTTGTGCCGAGGGGCGGACTCGAACCGCCGACATCTTCCTCTTCAGGGAAGCGCTACTACCAACTGAGCTACCTCGGCATTTTCTGTTTTTA
>CAZXCD010000029.1:0-3853 GCA_964638985.1 uncultured Candidatus Saccharibacteria bacterium
TTGACGTTCCAGCCGTCGTCGTTCCAGTTCACGTTGACCGTGCGAAGCACACCAGTGTTATTGTGAATAAAACCATCTGTGGCACTGCCGACTTGAGCATAATTTAATATCAAAAGTCGTGCTGTATAGTATTTGGGACGTAGAAGTCCACCAGTTTCATGCACCAATTATTGTTATTTTTTTGAAGAAAAATTTTATACTCTTGCGTAAGAAAATTTCCAACACAACTCTCACAAAAAGTTTCTTAAAACCATGACACGAAAGTTTTAGCCGCCATGTAATACATGATTTCAGAAATATAATATCATTATTAAATGAAAAAGACACCCGGCCCGCCGAAGCGAACCGAGTGTCAAAGAGTCCCAGTACCTAAGGGTCAGCTTGCGGCCGGCTCCTGAGGAACTGAGGGATAATTGCGAGAGAACACCTGAGAGCCAGCGTGCCAGCTGGACGGGTCAGAGACCCCGCGCGCGAGGACGTGCCAGCCGACGTCGTGCCAGTGCACGCGGACCGCGCGAAGCACACCAGTGTCATCCCGAACGTAAAAGATGTTCGCCCACCCGTTGGTGAGCAAAGCACCCTCTTCGCCCTTCGGCTGCTTCTCCATCAAGGAGAACACTTCCGCGAGAGTGGTCTCTGCCTTCTCCTCACCACCAAGCTCGATGATGATAGGACCGTCGAGCGACGAGCGGAGCAGTTTGGTATACCGCAGGGTCTGCTCACCGATCTGCTCTTCGGTCTTGCCATCACCGGACAGGAACCACTCCTTGAAGTTGTCCCCAAGATAGGAGCAGATTCCTCCGTCCTTCTTAAGCTTGAACTTCTCCTTGGCGACGAACTTGGTAGCCGTCGCCGTGATGTTGATGGTTGAAATGAACTCGAGGAGGGTCACGATGACCTTCCCATATCCACGCAGAACTGGGAGGATCTTCGCGAACATGTCGCCCGAGGAGAGCGCCTTCAGATCGGCGTTGGTACCGCCGTTGCGCTGAACGGCATACTTTATCTCCGCGGCCTGAACGACGTCGAGGGTGAACGTGTCAGACATGACAGGTTCCTTTCTACTGCAACATGTTTTTTAAACTTGTTGCATACTGTCAAGCTACCCGGTATCCGGGATTCGCCACAGCTTCAAAGAAACACCTGTTAAACACCCGATGTTTGACACTTTTATTTACTTGAAGCTATGGCGAATTCGTAATTTACTCGCAATTTAAAAGAACATATAATCTTCGTATTATACACCTAATCCCTTAAAATGTCAACAGTCCCATCTTTCTGCAATTTGATAAGTTTGGACGGCTTGCCTGTGATTCTGCCTCTATCCATATAGTAATCAACAGAGTCACCGAAATACTTTTTCGCTTCTTTGATATCTTCCGCCGGAAGCAGTCCTTCGGGATTGGCAGATGGCGCGATGAGTGGTCCGACTTCTGCGAGCAAAGCTTTTAATGAATCTTGCGCAGGCAGACGAAATGCAAGAGTCTTTGTCCCACGATGCAAGTAAGAAAACTTTTCGTCAGGACAATCTAAAATAATACTTACAGGACCGGGCCAATATTTCAACAACATTTTCTTTTGTTCCAAAGGAAGATGAATGGAAAATTTCTCAAGTTCAGTGATATTACCAATCAATATTATGCAGGGTTTCTCCGGAGCGCGTTTTTTGAGATCATAAATTCTATTCACGGTTTCAGGCGCGAGCGCGCGCCCCACGATGCCGTAGATTGTGTCGGTCGGCATTACCGCGACACCGTTTTTTTTCAACACCTTTTTTAAATTTTCACTTCCCCAATTATCTTCAAATGATTGCATAAGTAAATTTTTACCTTCGCTAGAAATAATCCTGTTCTTAGTGTATTATACAGTTAATATGCTAATAAAAAAGACCATAAAATTTTTTGATAAATTGGAAGACAAAATAAGGGGGAAATTGAGCCACTACCCCATCGTCTACGCGTTTATAGGGGGTATTGGAGTAGTATTGTTTTGGCGCGGAGTCTGGCACACTGCGGATAATATGAACGTCGGCTCGGTAATTTCACTCATTATTGGCAGTATTATGTTGCTTTTGACGGGGATATTCGTTTCCGCTTTCGTCGGAAGTAGGCTGATAATTTCCGGACTTATCGGAGAAAGAAAAATGGAAGAAAAAGAAGAGGAAGAACTGCAAACGGAAGAAATGCAACTTAAAAATTTACAAAACACTTTAAACAGAGTGGAGAAAAAGATATCTGAATTGGAAGAAGAAGTAGAAGAAGAAAAGAATCTACATCATCAAGACTAAAAAACTTTATCCCACAAAACGCTAAGACTAAAAACTCCAAAAAATACAAAGATCACTCCGATAATAATTTTTCGGATTAAACCCGGACGGAAAACTTTCGGTAAACTTTTATGGTTAAGTAAGGACACCAAGGCTAGGTGCACGAACATAGCAAAGGCATTGATCACCGCACCTAGGACTATCAAGGTCTTGGGTTCATAAAAATTAAATAAAAATAAAATTATACCAAATGCAATCTGCGCCCAGACAAATGAATAATATATTTTAGAAAGATTTATTTTTCCTTTCTCTTGTCCGTCCAATTTTCTGATAGCAAAGTTTTCCGCCATAATGCGAGAAGTGGAGTCTATCACTCCCAGCTGTGTCTGAAACAGCATAATGGCGACCACCGCCAAGAACAAAACCCCGACAGACGGCAATATCATACTGCCGATAACCGCTCCTTCATTAATGACGAAATTAATTCCCTCGGCATTGCCAGCTATTCCATAAGTCGTAGTGTAAGACAAAAGCATTAGGAACACCATAGAGAGAATGCCCAAGAACCAGAAAACGAAAGCGTGCTCTATGCTGATTAATTTCCACCATTTTTTGAAACGGCTGATGTCTTCTTCGGTCTCTGCGCAATCCGTCCCATCCAAAATTATTTCTTCTTCTCTTTCTTTGGAAAATAGACTGGAAATCTTTTGAGCATAAACGCCCATGCCGTAGCCCTTTTCTTTTATATAGATTGACTGAGTCAGGTTTAAATTTCCACCAGCGCCAGAATAAGCAAAAGCAGCGAGAAATGTGGCAATACTTATCCCTTGCGGTAAAAAATAAAACCCCTCCCCTTTCCCAATTAGCCCACTAAATAGTGCAGACCAATCTGTCTTTGTAGCTAAAAATACTGCAAGTAAAAATACACAAGGTACTCCAATTAAAATAATTATTTTAGTGATACGCTCCATCATCCCATAAACAGTTTTACCCATACTTAAGATGAGCCCAATAATTACTAAAAATAAAATGGCAATCCATTTGAAATTTTCCAGACCAAGGACGCTAGCCATCACTTTCGCCGAAGCCGCCACGATACCGGGCAATGCCCAACCCAAAAAGGTAGATGCGATAAACCAATAGACTGCAGGTTTAAATAATTTATAAATACCCACGAAAACACTCTCTCCCTTCACCAAGGCGTAGCGTTCAATCTCCATATTCATAAAATATTGAAAAGTAATACCGAGAATTGCTCCCCATGCAATACCTAAACCATAATTAGCCGTCAAATAAGGCCACAAGATAACTTCTCCAGAGCCAAGCCCAAGCGCCAAAATAATAAAACTCGGACCAATAAGTTTTTTGAGAGAAACTGGTTCCGGAAATGGTTTTGTTTCTTTCATGCTGGGGGCCTATTCGGTTATGCTCCGAATCCGAGAGCTCCACAAGCTCTAGTGCTACTATTACACCATAAGCCCCATGTAATCTAAGCTCTTTATTTATATCAAAAAAAGCATAAAAATGCTACTTAAATTAATTGTGCGCGGGAGAGGATTTGCACCTCCACGCCCTTAACGGGCACCA
>CAZXCD010000029.1:3863-4874 GCA_964638985.1 uncultured Candidatus Saccharibacteria bacterium
CCTCAAGCTGGCGAGTATACTGTTTCTCCACCCGCGCATTTATGAACTCTAACAAAAAAATCCATTTTTGTGAAATGGATTTTTTTGTTTACTTTGTTTTATATTTTATTCAGCTTTTTCCACTACTTCTGTTTCACCCTCTTCTTGGTTGGTGACAGAACGCATCTTGCCACGAACATCTTTCACCGCTTTAGTACGAATGTAATATAGTTTGGATCTGCGAGCGCGAGATCTCTTAGTGATTTCAATTTTCCCTATCATTGGAGAATATAGCGGAAAAATTCTTTCAACTCCAACTCCGGAAGCAACTTTGCGAACCGTGAAAGTAGCTCCTGCTTCCTTGCCGTGCTTTCTGGCAAGTACTATGCCCTCAAAAGCCTGCAAACGATATTTGCTTGCCCCGTCCTTGGCGGGGCCTTTCTCGTCCAAAATCTTGGAAGACACATTAATCGTATCTCCAGCCTTGAAATCAAGCTTTTTGCGCTCTTCAATATCCACTGGACTAAACTTTATTTTGTTGATTTTATTTCCTGCCATAGTGGATTTAATCTAACACAACCAAGTTATTTTTGCAATTTTATAAATTCTTTCGGCACGCTAGATTCTACTCTGATAATTTCTCCTTTCAGATTCTTAAATTCTATGGATTTCGCATGAAGCGCCATACGGGTGATGCCTTTCGGGCAAGGATTGTCTGGATTGTAAAGAGAGTCACACACCACCGGATGATTTAAATATTTCATATGTACCCGAATCTGGTGCGTTCGGCCGGTCTTCGGATGAATTTCTAAATAAGTGAATTTTGCCCCCTCTTTTATGCTTCCCCTCCCCTGCGAAGGGGAGGTGGCCTTTAGGTCGGAGGGGTCTAGGGTGAACCGCTTGAGCACTCTATACTGCGTGACAGCATCTCTCATCTCTCCTCGTGCGCCACGACCCGCAAGATACCGACGGAAATCTTTCGGACTTCTGCCAATCGGCTTGTTGATCACTCCACGGTCATTTTTCATAGCG
>CAZXCD010000030.1:0-4736 GCA_964638985.1 uncultured Candidatus Saccharibacteria bacterium
AATCTGCCCTATTTGATCTTCAAAAGTTTTATTTTTATCTTGTTCTTTATTTAAATTATCAAGCAAATAACTAACTTCGTCTTTGGTTTCAACAAGAGTTTTTTGGGTCTCAATTAAAATCGTTTTAGTTTCTGAAAAATCTTTAGAAAGATTGTAATATCTATAAAATCCGTATCCAAACAGCCCAAGCAATACCACAACAACCACCAAAAGAATCTGGACTATTTTTTCTTTTTCAAATTTTTTACCCATAAGTAATCTATTTTAACATATTTTGACTTTTTCGTCTTTCATCTAAACCCTTTGCTTACTAAACTTTTTTTGGTAGAATAGTTCGTGTATCCTAACATTCCGCGGTGGCGCAGCGGTAGCGCAGTCGCCTGTTAAGCGATTGGTCGTTGGTTCGAATCCAACCCGCGGAGCTCGTAAAAATCTTAATCCCCGAACAGGGGATTTTGATTTTTTGAGCTCCGCGGAGAAAGCCAACTGCTTGGCTTTCGTGTTGGATGAGAACGACGGAATGTGAAATTTTTAGCAAAAAATTTCCATGAGTCGGTGCCCAGACCAAAATTTTTTGACTGAAAAAATTTTGAGTCGAGGGAGAAATTCCAACCCGCGGAGCAAGCTGTTGTATCATATTTAAACTATGTTCTATGTATATGTTTTAAAAAGTTTAAGACACAATACACATTATATTGGAAGCAAAGAAAAACCACATCATCAAAAACCAACATAAATATCACTTTCCCACTATCCCACCACGGTCGTAGCAGAATAGTGGGAAGATTTTTTCATAAAATTATTTGATACAATTAAACCATAAATATTTATAGGTATGGAATTGCATATTTTAGAAATAATAAAAGCCATAATATTGGGCGTAGTAGAAGGTTTGACCGAATTTTTACCGATATCTTCTACGGGACATCTTATACTTATAAATGAGTTAATATATTTTGATGAAGATTTTACTGTGCTATTTGATATTGTTATTCAGTTTGGAGCCATAATTGCTGTCTTGGTTTATTTTATAAAAAAACTGTGGCCATTTACTAAAGATGAAATAAAAAATAAAGAAACTTTAAACATTTGGTACAAAACTATAGTCGCAATCTTGCCAGCCATATTTTTTGGAGCTCTTTTTGCTGATTTTATTAAAGAAAAATTATTTAATCCTTGGGTTGTAGCAATATCTCTATTAGTTGGAGGTTTAATTATCTTATTTATTGAAAACAAAAAAGAGACCATAAAAGTTTTTTCAATCGAAGATTTGAGTTTTAAAACTGCTTTTTTTATTGGATTAATTCAATGCCTATCAATGATACCCGGAGTTTCGCGGTCAGCTTCTACCATAATGGGAGGTATTGTTTTAGGAGCATCTAGAGTAGTTTCTACAGAATTTTCTTTCTTTTTGGCTATACCGACAATGTTTGCTGCTTCTGCATATAGTTTATTGAAATATGAAGGGGCACTCAATCTAAATCAAATTTTTATTTTATTGATTGGCTTTATTGTCTCCTTTTTTGTAGCACTAGCTATCGTAAAATTTTTGATAAACTTTGTGCAAAAACATAATTTTAAAATCTTTGGTTATTATCGAATAATACTTGGAATAATAATTCTTCTTTATTTTTTGATAAAATAATTATTAAAGACAATGTGGTAAAATAATAAAAAAATTTTATGAATGAAGGATTTTCAATAAATAATGAATCATTGGAGAGGCGCAACTCAATTGAAATGCATGCAAAATTTGACGCCAAAACTTATATAAACTTAATGAAAAGAGAAGCTCCAGAAAATTTGATATCTGACGAAACAGGAGAAATATATTTAGATCCAGATTATGGTGAAGCTATCATTGGAAAAGCAATCAGAGAGCTAAATTTAGATGATGAAGAATTTAACTTATATACGCAAATTATGAAAGAAGAGATGATATCTCTTTTAATGGGTAGAAGGGGGGAAATTCATTAAAATATGATTAAAAAATTATAGGAAAAAGTTATCCACTTGTGTTCTTGACAAGGATACCCCCTAGGGGGTATACTTGTTATATATGAAATATATAAACGACAAAGATAAGGCAAAAGTCATTCGCCGACTCAAGCTTTTAGAAGGTCAGGTCCGCGGACTTCAAAGAATGGTCCAAAACGATACCTACTGTATCGATGTTATTACTCAAACTTCCGCGACAAAGCAAGGACTTTCAAATGTTGAAGACTTGCTCCTTGAAAACCATCTCGGACATTGTGTTTTCCATCAGATGCAGTCCGGTCAAACAAGAAAGGCCAAAGAAGAAATTATTAAAGTCTATAAACTGAAGAGAAAATAGTTTGACAAGCTCACTATAAATAATATGCATACGGAAAACTACAAAGTAAAAGGCATGCATTGCGCTTCATGCTCCTCTATCATTGAGAAGACTTTCAAAAAAATTCCCGGAGTGCAATCAGCTGAAGTAAACTATGGCACGGAAAAAGCCAAAGTTTCTTTTGACCCCTCAAAAACAAATCCGCATGATCTTTCTAAACATATTGAACCGTTCGGGTACTCTCTGGAGATTGCTGCTACAGCCGAGGAAATGGGTATGTCAGCAGACGAACATGCGGCGCATTTGGGACTTAATCAATCCCACCTTCATCAAGATTTCGGCGGGCAAGCAAAAAAAGAAAAGCATGCTGAGGTTGCGGATATGAAAATAAAAGTGATTTCAGCCATCCCTATTGCGATTTTTGCCGCTTTTGTCATGGGCTGGGATATTCTTGCGGAGTACGGCTTTGTGTCGGAAATGGGTTATGTGGTAAAAGAGTTTTTTCATCATCTCCTGCCTCTCTTTGCGACCTATATACTCTTTGTCGTCGGGAAGCCCTACCTGCTTGGTTTTTATAGATTCCTCCGATACGGCAAGGCAAACATGGACACGCTCATTGGTATTGGAACTGTCGCCGCCTTTTTATATAGCTTTGCCGTTACGGCCCTTGAGGAAACACTCCGGCCTTTTATAAATGTTGATTATCAATACTACGATGTGACGATCGTGGTCATTACCTTTATTGCCCTTGGTAAATATTTGGAAGCCAGGTCCAAAATAAAAACAGGCGACGCCATAGAAAAACTTCTTAATTTGCAAGCCAAAACTGCTTTAGTGATTCGCGAAGGAAAAGAAACAGAAATATCGGTGGGTGACGTCCAGCATGGCGATCTAATCATCGTTAAGCCTGGTGCAAAGATTCCGGTGGACGGCGTCATAACAGACGGAAGTTCTTTTGTTGATGAATCTATGGTCACCGGAGAGCCGATGCCGGCGCAGAAAAAAATTGGAGACAGTGTTGTCTCCGGAACAATCAACACCAGTGGCTCATTTACATTTAAAGCAACAAAAGTCGGGTCAGAAACACTGCTCGCCCAGATCATCCAGATGGTTGAGGAAGCCCAAGGAAGCAAGGCTCCGATACAGGCACTCGCGGACAAAATTTCATCAGTATTTGTGCCAATTGTTCTGGGTATAGCTTTTCTTACGCTCGGTGCATGGCTCATTGTTGGATCGCAATATTTGGGCTTCTCTCAAGCTCTGTCATTCGGGCTCGTCTCGTTCGTGGGCATTCTGGTCATTGCCTGTCCGTGTGCCCTTGGGCTTGCTACGCCAACCGCCATCATCGTGGGTGTTGGTAAAGGTGCAAAGGAAGGCATTCTTATTAAAGACGCGGCTACCCTTGAAAAACTACATAAGGTAAATACGGTTGTGGTTGATAAAACAGGGACCATTACTAAAGGCAAACCAACTCTCGTTGATATTCAAAATCTTTCTAAAGGTCTGACCTTGGGGATTTTAGAAAGGTCTGACCTTGAGCTTGTTTCCATTCTGGCCTCGCTTGAGAAGAAATCTGAACATCCGATTGCTCACGCGATCGTAAACTATGTCGAAGATCCTGTAAGGGCGCAGGAAAATAATATCCCTATCTCCGAAGCAACAGAATTTTCCGCCATAGGCGGATCCGCCTATGGCGGAGAAGGTAGAGGAATTAAAGGGAAAATTAACGGCACGGAATACTTTGTCGGTAATGCGAAGCTTGTGAGTGATCTCAATCTTTCATTTGACGCCTCAAAATTAAATGAATTTACATCTCAAGGAAAAACTCCGGTCATTCTTGCAACATCGGAGAAAGTGCTTGGTTTTGTGATGGTGGCCGATGAGATAAAAACAGAATCAGTTGAAGCTATAAAAAATCTTCATAAACTTGGTATCAAGGTAGTTATGCTTACCGGCGATGATGAAAAAGCCGCCAAGTACATTGGGTCGCTTGTTGGCATTGATGATGTCGTGGCCCACGTGCTACCGCAAGATAAACTTGAAAAGATAAAAGAGCTTCAGTCGCAGGGCCGGGTGGTTGCAATGGCCGGCGATGGTGTCAATGATGCACCCGCACTCGCTCAAGCAGATGTTGGCATTGCCATGGGGACCGGAACGGATGTAGCAATCGAGTCGGCCGGAATCACACTTCTTGGAGGAGATATTTCAAAGCTTGTTAAAGCAATCAAGCTCTCAAAAATCACCATGCGAGGAATTAAACAGAATTTGTTCTGGGCGTTTATTTATAACATTGTTGGCATACCGCTTGCGGCTGGTGCTTTGTATCCGGTGTTCGGTTGGCTCTTGAATCCCGTCTTTGCTGGCTTTGCAATGGCGATGTCCAGTGTGTCTGTTGTGTCGAACTCATTACGAATAAAAAGTA
>CAZXCD010000031.1:0-344 GCA_964638985.1 uncultured Candidatus Saccharibacteria bacterium
TGTTTTTTGAATTCCAAGCGCCGGCCATCACTCCTGCTACGGCGGAGGGCGGAGCGGAAGTATTTAAGGTTGATTATTTTGATAAAAAAGCATATTTAACGCAGTCGCCCCAGCTTTACAAGCAAATTGTGATGTCTGCTTTTGAAAGATGTTTTTCTGTAAACAAAGTTTTCCGCGCCGAACCGTCTTCCACCACGAGACACCTGACGGAAATAGTTTCTTTGGACGCCGAGATGGGATTTATTGATTCTTGGACGGACGTACGTGATATGGCGGAAGAAACAGTTAGATACATCTTACAACAAGTGGACACAAAAAATGCAGAACATTTAAAAATTCTTGAT
>CAZXCD010000031.1:354-4543 GCA_964638985.1 uncultured Candidatus Saccharibacteria bacterium
AAACACTAAATGCAACCTTGCCGGTAATGATAGACCGGACACCGACTTTATCTCTCCGAGAAATTCAACAGAAAATTTTTGAAAAATATGGTCGGGATGTTCGTGGTGAAAAAGATACAAATCCGGAAGATGAGAGGCAGATTTGTGAGATAATCAAAGAAGAAACAGATTCCGATTTTGTGTTTGTTTATGGATACCCGACTCGCAAGAAACCTTTTTATATCTATCCAAACCCAGAAGAGCCCGAATACAACGAAGGAATGGATCTTTTGTGTAGGGGGGTTGAATGGCTTTCCGGGGGAAGAAGAATTAACGACTACAAACAACTCACAGAGCATGTTGAACTTTGGAAAATGGACCCAAATAAAGTCAAAATGTTTCTTGAGGCGTTCAAATACGGAGTTCCGCCAGAAGGAGGCTTTGCTTTTGGGGCAGAGCGTATAACTATGCAACTTCTTGGATTAAAAAATATTCGTGAAGCTTCAATGTTCCCCAGAGATATGAATAGAATTGATGAGAGATTGAATAGCGATGGATATTAAAACAAAATACATAATTTCCGGAAAGGTGGAGAGGGGTGATGGATATGGGAGAAAATTGAGATTTCCCACAGTAAATCTTGAACCGGATGAAGATACGGAGGAGTTTCCTCCGGAAGGAGTATATGCAGGGGTAGTGGTGTTGGAAGGGGTGGAGTATCGAGCCGGAATCGCGGTTGACCAAAATAATAAAATAGACGCGCATCTTTTGGGGTACAATGGAGATGCTTACGGGAAAAAAATAATTTTTAAAATAAATAAATTTTTAAGAGAGTATAAAAATTTTAATACTAAAGAAGAATTGATTTCTCAAATTAAAAAAGATTTAGAACAATGTTAAAAAATTATACAGGTCCGGTTTTAATAATCATTGCGGCCTTGCTCTGGGCGGTGGATGGCGTGATTCGCAGAAATCTGTATACGCTTCCGCCTATCACTATAATTTTCATTGAACATCTGGTGGGCTTGATTGTTTTGTCTCCGTTTGTTTTTAAATATGTGCTAGAGACGAAACTAACCAAGGGGCAGTGGTGGCTCCTTTTACTGGTTGCTGTTTTAAGCGGGCTTCTAGGCACATTGTGGTTTACCACGGCGCTTCTGAAAGTTCATTTTATTTCTTTCTCTGTGGTATTTCTTTTGCAAAAGCTCCAGCCGATATTCGCCATAACCACCGCTACTATTTTTCTCAAAGAAAAGTTTAATCAAAAATATATTATTTGGGCCGTGCTCGCCATCGCTTCAGCTTTTTTTGTCACTTTTCCGAACGGATACGTGAATTTGAAAACAGGGGAAGGGACTATCATTGCCGCCATTTATGCCTTGGGTGCCGCTTTCGCTTGGGGGTCGTCTACGACATTTTCCAAAATACTTTTAGGAAAAGTTCGCGCGGAAGTCAGCACCTTTTACCGTTTTCTTTTTACGGTATTAATATCCATCCCCATTGTCTTTATTTTTGGTTATGGTTCATCACTAGCTTCAGTCACTATTTCTCAACTTGGCTTGTTTCTCCTGATTGCCGTTTCCACTGGAATGGTGGCCTTGCTCATCTACTACAAAGGACTAGCGAAAACGCCAGTGCACATTTCCACCATCTTGGAACTTACTTTCCCGTTTATTGCGATTTTGATAGATATGAAGCTATACCACACTATCCTTACCCCGATGCAATGGATATCTGCGTGTTTGCTTGTCTTTAGTATTTATAAAATTGCCCGATTGCGTGAAAACACGATAAGTATATAATAATTTTATGAATAATGAAGAAATACAAATTAGCAGCTAAAATTGATGCAAGAAATTAATATGAAAATAACTTTTAAGAAAAATAAAAAAGAAGCAGAAAACGACACGCTTTTTGTCTCGGTTGATTTTAAAAATAAGGATGAGGTAGTGAAAGAAAATGGAGTAAAAACTCTCTATTTGAAATGCGACGAGAAAGAAAAAATGAATTTAAGGAAGCTATATTTGCTTGTACGCAGAATGGTTATGATGGGGAAGAGTATGAAGGCGGAAAAGCTGGTCTTTAATTTTAAAGATTTTTCCGCCCTAGGCGGACCAGCCTCTGGCTGGAAGCTCACAGACACAGAGCTCGGGGAAATTATCGGTTCTCAGCTTGATTTTGCAAATTATGAATTTAATAAGTATAAAACTCCGCCGAAAGGAGGATTTAATTTTATTAAAGAAATTTATATTTTAGGAGTACCCAAAGAAACGGAACAAGCAATCTTAAAAGGAAACGTCATCGCTGATGAGGTCAATAAAACTCGCTCACTTTCCAATACACCGGGCGGGGATATGACGCCATCTGTTTTAGCGACAAAAGCGAAAGAAGCGGTAAAAGGCTTGCCCGTGAAAGTGACAATCTTGGGTGAGAAAGAAATGGAGAGACTGAAAATGCAGGCGATACTATCTGTGGGGCGAGGGTCGGATGAAGAATCCAAATTTATAATTATGGAATACAAAGGCGGTTCCCAAAAAGAGAAACCAATAGTGCTCGTCGGCAAAGGGGTGACTTTTGATACCGGTGGAATAAATTTGAAACCATCCAACAGTCTTCTCGGAATGAATATGGATATGTCCGGAGGCGCGGCGGTCATCCACACGCTCGCGCTCGCGGCAAAAATGAAATTAAAAAAGAATGTTATCGGGCTCATCCCGTCCGTGGAAAATATGGCGTCAGGAAAAAGTTACAGACCCGGGGATGTCATCCGTTCAATGTCCGGCCAGACGATTGAGGTGCTAAATACCGATGCAGAAGGACGGGTGATTTTAGCAGATGCTTTGACCTATGCGCAGAAATATAATCCGGAGGTCGTGGTTGATGTGGCGACTTTGACCGGCGCGGCTATGGTTGCCTTAGGAGAAAGGGCTTCAGCGATTTTTACTAATGATGATAATTTAGCAAAGGATATTGAAAAAGTTGGAGAAATTACAGGAGACTATGTTTGGCGTTTGCCGATGTGGGAAGAGTACGAGAATGAGATAAAGGGGTCTCTGGGGGATTGGACAAATGTTCACAATAAAGATTCTCGTTATGGCGGAGCTATTTATGGGGCGATTTTTTTACATCAATTCATTAAAGACTATAGGTGGGTACATATAGACATGGCTTCTCGTATGGTCGCCATGGCTGGTGAAAACCTGGGAGGGGGCGCCACAGGCTCTCCAGTAAGGCTTCTATATAAGTTTATTGAAGAATATAAATAAAAGGTATATTATATAAAGGTGGAAACGGATACTTATCAAATAAAAACATCGGGTTTTGAGGGGCCTTTTGGTCTGCTTTTAAATTTAGTAGAAAAGCGAAAACTCCATATCAGTGACGTATCTTTGGCACAAGTGACCGAAGACTACTTGGAATACATAAACAAACTGGGCGGTTTGCCCCCCAGCGAAATTTCAAGTTTCGTTTTAGTGGCTTCCACCTTGCTTTTAATCAAATCAAAATCACTTTTGCCAAACTTGGATCTTACTTCCGAAGAAGAGGGAGACATTCGTGATTTAGAAGAAAGGTTGCGTTTGTATGAAATTTTCACAAGACTTGGGGGAAAAGTAAAAAACACTTTTGGCAAGAAAATAATTTTTGCTTCGCTTGAAAGAAAAAGCGAAGTATTAATATTTTTACCGGATGATCAAATCACCAGAGAGTCTATGATGACTTTTGCCAGAAATGCGCTTGATGGAATGCCGAAGAAAGTATTTTTACCGAAGGTGGAAGTGAAAACGGTTATAAGTATTGAAGAAATGATAGATAAATTGACCAAGAGAATACAGAATTCACTCAAAATGAATTTTAAAGATTTTCACGGACACAATGGCGGAGTCGCCACTCGGGAAGAAAAAGAAGTTGTGATTGTGGGATTTCTTGCTATGCTAGATATGAATTTAGAATCAAAAATAGAAGCGATACTTTTCTTTAAGGGCGAACCGGTTTCCAGAAAAAAACTCTCGGAGATTTTGAGTGCTGGGCAAGTGGAAATAAATGAAGGCATAGAAAAACTCAAAGAAAATTTGCAAAATAGGGGAATAACGCTTATTGAAAACGGCAACGATATCACGCTAGGCACCGCGCCGGAACTTTCAAAGATGATTGAAGATTTGCAAAAAGAAGAACTTAACAAAGATTTATCCAAAGCTAGTCTGGAAACATT
>CAZXCD010000032.1:0-4421 GCA_964638985.1 uncultured Candidatus Saccharibacteria bacterium
CTCCCAAGTTTTATCCAAATTTCTTCTAGATTTCTAAACAACTCTTCTTCAAGAAAATTTTTTGGGTACATGTTTTTCAGGCCTGCTTTTTCTAATGCTTCACCCCAACTTCCAAATCGCCTAATATGCGTACAAGTGTGATATTTTCCTTTTTCTTTATTTTCTAACTGGGTAACAAAATTTTTATTTAACTCAAAGGCTATTCGCTTTAAGTCAGCATTAAGTTCTTCGTCTGTAACTCCACGATGATAATCTTCAAGTTCAAATTTCATATTATTTTTCAATATTTATATCATCAAAATTCAGTTTCGTTTTTCTTCCCCAAAGGTCATTTCTCATAGCTTGTGCAACCCCAACATATGTTTCTTTGTTCGGTAATTTAATAAAAGATTTTAAGACTAAGATAACTTCGTCAGAAGAATACAAGGTACCGTGATAATAATATTCTCTTACCTGATTTAAATAATCTTGAGAAGTTTTTTGTGCAACTTGTTCATTAATTGTAAAGTATTTTTTCTTTTCAATATCTAAAGCACAAGCCATAAAGACTAGTAATCCTCTATATTTATCTTCTAAAATTTTTTTGAGATTTAGTTCTACTTCTTTTTTTCTATCAAGCCAGTTAGAAACAAAGGCAGTCGTTATACTACCTATGCCCAACCCTACAAGTACTGAAATTAATGTATTCATAGTTTTATATACAGATAATAGCTTTTTTGGGGAGAAAATGGGATCAACTATTATTTTAATCAACTAATTTAAATAATTAAATATTATTATAACTTCCACGCAAAGCTGGGGGATTTGGATTCGGACCAAAATAACGTCCTTCAAAGGGACGTGTCCTACCATTAGACGATCCCCCAGCTTTGCGAATAAGTTTATTTTCTTATTACTTTCTCAAAAACACTTAATTTATAGCACAAATTATTCAAAAAAACCAGATATTTTAGAGTTTTATTCTTTCCCAATTATCTTTACCAACGCAAGTTCTAGGGGCAATTCGGCGATAAAAGCATTATCCATATTTTGATAAGCCTCTAACAAAATGGCTAACGTAGAAGAAGTAAATAAATGCTCTTCTTTGTTTGCGGGATCTTTTTTTACCAAAGATTGTAAAAATTCAATATCTTCGTCAGACAAATCGCCCATCATTTCATTTTTCAATTTCGGCGCGTAGCGCAAGATTATCGCCATTCGGAATTTTTGAATGATGAGTTTGAAATATAATTTGATATCCAAATTCGCCTCCGAAGCCATTTTGACAGTCGCTATCCCCTTCTCCAAATCTTTTTCCGCAATTGCGGAAAGGAAATCATTTACCAGTGTCGTCTTCGGCGCACCGGTTATCTTTTCTACGTCTTCTCTTTTAATCTTTTTACCCTTACTGAAATTTAAAACTTTTTGAAGTTCACCCAAAGCATCTCGGAATGAACCGTCGGCGAGGATAGCTAGGAGCTCCGCGCTACCGGCATCCAATTCATAACCCTCAGCTTTGGAAACATCCAGGATTATTTTCTTTAAGACTGTCTCTGTCGGCTTTTTGAAAGTGAAAACCTGACAGCGGGAAATGATTGTTTCTGGCACTTTATGAAGCTCAGTAGTCGCTAAAATGAAGATAACGTGCTTTGGGGGCTCTTCTAGGGTCTTAAGTAAGGCGCCCCAGGCATCCTTGGAGAGCATATGCACCTCATCTATGATATAAACCTTGTATTTGGAGTCAAAAGGTAACACCCTCACCCCACTGCGCAGTTCTTTAATGTCTTCAATGCCTCTGTTGGAAGCGGCATCTATCTCATAGAGGTCGTTGACGGAGACGCCGATTTCGTTGGCGAAAATTCTAGCCACAGAGGTCTTCCCTGTGCCCCTGGAACCGACGAAAAGGTACGCGTGCGAGACTTTGTTGGTCTCCACGGAGCTTTCTAACACCTTGGTGATGTGGTCTTGGCCCAAGACTTCTTTGAAGCTTGCCGGTCTGTATTTGCGATACAAGGCTAAATCATGCATAGGTTTATTCTACCCCGAAGTAAAGTTTTTTCAAAATTTGAGTAGAATTATTAGCGACCTGGCCCAGCGGGTAGCTGAACCAGGTCGTTGTTTTGTCCGGCACTCGTCGCGCCGGACTATTCGCTGAAGACCGCGTCGATCTCTCTCTCCGTCCGGAACTCGTAGAGACAGACCGTGCATTTCCCGGTCAGGCTGTTGCGGTACTCCCTCACCTCGGGTCCAGGGTGAGTGCACTGGCCCTGGAGAGCCCGAAGCACGGCCTCCAGGTCTTTGAGCTCCCTCTTCTTGCCCTGGATTTTCCCCCAGAGCCATCCAGCCGCTTCCTGGACTTGCCGGACCTGTGTCCGGTCCATGGCTTGTCTCTTGTCCATAGCGTAATCCTCCACTTTTTACATTACATATTATTTTACAAAAGTCAAGTTCAGAAAATCATTAACAATCTTTCTCACTTCCGTGGCGTTCTCTGTCTCCATTAATTTTATTCGCAGTTCTTTTGCCCCTTCAAAATCATTCACATAGGCCTTGAAATGCTTCTTCATCACGGCAAAACTTTTGTGCTTGGGTTTGGAAAGTTCTTTTTCAAAAAGTTGGGTGTGTTCAATTAGGACATTCAATCTTTCTTTAATAGAAATATCCGCATTTTCTCTTCCAGAGAAGAACCACGGGTTGCCGAAAACTCCGCGTCCAATCATCACCCCATCACAGCCGTACTTGAGAGCTTTTTCTTCTCCGTCTTTTATGCTTTGAATATCTCCATTTCCAATAAGTAATATATTTTTACCGCTCTTCCCAATGAGTTCTTTTATTTTTTTAATATAATCCCAATTTGCAGGAACGAGAGACATTTCTTTTACCGTACGCAAGTGAATGGTCAAGGCAGAGATATCTTCTTTCAACAGTTCCGGTATCCAAACATCGATTTCTTCTTTATTAAAGCCGACTCGTGTCTTTACCGATACGGGAATATTCACTCCGGCGGACTTTATGCCTAAATGAGCAGCCTGGACAATTTTCCTGGCAAGACTTGGAGTTTTGATCAACCCCGAGCCGGCTCCTTGCGCCACCACAGACTTATCTGGACAGCCCATATTTATATCTATCCCGTCAAAGCCCAGACTGGCGATATATTGGCAGGCCTTCTTCATATTTTCTGGATTAGCGCCGAAAACCTGGGCCACGATAGGTCTCTCGCTGTTTGAAAATTTCAATATATGTGACAACTTTTTCTTGGCGAGCTTATTACATAGACCATCAGCAGCCACGAACTCTGTCCAGAAGACCACCCTGTCTTTATTCTCCCTATTTTTGCCGTATTTAGCCAAGATATGACGAAAAGCAATGTCTGTGACGTCCGACATCGGCGCAAGGCAGAAGAATGGTCTATGTAATTGTGTCCAGAAGTTTGTCATTTTATTTGGAAAATTTATTATAAACTTTGTTTCCGAATCGTAAATCAATATACTCCAGCATTGAGTACTTCTTATTCATATCAGATTTAAGTGGTTCTGTATTTAATGCTGTTTTTAAATTGCTCCCTATATTTTCTAAATCAGCATCTAATTTAAAAATTATCTTGGGTTCAGTCTTTGCCGTGTTTCCTTTTGAAAGAAAGATTTCTACATCATTGTTTAGAGTTATATACAAAGATACAGGCTTTAACTTCATCTCTACTAGCATATCAATGAACGACACAAGTTGGTTGAAGTTCTGTTGGGGAAAATAATTATCTTCCGGGGTCGGCTGTCCAAAGAATTTGAAGTAAACTTCGCCGGAGAAATACGGCGCTGCGTCAAAAATATAACCCTCTTCATCCAAGAAAAAACATTTCTCTGTCGGGGATTCAGGTGTTGGACTCCCCTGTGGGATTCCAACACCAGGAATTTCTGTTCCGCACCAAGTGTATTTCGCCACCCTCTCGGTGACGTTTATGATAAGTGTTTTATTGTCTTCAATAGATAAATCTATTTTCTTGATTCTTTTGAATTTATCCAATAGGGTTTTTTTTATTGAGTCTTGCGGGTAAATCAGGATGTTCCCCTTCGGGAAAAGCCAAAGAAACTTCCCGGCTACTTCCCCTTCCACAGTTGCTTGTATTTCTCCTGTGTCCATAATCTCGTTGCCTATCACTTGTATCTCTGCAATATTTAAATTTTTAAGACGGGAAAGATAAGAAAAAAGAAAAAAGAGTACAACCAACCCCAACAGAGAAAGTAAAATTTTATTTAAAACAGCTTTTCGTCTTCTTTTTTTTAACTCTGTGAGCCGCGGAGAATTTAAAACATTTCTTTTTTGCATTCTGTTTACTTTATAACTTTATGAACTTTCTACTTTATAAACTCCTTATTTCCCATATATTTACGTAAAACTTCTGGGATTTTTATAGAGCCGTCTTCTTGCTGATAGTTTTCTACTAT
>CAZXCD010000033.1:0-3317 GCA_964638985.1 uncultured Candidatus Saccharibacteria bacterium
TTTTATGTCTTTCTTTCTTTTCTCTTACCTGAGGCCATTGTCTTTCTCACATTGCCTCTGACTGTTCTGGAATTTGTCTTGGTGCGCTGTCCGCGAACCGGCAATCTCTTCATGTGGCGAATCCCTCTGTAACTTTTAATATCCTTTAGTCTTTTTATGTTGGCAGCTGTTTCTCTTTTTAAATTTCCTTCAATCGGAATCTTCTCCACCAAAAGACGAATTTTATTTTCCTCGTCCGGAGTTAAATCTTTGGCTTTCTTCCCGCGGTCAATGCCGACTTGGTCCAAGATTTTGCGGGCAGACGAAATGCCTATACCATACAGACAGGTCAAGCCGATCTCAAGTCTTTTTTCGTTTGGTACTGTGATTCCAAGAATTCTCATAAATTATTGTTTTTGTTTGTGTTTAGGGTTAGTACAAATTATTCTTAAATGCCTGGCTCGTCTGACCATTTTACAATTATCGCAAATTTTTTTTACGGATGATTTTATTTTCATAAAAAATTTCTTTCCACGCTCTTTTGTTCAAAAAGACTACATAACAGAAGAAAAACAAGGAAATACCCTTATTTTTTCAGCGTTATAACCTTTTACAAACCGTACTCACTATAATACACCATTCTTAAAAAAATTACAACCTTTTTACTATCCTACCCTTGCCACCATAAGAATCGAGCACGACCTCCACCGAATCTCCTATTAAAACCTTAATCCTATGCATCCGCATCTTACCTCCCAAGTACGCCAGAATTTCTTTCTCTTCCTCGGCGTTTTCGGCATTATTTTCTTTTATCATCACCCGAAACAACGTGGAGGGCAACGCTTCAGTGACAACTCCTCTGGCTGTTACAAGTTTTTCGTTTTTTGAATCACTCATGTATATACTATAACTATAATAAAATTAAGCCCTAACGTCAAGCTTATAGGTATCCCATACCTGCAAGCTAATACACCTCCTGCTGATAACACTTCTCGCAATAGACGATTGGAGCAAAAGCTTCAGTATATATAGTTTCAACTTCAATGCTACATTTTTTGCAGGTTCTGTTGTGTAAAACAGGTAGTGGACGTTTTGCTAGACGCCTTGTGTGTCTTACATCAAAACATACTCTCGGTAGTGGTAAATCCATCCGTCGATAAAAAGATAGCTCATTTTGAGTAATTTTATAAGCTCCCACTGAATATATTTTATCCTTTTCAGCACACTCAATAATTTCGTTTAAGATTTCATCGTTCACCTCTCCTATCGTCTCTGGCAAGTCACCACCTTTAACTGTAATTTCATAATTCTTCTTTTCTTTTTCTTTCCATCTGTATCCTAATTTTTCTACTTCAGTTTTACTAAATGAAAAGAAATCCAAAGCTGCTGTTTCATTATAAGCAAATGGAGAAAGTTCAATCGGAAAATTTTCTCCATACTTATAGACTACACCTTTTTCATCTATATAAGGCATATCTTCCATGTGTTTTATAATTTTTGGTAGAAGTGCTTCATATTCTTCTTTTGTATATTTTTTATTTAGTATTGAATATTCGCCCTTTTTAAGCCCTATGCAACCAAAACAATCACTAGCCCCAGGACAAGAGTCACAATAAGAGAGATCATGCGCCCCCATCCAACATTGGGAAGAAAATTTTATTCTAGAAACATTTATTCCTACATTTTCCGATTCGTAGATAAGTTCAGCACCTTTTCCCCACTGAAAATAATCCATACAGTCTTCCGCATTAAAAATCCAAAAAAGATATTTTCCATCTTTAACACTTATACACCCGAAGGAATCTTTCACATTTTGACAATTTACAATCCAGTTTCCTGAAATATTATTTGATTTTAAGGAATGAATCGAGCGAAAAGGAAATCCATTTTTAAATTCCAAAAATTGTTTTTCAAAATTTTTAATACCTGAGATAGAGTTTAATTTGAGTTCTTTCAATTTTTGTTTATATTCTTCTTTCTCATATTTTTTATTAAAAATGCAATAAGATTGATTAATTAAATTAATACAACCAACACAATCAGAACAATTCCGACATGCATATAAGAAGAAAGAATCCCGACAATCATGGCTCTCTTGAGAAAATCTGACTTTGTAACAATTATTACAATCTATACATTCATAACAAAGTTCGCAGTCCCATACACTTATACAGTCAACACAATTAACGATATTTCTTCCAACATAGCAATATAAAGAATTTTCACTCCCACTCATGCGAAAAACCATATACGAATCTTTCATGTCGTGAACTCTATGTGTATATTCACTGTCCCTAGAAAAACCCTGCTTTACTAAAGCCATTCTGGGAACTTTTTTCAATAACTCCCCAAATTGTTTAAAGAATGGTTTTGAAAAATCATAATCTATTCCATATTTATATGAATCCCAATCATCAGAATACCAGGCTTCTGATTTATAAACTGGGAATAGTGCATCTTCGGGGAACATACTTAAAATTGATTCTCCAGTTAAATCACACTTTCTCTTATATAAAACTCTCTCGTTTGTATTAGCCATACGCCTCAAGAGCCTACATTTAGGACAAAACGTCGGAGGAGGAACTTTGATTTTTTCGTAAAAATTAAAATCTTCCGGCTCTATGGTGAAGTCCTTTTTACAATTCTGACAGTTCTTGATTTCCTGTTTGTACTCCATAATTTCAATTTACATATTTACGCTATCGCTGATATATGCATTAATATACCTCCTACTGATAACACTTCTTCGCGATCACGAAATTCTGTTATGGCAGGAATTTTTACTTGGGATAATTTACAACAACTTTCACATTTTCCGCTTCGTCTGGGACGGATTGCATCCACGGAAATCTTAGTTTTAAGACAGCGGATTCAATGTTCGGGTATTGGGATAGAACTTGGGCAAAATTCTTTTTTGATATGCCGAGCAGGTCGGAGACGAATTTACTTTCATCTAATTTAAAAATAATTTTCGCCGGACCGGATAGGTTGAAATCTATGCTCTCTAAATTATCAAAAGCAAGATTAGCTTTATCAGAAAGGGAAAAGTTTAAATCTTTTATGTTCGGGATATAAACATCACTCCCATCATATTTTTCAATTTTGTTCTCCGCTATTTTTTTCGTCAGTTTTTGTTCGTTAAATAAAATACCGTGTAGTGTGCCCTTTAGAGTCATTGTCAAATTACCATCTTCAGCAACAAGAGGAATATTTATATCATCCAGCTTGAAAAAACCAGCATCTTTAAATAAAATAAATCCGGGCACTGCCGCTTTCCTCAGAAGTTTCGCCTGAAGAGCGGTTTTAATGTCGTTAATCGCGGTTGTTTTTTTTTCGTC
>CAZXCD010000034.1:0-3164 GCA_964638985.1 uncultured Candidatus Saccharibacteria bacterium
TTACCAGAAAAAATTTATCTACCTTTTTTTCTTTCATCTACTTATTATAGCTAAGATAATACCCACAATGGCAAAAATAACAGAGAGAACCCAATAGCGCATCGTCACCTTGTAAGGAGACCAACCGATAGCTTCAAAATGATGATGCAGGGGCGCTATACGGAAAACTCTTTTGCCAAATAATTTTTTTGAAAGTATTTGAATGCTAGAAGAAGCTGAAGTAGCCACGAGAGGAAAAGCAATAATGGGTAAAATTAAAACTGTATCCGTTAAAAAGGCCAGAGTAGCCAGAGTAATAGTGAGTGGCATTATGCCAGTTTCTCCCATATAAAATCTAGCCGGCGGAATATTGAACCAAAGAAAAGCTAATATTGCTCCTGTCACCACACCCGAAAAAGCAGCCAAGTCCATTTGATTATTAATGAAAGCAATTACCGCGTAAGCGCCGAAAATAGAAGCAAGCACCCCACCGGATAATCCATCCAACCCATCTATCACTCCGCCGGAAAAAGTAGCCAACATAACGACGACGACAAACAATACAAACAAAACTCCCAACTCTAATGTGCCATCAAAGGGTATGCTTATTGAACGCATATCCAGTTTGAAAAAGAACCAATATCCAGCGATAAAACCAAGAACTGTTATGATAAGCAATTTAATCCTGACATACCATGCCGAATACCTCGTTATGTTTGATTTGCCTTTTATTTCTAAAATATCGTCCACTAATCCAAAGATAGCTCCTAAAACAAATACACCTATGGGTACAAAAGTTTGCGAACGACTTAAAAAGTTCAATTGTGAAAACAAATTGCTGGGGAAAATAATTGATAACAGATAAAATACTAGAACAGACAAAAGCACTGAAACCCAAACGATAATACCACCCACGCAAGGCACAGAAATTTCATCTTGTGCTTTTTTTTGATGTATTAATTTAAACTCTTCGGAAGAAGTATCTTCACTCCTTACTTTCTTCTTCCACATCTTGTATTTATAGAAAAAGTGGGTGGCAAATGGGGTAAGAAGTAAACCTAAAAAAAAGGCAAAAGCCGTCGGAATGGATATTTTAACTAAATCTATAAGCATATAGGGATTATAGCACTATTCTTTTTTGATTAAAATGCACCCATGTGTTATCCTTCGTAAGCATGTCCCGTACGAAATATCACAAAAATTCGTATTTAAGGATAAACCAAATTTATTAAATATTTCGTATAGGATGGAAAAATCAGCTTTTAAATATATTTTCCCCGTGGCTGTATTTGGCATCTCGCTAGTGCTGATTCTTTTCGCCCTGTTTTTAAATTTTGAGAAAAAAAGAGAGAAGGAGGCCCTTATGGAGAGAATCGTAGCAGAACAGAAGGCATTGGAAGAAGCTCAAAAGAAAGCTGAGCAGAAAATTTATCTAATGGGCAAGTTTGACCCGAGCGCGAGAGAAGATTTTACTCCTGTGCCTGAGGCATACAATGTCGGCGGATATAAAATGTATTTAAGTATAGAAGCCCTGGACGCTTTTTCTAAAATGCGGGAAGCAGCGCTCCTAGATAAAATAGATTTAAAGATAGCTTCCGCTGCCAGAAATTTTGATTATCAAAAAAATCTTTGGAACAATAAATGGAACGCGCTCACTATTGATGGAGTAGATAGATTTAAAAAAATATTGAAATACAGTGCAGTCCCCGGCACTTCTCGTCATCATTGGGGCACCGACATAGACATCAACGCCGCCACGCCGGAATATTTCAGAACTCGGAAGGGCGCTTCGGTATACGAATGGCTGAATAAAAATGCTTCCCTCTTCGGCTTTTGCCAGCCGTACAATGCAAAAGGCCCGGGCAGACCCACGGGTTACAGTGAAGAGAAGTGGCACTGGTCATACGCGCCACTTTCAAGGGCTTTCACTCGGGATTATGGAGATTTGGTAAGCGAAGGAGATATAAATGGCTTCTTGGGAGAAGAATACGTATCAAAATTAAATTTAATAAACAATTACGTCCTCGGCATTAATTCCGAATGCCTCTAATCATTTTCTTAGTATATTATATATAATATACTAATTTTTTACCCATAACACTTCTTCGCGACCGCGAAATTTTGTTATTGGGTTTCTTCTTTATTTTCCGCTTCCATATTTTTTACTGCTACATTGACGGAATTGTTTACCTCTGCCCAGTCCGGCAATTCTTCCACAGATTTCACTCCCATAAAAGACAAAAGTTCAAAGCTAGGTTTGTAGATAAAACGCCTGTTGTCTTTTTCGTCTACTGTCTTTTCCACCAGTCCGCGAACAGATAGCGCACGCAATGTAAAACTGGAATTTACTCCGCGGATGTAGTCAATCTCGGCCCTGCTCACGCCATTTTTATAAAGAATAATGGATAGTGTCTCTAAGGCAGCTTTCGAGAGCTCTTTATTCAATTCTTCTTTCTGTAAATCTTCAATCAGCTTGGAAAGTTCCGGCGCAGTGCCTAAAGTGATATCGTTGCCGTTTTCAATAAGCGTTATTCCCCTATTTTGCAAACTTTCTTTAAGCTTTTCTATGCCCTCATTTATTTCAACCTGACCCGCTTCCAAAATCTCTGAAAGTTTTTTTCTGGAAACAGGTTCACCCTTGAAGAAAAGTATCGCTTCTATCCCGTTAGAAATAGAGGGTCGCTGCGAGCCCTCGCGATTTCTAACGGGATCAATTTTTTCTTCTTTATCCATAAGTTTCTATTGTTACTTCTGTTTTTTCTATAATAATATCCTGAAAATTCTCATTTTGAGTTGCACTCATTATTCCTTGTCTGACAAGTTCTAGCATAGCAAGAAATCCCACAATTACAACCACTCTTTCTTCTTTCGTTTCAGCTTTACCGGCAAATTCCTTGAAATTCATTTTCAAGGAATTCTGTATTCTATCAGTCAACTTATCTATCATCTCTTCAATACTTATGACTGTACGCACTTCTACTTCCGGTAAAAATACTTTTTTCGGCATTGCGCCTAATGCGTTTCTCGCAAAAGTCATCATGGAGTCCTTCGTAATTTGTTCGTCGGGCAAAAAAACCAAAAAATTATTCTTTCTTTCCAGCGGAGAAAAAATGATTTTCCTGCCAAAATCCCTCTTTATATTTCCAGAAAGTTTTGTAAAAATTTCATATAGACGCAATCTTTCT
>CAZXCD010000035.1:0-2562 GCA_964638985.1 uncultured Candidatus Saccharibacteria bacterium
AGAGAATCGCTTGAGCCTTGGAGTAATTTAAGGCCTAGATAAATTGTTATCCTCCCCGACTTAGGTCGGGGAGCACAAAATTCGGCTTATAGATACCTGCAAGAAAATGAGAGTCCCCCGCCCAAAGCGGGGGATTTTCTATTGACTTCCCCCTCTCTCCTTAATAAGGAGAGGGTTGGGGTGAGGTGAATAAAAATTCCACACTGTCCCCCACTTTCAAATTGTTCTTATTGGAAAAACCAGCAGAAATTTCTAAAACGTATTTCGCATCAACGTCAGGGATGAAAGCCTCCGGATACGTTTCTGGAGTCGCATTCTTTTTTATATAAACGACTTTCATGTCTGAAGAGATCCAAACAATATCAATCGGGAAATTCATATCCTTCATCCAGAAGCTATGTTTCCCCGACTCTGTAAAAATAAAAAGCATTCCTTCATTCTCCACCAATTCATTCTTTCCACTTAACCCCTTTGTGTGCTCGGCTTCAGTCAAAGCCAAATCAACTTTTACATTCTGTCCACCTATTTGCACATAACTGATGTTATCAATTGTGACGGCCGTCCAAAAGTGATAACCCAAGAAAAGTAAAACCAGGAGCGCAATAAAACAAAAAAAGTAATTTTTCATAGATTATTTACTATCCCCGTTCCAGCCGAAAAGCTTGCCGACAGAGTCAGAAGTTTCGTGTTTGCGAATGGTTTTAATCATACCGTCTTGCGCGATAATCTTCATCGGCGCCGAAAGTAGACAATGGTGCGATGCGAGTCCTTCTTGGTAAGCCCCTGTATCAAAGATAGCTATTATCTGGTCTTCATTCTCATGAAGTTTGGGCATCAAAATATAATTTCCCCCATCTGTATATTTATCGTCCGAATCACAAGTACTACCCGCGAGCCACACGGTCTTCAAAGCGCCATGCATATTGTTCGCGGGGATAGTATGCCATTTCTGATGTATCGCCCAAGTGTCTTTAAGGTCATTCATAAAACTACCGTCAATGACGTACCAAGCGTTGGCGTTGGCCTTCGGTATGCTTTTTTTAGAAATTACTTTATAGAGAGTCACTTGCGCTGGAGCGACTATGTATCGCCCCCACTCCACAGCCAAGTTTGGATGCCTGATCCCCGCTTTGTCCGATAAACTCTTTAATATTTTAACAATTTTGCTGGAAACACCTTTAGCGGTATAAAACTTTTTCCTCTCGTACGGAACACCAAATCCCCCTCCGATATCCAAAGTATCCAAGGAAGGATTTATCTTCTGCAATTCAACATAGACACCGAACGCATACTTGATCGCGTCTAAAATACTTTTTTGTGATTTGATTTGAGAACCGACGTGATAATGCATCACTTTTAGATTTTTCATCTTGCCTAAAGCAAGAGCGTCCTTCTCGGAAAGTCCGAAGAGGTCAAACTTTTTATCCCAGTGCGTATCGGATTTGACGTTTAGGTTTACTCGCACTCCGATGTCGCCTTTGTACTTTGAAATTCTTTCCACCTCTTCCAGAGATTCAATGATGGGCACTATGTTCATACCCTTGGCGCGCAACTCTTCCACCAAATCCAGATATTGGTCAGTCTTCGGTCCGTTGCAAAATACGCGGATTTTACTGTTGAATTTTTCGCTTTCCCAAAGTTTTTTAACTATCCAGAGTTCATTCGCTGAAGTTACTTCCAAATTCGCGCCTTCAGACAGGAGCGGAAGGACAAATTCCCTGCTTTGATTCACTTTCATCGGGTAATGATAAAAGAATTTACCTTTATAGCCGTATATTTTCATATAGGCCTGAAAATAGCCTATCAAATCTTTCAATAAGTCTTCTATGATAAACGGAAATATTATTTGAAGCGGGGTGCCATACTTATGAGCCAGGTCATTTAGATTGTAAATGTGATGGCCTTCATTGGCTATCAGCTCGCCCTCTTTGTTCACATCAAAAAATTGCGTGTTCCATCCATCCACTCCGAGCTTCCAAAATTTTCTCCAATTCTTTCCGGATTTTTTAGTTTTTTTGTGTGGCATTTAAGTAAGTAAAATTATATAACAACGTCAATAAAATGCAATAAATTTTGTGTATAAAGGAAAGCCTCGGATCGCACGGTGGCGACCCGAGGCCGGAAGGCGATCCGCCTTCCTAGTATGTGTGCCTCCCGAAGTGGGACATGTCGGGAGTGTCAAGAGGGACGGGCTGTCTGCTACCCGGAACCGCCCTCCTGCGGACGATTTTGGTGTTGGTAACCCCCGCTCGTCTCATCTCGACGAACGGTGAGGTTCTCGGGTTGACGGGAGCCGGTGCTACTCCCGTCGAAGCGAACGGCGAGAGAAACCCTCTTCTTGCTTCGTCCATTATGGTACCCTCCTCCACGGCCTCAGAGCACTGTACTGCGTCCCGAGAGCTTACCGTCGGTTGAAAGATCTTATCCAGCTCGGAGTCATCCATGCATTTCCGTTCCTTTCCGTTTAAAACTATACCAATATTTAAAATAAAGTCAAGGATTATTTGCCCGAGTTCAACAATCAATTGCAACACTTGTATTAAAATATAAGTGCCATGAATA
>CAZXCD010000036.1:0-2368 GCA_964638985.1 uncultured Candidatus Saccharibacteria bacterium
AGTAGCTGTCTTTTTGAGCCTGCACTGGCACTCTGTCATCCACTTCTTATGTAAATTTTGCAATTCTTGAATCTTATCCATTATTTTGTATAAAGTTAGCGGCACCCCCAATATCTTGTGGACCATTTACTGTCTCCCAAGACTGAAACATAAATGCCTTAAGCGGATAAGTGTTCAGGTGCGCGAGTAATGTGTGGGGCAAGCCTGATTCTCCATTTTTTAACAAAACAGGCTCAAAACCAAAGATTTTGTTATCAAGTATATTAAAGCCATTATAAAATGTGTCTTCCACAAAATCATCTGTCGTATTGTGTGCCTTAAATCCGGAAACATAATTATTTTTTATTTCTATACCCCAATAATTTTTTGGCATTAATTTTTTAGATATGCCTATGCCGATTTCTCCATCTTTTAGGGCGTTTTTAATATCAGATTCTTTTAACAAATCATCTCCGTTACATACACAAAAAAGTTCGCCATCGTTTATCAAATCCTTGCATCTCAAAACGGCATCCATCGTGCCTTTTTGTTCTGTCTGTGTTTTATAAAAAATATTATGCCCAAGATAATTTTCTTTGAAGTGTTCTTTAATTTTTTGACCCAACGGTTCGCTGATTACAAAAATAATATCGGATACATAAGGTAAATATGGGGTAACTACATGTTCCAATAAAGGTTTTTCTAAAAGGGGAATCATCCCTTTGGGGATTGTGTTTGTGGTGGGCAGAAACCTCGTTCCTTTCCCGGCTGCTAAAACTATAAGTTTCATAATATGAAGTATATTAGACTTCATATGAAGTATATTAGACTTCAGGTTAAAAGAGAAATCGCCCCGACCGGAGTGTCGAGGCGACTCTTTGGTGCGGGGCGATGATGTGTGGTCTTACTTGAGTCTGACGGTGATGACCCTTTTCATGGGATCCCACCCGACGATGTCAAAGCTAAGGGTGCTCTTCTTTCCCAGGTTGATGGGGTTTCCCGGTCCCGCGTGGTCTCGTGTTTGAGCTACCAGGTAAACGATTGTCTCGCTGACCGGAGGGGCGAAGCCACGTCGTGCCAACTCCTCGCCTTCAATGGATTGGATCACGATGTATACGCTCTTCTCGTCGGACCCAGGGACAAGACTCCATGGGTTGAGATTCTCCACTTTCGTAGCGTTTGTGAGCTGATCTCGCTGTTCTTTCTTGAGGTGGAGAAACCACTTCAAGTGGTCAGCCGACACCTGGTGGTTTCGGAACTTTGACAGGAGGTCGATTTGGAGACCAGCCAATAAGTCGGCCGAGTCTCTACCGATGTTTGCCATCGTGCTTCCTTTCTATTAGGTACATTTCCGCTTTAATCTGTGCGGTATCAGTCGCAAGTACATCTTGCAAATCTATTTAGATTTATACACCCAAAAAACTTTATGTCAATTTTTTCGTAATACTCGCATTCTATACTATAATTTTGTTTGAACAACTATTCCTTTTATCATTCCTTTAACTTTATAAAATTGCTGACGGCTATTGATTTTTATTACAACAGTACCATACGGTAATATATTAAATGGTCTTTTGTTTTGACTAGCTCGGCTTATTTGGGTGATGATATAGAATCTACTTTCCGGTAGTTTCGTTATATTAGACCAAAATTTTTTTGCTTCATTAGCAGATATTGATGGATAGATATGAATTCCAGCTCTTATTTTTTCTTCCGGAATTTTCAGTATTTCTCTAATAAATCTCATATAAACTGATATCATAAGCGGATCAGAATTACTAAGAGTAAGTGATGCTGCGTTTCTTTCTGATTTTGTTCCTTCTCCCCAATACAAAACTGCTCCAATTAAAAGAAGTTCCTTTTTTGATATTGGCTGTATATAATTCTGGCCCTCTGTGTATGCTTTTTTATTTTCATTATCAATTCTAACCTTTCTGTTTTTATTTGCAGTAAATAAACCTCTTTCATGGGCCAATTTATTATTTTTTGCCAAAAGTTCTATTGATTTTTTAGGTAACTTTATACCCCTAAACCAGTTGCTAAGTGTTCCTTTTGAACGAATACCTAAAAGTTTTCTTATATTATTATAGCTTTCCCCATTCTTTCGAAGAGAAACAGCCCTTTCTCTTAAAGACATATTTGAACTCATTAGTATAGTATATATTACTATACAATTAAGTTCAATCTTTTATTTTTTTATAATAAATGTTATAGTGTCTATGTTCTTTTGGCCTTATCGTCTAACGGTTAGGACGAGTGCTTTTCAAGCACTAAATTCGGGTTCGACTCCCGGTAAGGTCACAAATATACCTGGAGGGTTCGCCTAATGGTATGGCACTGGTTTCGAAAACCAGCGGGAGAAATCCCTTAGAGGTTCGAGTCCTCTACC
>CAZXCD010000037.1:0-1504 GCA_964638985.1 uncultured Candidatus Saccharibacteria bacterium
TAAGCTATTGGGTTTTTTACCGAATCAGTCCTAAGCTAAGCCAAATAACACCTAAATGTTATTTTCCAACCCGTTTGACCGCTCCGGCACCCGCGCATATTTTTTTGTCAAACTTCTAACTATTTGGTATTACAAATTATTTAAAAAAGTATCTAAAAAGAAAAAAATTAATGTTTGTCTGGTTTTTGCCAGAAATAAGATCTTAGCTTAGCAGATTTACCATAACCACAACTTGCACAAATTCCATTGATTTTATGATAAGAAGCTTTACCGCAGCGTCGACATCTAATATGAACGTCCTTACCGGACTTCTTACCCATTGATGCTGTTCCCTTTGTCATGGTATTAAGCTGGTGAGATCAAAACAATCATATCGCCCCTAATAAAAGCTTTACCAACTTTTCGGCGCATTGTTCCTTCTTCCCATTCCTCTGCTTCTTCTAAAACTACATTAATATGTATATCAAATGCTTTTAGTTTTCCAGTGATTTGGATTTTGTTTTTTAATTCGACTATAACTCTTTGATTTCTTGCATCATTCAATGCGTCTAATGGTCTTTCTGGTTCCATATTTATATCCTCCAAATAAAAAAATTTGTAATCTTGAAAAACGTAAAACAGTATTTAAAGCTTTCTAATAATAAAAGGAAACATATTTAAAGGTACAATTTTTTTCCTTCGTGTATGGCAATTACATCACAAAGATCAAAAAGAAAAGCTACTGGTGGAATTTATAAAAGTTATAGAAAGAAAAGAGTTTTTGAGTTAATGAGACAACCTACACTAACTAAGCTAGCTCCTAAAAAAACAAAAGTTGTTAGAGGAATTGGTGGAAATGTTAAACAAAAGATTTTTTCTGCTGATGAAATTAATGTTTTTGATCCTAAATCCAAGAAATATTCTAAAGAAAAGATTAAGACTATTGTTGAAAATAATGCTAATAGGCATTTTGTGAGAAGAAATATTATGACTAAAGGCGCTGTTGTTGATACTGCTAAAGGTAAGGTTAAAATTACTTCTAGACCTGGGCAAGTTGGTGTTCTACAAGGAATTTTAGTTAAATAGATTTATAATGAAAATGGCTGATATTTATGACATTCAAGATTTGTATTTATTAAGGAGATTTGCAGAGAGTAATGGGCATACTTTGCCAGATTTGTTAGGTTATTTAGAGTTCTTAAAAATTGATGTAAATATTGCTACTAAATTAATAGAAAAAGGAATAAAGTTTGAAGATTATATTCAAGATTCTAGTCTTATTGAAGAGGATTTACCTGAAGGAGTAGTGAGTATATTTGAACTTTATAGAAAAAGAGAGGAAGATTTTGCTCGTCGTGAAAAACATGTTGAGGGATTAGAGAAGAAAGTTGAAGAAAGAGTTGAAATTCATGAAAGAAATCCTAGGAGAATTTGGAGTTATGGTTTAATGGCTGTTGCTGCAGGGGTTTTGTACCCTTTCACAGGCTGGCTTCTTTCACCGATAATAGCAGGCGCTGCGATGGCG
>CAZXCD010000037.1:1514-1914 GCA_964638985.1 uncultured Candidatus Saccharibacteria bacterium
TTTTTGTCTCCAGTCCAGAAAAATGAATTTAATCCTTATGATGGGATAACTCCTACTTTTGTTTATGCAAATAAGGTGTGCAAAGATTTAGATCATCAATTAGTTTGTAGTGATATTGCTCCTTATGGGGATGGTTTTGAGTCTTTCTGGAATGCTAAAATGGGTAAAAAAATATAGGCTGGTTAAATAGATTTATAAATAAGTTATTTTCTTGTTTTTATATGTTAGAAGAGTTATGTCCCTCGGAAATTGTAAGAAATTATTATAGTTATATTAGAGATTATAGAAATCGGGAACTTCGGTTCATTGATCCACGTACTAATGTTGATGTCTTGGCTTCTGATTGTATTGATAATTCTAAAATTTCTGAAGGAATACAGAGAATTAAAAGAAATTTTTT
>CAZXCD010000038.1:0-1823 GCA_964638985.1 uncultured Candidatus Saccharibacteria bacterium
TAGAACACGTCCTTGCCAAGGATGAGACGAGAGTTCGATTCTCTCTGGCCGCACACATTCCAAAGTGGAACAAGATCTAAAAAACTTAATATCCAAGATTCCCAAAGAGGTTTCACATGTAACAAGTACGCTTGAAAAAGCTGGTTTTGAAGTGTACCTAGTCGGCGGATGTGTTCGTGATCTTTTGATGTCGAAGATCCTGAGCGGAAGTGAAGGAGCAAGAGAACCCAAAGATTGGGATGTAACTACCAATGCTAAACCGGAACAGATTATCGGCCTTTTTGAAAAGACTGTTTATGAAAATACTTTCGGGACGGTTGGGGTAGTGGTTCCACGTGAAACACAACCTCACCCCAGCCCTCTCCTGACAGGAGAGGGAGAAGATGTTTCACATGAAACTATGATTGTGGAGGTCACTCCTTATAGAATTGAGGCAAAATATAGTGATTTTAGGCATCCGGATGAGATAAAATTCAGCGATAAGCTGGAAGACGACCTAAAAAGGCGTGATTTTACTGTGAATGCGATGGCTTTAAGCCCCTCCAGTTCAGTGGGCAAGTCTAAAGGACAACTGGTGGACCTATTTGATGGTGTAAAGGACATCAAAGACAAAATGCTGAAAGCGGTAGGGAGCCCGGATGACCGGTTTCAAGAGGATGCTCTGCGAATGTTGAGGGCTGTCCGTTTCGCTTGCCAACTTAATTTTTCTGTGTCGTATGAAACAACGGAAAGTATTTTAAAAAATGCGGATTTAATTAAAAAAATTTCTGCAGAAAGAATTCGTGATGAGTTTGAAAAAATAATTATGTCGCCGAATTCCGCGAGTGGAATTGTAATGTTGCAAAAATTTGGATTGTTAAAAAATATAATTCCGGAACTAGAAGAGGGGATAGGGTGTGAACAAGCAGGCGAGCATATTTATGATGTCTGGAACCATTTATTGGCTGCCCTACAACACGCCTCGGATAGGAATTGGCCTTTAGAAATAAGGCTTTCCGCGCTTTTTCATGATATTGGTAAACCTAGAAGTAGGCGTTTTTCGGAGCCCGAAAATAATTTATCAGGTCCTCGGTTCTCCGGGTCCCTATCCCGGCCAGACCATGCTAAATTATCTTCTGGCTCCTCAAAAAAGAAATACACTTTTTATGGTCATGAAGTTGTGGGCGCGCGGATGACGAAAAAAATAATGGAGCGATTAAAATTTTCAAGCAAAGAAATTGAACTTGTGGATAAGTTGGTACGTAATCATATGTTCTTCTCGGACACAGAATTAATTACACTCTCTGCAGTACGAAGAATTATTACAAAAGTTGGGAAAGAAAATATCTGGTCTCTAATGGACGTCCGTGAGTGTGACAGGGTGGGAATGAAGAAGAAAGAAGCCCCATATCGTCTGCGGAAGTACTTTGCGATGATAGAAGAGGCCTTACGGGACCCTATTTCTGTTGGACAACTCAAAATTAACGGAGAATTTATGCAAAAAGAGCTCGGAATTGCTCCCGGACCGAGGATGGGGTGGATTTTGAGCGCCTTGCTTGAAGAAGTATTGGATGCTCCGGAGAAAAATACCGTGGAACATCTGTCTGGATTGGTGAAATCTTTAAATATGCTGGGAGGTGCTGAACTCAAAACCCTCGGTCTGCGTGGAAAAGAGAAAAAAGAAGAACTGGAAGAAGAAGAAGTGGCTAAACTTCACGAGAAGCATGGAGTGAAGAAGAATAAATAAAAGTTATCCCCACCCCAAAGCCAGGTTTAGGGGAATTAATCCGCGAAGTGGCCTTGGGTGTCTTCGCCGAAAAGGGCGTGGTGGATTGTTTTTATAA
>CAZXCD010000039.1:0-1756 GCA_964638985.1 uncultured Candidatus Saccharibacteria bacterium
TGGTCGAACGGTAAAATGTATAATTTTTGTGCCATATTTTTGTTTGTATTATCCTAGCGGGACACTCGGGTTAAGTACCCCAGTGAACGCCCCTTATAGGGGCATTATAGGACTTTTGAGAGGATTTTGCCAGAACTAAATTGAGGCACGTGGGTCGGAGTCTGTATCCGATAATATGCCAAGTACCTTCTCAAAGATGGTAGCGTATCGGACAAGCGCAAACTATTGGCAAACCTGCGAAGCAGGCTGAATTATAAAGACAAGAAAATAACCTTGATTGAGGAGTAAAAAACAAAAGAGCGATTGGGGTCGCTCTTTTTGTTTCTATAATATTTCGAAAATTATTTTCCCATTGAAATTACTTTTATCTGGCACAATTCTCGAAATCCAGGTATCCCGTGCTCCCTTCCCATTCCTGAATCTTTAAATCCTCCGAAAGGATTGCATGAAAGCCAGCGGCTTACATGATTGATTTCAACTGTGCCAGCTTTAATTCTCGAAGCCACTCTTTTCGCGCGATCAAGATCTTTCGAATAAACTCTGCTTCCAAGCCCATAAGAAGTATCATTGGCCAAATTAATTGCCTCTTCTTCTGTTTTGAAAGATACTACTGGCAAAACAGGGCCGAAAACTTCCTCGTTCCATACGCGCATATCTTTTTTGATGTTAGTTAAAATCGTTGGCTCATAAAATGCTCCGCTTAAATTCTCTGGCCTCTTTCCTCCAATAATCACTCTGGCACCTTTTTTTATAGCATCTTTGACTTGGTCTTCTAGCAAATCTAGCTGCCTTTTTGCGACTAAACTGCTTATTTGTGTCTTATCGCTAGATGGATCGCCGACAATCTTTTTCGAAATTTCTTGCTTGAAACTATCTACAACTTTATCGAATATTGATTCATGAACGATAAGTCTTTTTATGGCATCGCACACTTGTCCGCAATTACGGAATCTTTCAACATAAATTTCAGGGATAACATCCCGGACATCTATATCCTCGAATAAAACCGCAGGGCTGGACCCGCCCATTTCAAGAACTACCTTTATAAACTTTTCTGCGGCAATTTTATAGAGTAATTTCCCGACTTTCGTGCTTCCTGTAAACCAAATTAAATTTACATCGCTTTCAGCAAGTTTTTGTCCTACACTTCCATCTCCATACACTTCGGAAAAGACGCCCTTGGGGAGATTCTTCGAATTCATTATTTCCTCAATTAGTTTTCCTATAAGAGGACATTCTTCCGAGATTTTGAATACGACAGTATTTCCGGCAACTAAATTGGGAATTGTACCCCAAATGAACATACCTGTCGGAAAATTCCATGGAGTTATCACCGCTGCTACTCCATATGGCTCATAGACAATTTTGTGTATTGATTTTTCATCTTCATGCGTGATTTCATCAAATAAGGATTTTTCGCCGTTATCGAGAAACCACTCAAATTCTTCAAGAAATCCGTCAAGATTGGCCTCGGCTGTCGGCTTACCCATTTCTTTAGTTTCTAGTAGTTGTAATTGTTCCTTTCTTCTTTTAAACTCTTCGCATATTGGTTTTAGCAACTCAACTCTTCCTTTTATACCAAGTTCCTTCCAAGCCAACTTGGCCTTGTTGGCTAATTCTACCTTTTCTCTTATCTCTTCATCCGTAGAAATGTCTACCTCTCCGATAATCTCATAATTTTTCGCCGGATTTGTAGAAATTAGTTTTTTCATAAAGATTTTATTTTTGATCCTTTGACGACAAAAGTTTAAAAACA
>CAZXCD010000040.1:0-1645 GCA_964638985.1 uncultured Candidatus Saccharibacteria bacterium
AATTTATCGACGAAAGACCTGAAATAGTCGCAAAACGCGGCAGAATCGGCGACGCCGAGGCTGACTTTCTTGTGTCAGGCAAAACAGGCAAGGGAATAATTCTTGTTGTTGCCGACAGAAAATCGCGCGCTCCTTTTTTAGAAAAGATAACGGATATTACGATCAATAACGTCCATCTCGCTTTTCTGAAGATTCAGAAACGATTCCCCGAATTAAAAACAATTACCACGGACAACGACCTGCTTCTGCAGCGTCATAAAGAATTGGAGAAGCTTTTAAATATTACGATATATTTCTGCCATCCATACAGTTCATGGGAAAAAGAAACAGTGGAAAATATCAACGGATGCATCCGAAAAGATATTCCCAAGGGCAGCGACATTTCAAGATATTCAAAACAATTTATCAGAAAAATTGAAAACAAACTGCAAAGAAAATTCATGGATTGTCTCGATCATTTTACTCCCTTAGAGGTCATCATAAAATCGCGTAAACAAAAAAAGCGCCGAAGCGCTGTGAAAAAATCAAAAGCAAACCATACAAATTGAGCCCGTCGGGCGGGATTCAACCATATCTCATATTATATCACTTATCGTTTTCGAAGTCAATATCAGGCCGGCCGAGATTGTTTTCTCCATAATCCACAAAATTAAATAAAAAAACGCCCCGCAATTTGCCATTGTTTTGGCAAATCGCGAGGCGTTGGGGAAAGAAAAACCACTTTTACTGCGTCGTCCCGGGGACGACTTTAAAAACGCGTTTTAAGACAATTTCATAGTTGACAACTCCGAGGATCGCTCCGATAAGAGCCCAGAGCAAAGGATTATGACCCCAGAAACCCGCGCCGGCGCCTGCCGCGGCATAAATAAAACAGAGCAAGCGCTCATCCGAGTGAATAACAACGAAAACATGACGAAGAAAACGACCGACTAAAACAATAAGCCTTTTAATAAGAAGAATTAACCATTTCCAGTAATAAAAAAAGCATAAAGCGAGGATATTGTATTTTTTTACAATATGCCACTGCTTGGTTATAAATTTGATCGTCTTATCGTCTTCCTTTTCGTAAAAAAGGGATGCGAAGGAAAGAATAAAGATAAAGATTATCACAGCAGCCGGAATAGAAATTAGAAACAAAAATTTATACGCCTCATATGACTCATGCCAATTAGCCAAACCGGCAATCAGAAAACCGGTAGTCAGAAAAAGAAATAAAAAAACCGAAAGCGAAATTCCAGATAATCAAAGAGATTAAAAATATTTCTTTTATAACTATTCTGCTCGGTATTATTGACCACCAGCTGGTTTTATTGATTTCGAAAGCAATTGCATAATTCCAGCCGGATTTTATGGCTTCAATCACATTGCCAAAACCATAGGCCAGATAGCCGATTGAGCCACCGATAACCATTCCAACAAATCCCATCCACCACGCCTGATTAATCCAAAGTGCGATGGAAGCGCCAATAAAAGCGCCCAGAATAATAGCGATGAAAATCTTAATACTGCGATCCATAACCCACCTCCTCGAAAAGTGATTTTGTTGTTAGAGAACTATCTTTATATAAATTTACCTTATTTTACCCAATTCCCGGATTCGCATCTGAATTTGTATGATTTGTTAAAATTAATTCATGAAAAATCA
>CAZXCD010000041.1:0-1587 GCA_964638985.1 uncultured Candidatus Saccharibacteria bacterium
GATTTAAAAATATCAGAAAAGTTTTTCAGAGAAAAATAAGTGCGCATTTTCCCGGCACTCACTTGTTCAAACATTAATTCGTTTTCCGTTAGTACCTTCTTGTCATACGAACCGTCAGAAACATAGTAGAGTTTAGCTCCTAAAATGTGCTCATGGTCTATTATTTGATTGACTTTTTCCACCACGGCAATAACCGGATAAAAATGCCCTCCTGTTCCCCCGCCGGTAAAAACTATTTTCATAAATTTTTTTGAAATTTAGATATATTTAATACTACCCCTATCATTGCCAGATATACCATAAGCGAGGTGCCTCCTTGACTCATAAACACGAGCGGCACTCCCGTCAACGGAAAAACGCCAGTGATGGAAGCTATATGCATAAATGACTGGACCGTAATAAGTATAACAATTCCCGAAACCAAAAGTCCACTGAAATAATCCGGCGCCCTGTTGGCAATGCGAAATCCGCGCAAGAGAAAGAGAACATAAAGAATTATCGTAATAGATGCTCCCACAAAGCCGAATTCCTCGCCCAAGACCGCGAAAATTGAGTCTCCCTGAGGTTCCGGCAGGTAGCTAAATTTCTGAACGCTCTGCCCGAATCCCCTACCGAAAACACCACCGGACCCGAGCGCGATGAATGATTGCTGAATTTGAAAAGAAGAACCTTGCGCGTCTTGGGCTGGGTTGATAAAAGTTTGAATTCGTTCTTGCAAATATGGTTTGAAATAAACGAGTGTGCTAAGTAATAAGATAAATCCAAGGCCCACTCCTAAAAGATATTTGACCGGAACTCCGGAGATAAACAGCATAGACAAACCGGTAAAAGAAATCAAAATGAAACTTTTCGTGTCGGGTTGTTTAAATAAAACAAAAGCGATAATTCCAATCATAATAGCAAAGGGCAAAATGCCAAATCTAAAATCTTGCACCTTGTTCTTAACCCAAGAAAGCCAAGCCGCGAAATAAATCACAAAGCCGAATTTTAAAAATTCCACCGGCTGAAACTTTGTAAAACCAAAGTCAATCCATCTCGTCGCTCCCCCGTGGCTCCATCCGAGCGATGGAATTAACACCGCCGCGGTGAGCAGGATGGACCCCAGAAAAATTAGAAAAGAATAATTGCGCCAAAATTTATAATTTATTTTAAAACAAAGGTACATCGCGACCAAGCCCAAGCCGAGACCGAGAACCAATTGACTAAACAACACGGAATAAAAAGTTTCTTCATTTTTAGCCAGAAGTCCCAAAGAAGCGGAAACGAACATAGCCACTCCTAAAAAAAGAAGGATTAATACGATTACCAAAAAAAATTTATCTACTTTTTTACCCATATTATCTACTAACTATCGCTAAAATTATACCGACAATGGCAAAAATAACAGATAAGACCCAATATCGCATCGTTACTTTATAAGCCGGCCAGCCAATAGCTTCAAAATGATGGTGTATGGGGGTGGAAAGAAAAATCTTTTTACCTCTGAATTTTTTTGATAAAAGCTGGATTATTACCGAACCAACTTCAACTACCAAAAGACCGGCAATAATAGGCAAAACAGCAATTGAATCAGTAAGAAAGGCAACT